>JASGDV010000241.1:0-7018 GCA_049841255.1 Sphingobium sp.
GCATGCTGCCTTAGTCGTAGCTGGGTGAGGGGGATGCGCCGTCACAATGGCGTGGCCACTTCGCCCCCACCCCCTCATCCAACTGCGCCTAACCTCACTTCGTGAGGCAAGGCTTCGTATCCTTCTCCCCAAGGGGAGAAGGGAAAGCAAATGTCCGCAATTGGCCGAAAGCAACCCGAGCCATACTCGTTTTGCAGGCAGCGCCATCGTCGAAAGGAAGGGGATAATATGGATCAATGGACTTTGGACCGCAGGCGCTTTCTGTCTGCTCTGGGCGCGGGCACGGCGGCGGCGCTCATGTCTTCGGCGGCGGACGCGGCTCCCGTGGAAAAGCCCCGCAGCGTCGTCATCATCGGCGCGGGCATAGGGGGGCTGATCGCCGCCTATGAATTGCAGAAGCAGGGCATCGAGGCCACGATCCTCGAAGCGCGGGACCGCGTCGGCGGGATCGTGTGGACCGTGAGGGACGGCGACCGGGTGTCCCATATCGGCGAAGAGGATCAGGTCGCCCGCCTTGCGCCGGGCAACTATATCAATGCGGGCGCGGGCCGCATCCCCAGCCATCATGAGAATATGCTGGGCATCTGCCGCGAACTGAACGTGCCGCTGGAAATCTATGTCCATGAAAGCCGGGGCAATTATCTGCTCCACAATGGCGGCGAAGGGCGCATCCGGCTGCGTCAGGCGGTGAACGACCTGCGCGGCCATATGTGCGAACTGCTGGACAAGGCCGTGCGCAGCGGAACGCTGGATCAGGAAATTCCCGTCGCCATGCGCGGAAAGCTCACCGACTTCCTGAAGCTCTATGGCGATCTTGCCGCCGACGGCCGCTATCGCGGATCGAAACATTCCGGCCTGTCGCGGCTTCCCGGCGCCACGGCGGCGGAAAAGGCGGTCGCGATCCCTCCCCTCACGCTGGACGACATCATCACCAACACGCAACTGGCGACCGTCATCTATGAAGAAGAATTCGAGATGCAGCCCACCATGCTGCATCCGACCGGCGGTATGGACCTGATCCCCAAGGCCATCGCGAAAGCGCTGCGCAATCCGGTGCGCCTGAATGCGGAAGTCCGGCAAATCCGCCGCAAGGGCAAGGGCGTCGCCATCCTCTATCGCGACCGCATTACCGGACGGGAGGAAACGGTGCTGGCCGACCATGCGATCGTCAACGCGCCCGTTCCCATCCTCGCGAAGATTCCCAATGATTTCAGCCCGGCGGTCAAAAAGGCCATCGCCGCCACCACTACGTCCGACGCGATCAAGGTCGCGTTCGAAAGCGCCCCCTTCTGGGAGAAGGAGCATATCTACGGCGGCAACAGCTATGTAGACGGCGACACCGGCGTCGTCTGGTATCCCAGCGGCACTTTCCACAAGGAACGGCAAGTGCTGATGGGCGCCTATGCCTGGGACGATCTGGCCGAACGCTTCGGCAAGCATAGCCGCGCGCAGCAGATCGAAATCGCGCGCGGCGTCGTCGACCGGCTCCATCCCGGCCATGGCAAGGAACTGGAAAACCCCGTCGTCATCGACTGGAAACGCATTCCATTCAGCGAAGGGCCGTGGGTCGGCTGGGCGCTGCATGGCAATGACGTCGCCCATGCCGCCACGCTGAACGCGGGCGACGGTCCCTTTTCCTTCATCGGTTCCTATCTGTCGGCCTATTCGGGCGAATGGCAGGAAGGCGCCGTCCTTTCCGCCAGACGCGCTGTCAACCGGCTAATCGGCCAGCCCGCCTGACCCCCTATTTTTGGAGTCCTCCTCATGAAATATGCTTCGCTTTTCGTCGCTGCTCTCCTTGCCGCGCCGTCCATCGCTTCGGCCGCGCCGGTGCGCCATGAAGCGCCCGGCTGGCCAATCCTTGCAGGCGTCACCCTGCCGCCTGAATCGCAGATCACGATCCTGAGCGGAACCGTGCCCCTGCCCGGCAAGGATGGAAGCTACGGCACGACCAGGGATCAGGCGGTCAGCGCCTTCCGCCAGATCAAGGCGCAGCTTGCCGAACAGGGTTTGACGATGGGCGATGTCGTCAAGCTGACCGTGTTCCTCGTCGGCGATCCGAAGCTGGGCGGGAAGATGGATTTCAAGGGCTTTTCAGAAGCCTATGGCCAGTTCTTCGGCACGAAGGATCAGCCCCATGTCGTCGCCCGTTCCGTCGTGCAGGTCGCCGGACTGGTCGATCCCGGCTGGCTGGTCGAGATCGAGGCTATCGCCGCCAAATAGCATTTCCACCAAAGGCGGGTGACGTGCGCCGACCTTTTCGTATAGATGCCACCCATGCCGTATATCTATCTGCTGATCGCCATAGGGGCGGAAGTGACCGCCACTTCCTTCATGAAGGAATCGCAGGGTTTCACGAAACTCGTGCCTTCGCTGATTACGGCAACGGGTTATGTGATCGCCTTTTACTTCCTGTCGCTCACCTTGCGGGACATTCCCACGGGCATCGCCTATGCGATCTGGTCCGGCGTGGGGATCATCCTGATCGCGACCGTCGCATGGCTGTTTCAGGGGCAGAAGCTGGATGCCCCCGCGATGCTGGGCATGGCGCTCATCATCGCGGGCGTCCTCGTCATGAACCTGTTCTCCCGATCCGGCGCCCATTAAGGGCGAACGGTCAGCCCTTCGCGACCGGCGGCGCGTGGCGGTCCACGGTCATCACGCCTGCCAGAGCGAACAACAGCGCGCCCGCCATGAAGATCAGGAAGATCAGCGGCGAAGGCTGCATCCCCAGCAATGCGCCGCCAACCAGCGTGCTGGTCACCGCGCCCAGACGGCCGACGCTGTTGCCCCAGCCCAGCCCCGTCGCGCGGCTTTCGGCGGAATAAGCGTGGACACACAGCGACCATAGCCCGGCCTGCACCCCGGCGACGCCCCAATAGGCCACGCAAGCGCCCGCCAGAACGACCATGGCTTTACCGCTCAGTCCCATATTTCCAGCCTGGGTGAGCAGGCCCGTCAGGACGATCGCGCCCGCCGCGATCAGGATCATCAGGTTGAGCCCGGCCTTCGACCCCATGCGCGCATAGATCCACGCCACCGCGACCAGACCGGCGATGCCGGCCATGTTCGCATAAAAGGCTCCGCGGATCGCCGCCGCCTGCTCCACGTCCAACATGGTCAGCAGCATCGGCAGCCAGTTGATGACCAGATAGGCCACGGTGAGATTTCCGAAGAAGGCGATCCACAACCCGGCGGTCACGCGGCGGTTGGCGGGCGCGAAGATGGATTCTCCCTTCCGCGCCTGACCGCCGCTGTCCTGCGAAGCGTCGATGACGATGGCGTCCTGCGCCACCGCCCCCTGGCTCAACGCGCCCAGCGTCCGGCGGATCGCGGGATGCTTTTCCGGCCTGCGGCTGAGGAAGATGAGCGATTCCGGAAGGCCCGCGACCATCAGCGCCACCAGCAGCAGCGAGATGAGCCCCGCGCCGCCGAAGGTCGCGCGCCAGCCGAGATGCGGAATGGTGTAGGAAGAGACCGCCGCGCCGATCAGCCCGCCGACCGGCAGGCCCATGGTCAGCATCGACACCGCCTTGGGACGGAATTTGAGCGGCGTCCATTCGGCGACCAGCACGGTCGCATTGGGATAGGCCGCGCCGAAACCCAGCCCCGCGACGAAGCGCAGCGCCACCAATTGCCACAGATTGCCCGCCAGCGCGATCGCCATGGTGGCGAAGCCGAATATGGTGATGGCGGCGATCAGCAGCGGCTTGCGCCCCCAACGGTCGCCGAGGAATCCGCCGATCACCCCGCCGCCGATCATGCCCACCATCACGGCGGCCAGAGCCGGTCCCAGCGCGGCGGCATCCAGCGCCCATTCCTTGCGGATGGCAGGCGCGGCGAAGGCGGCCAACTGGATGTCCGCCCCTTCCAGGATCAGCGCCAGCACCACCAGCGCCACGATCCCCGCCTGCCGGACGCCCATGGGCGCGTCGTCCATCACTTTCTGGACGGTCAGCACGCCGCCCCCCTCTTCAGATCCCCTGATCATCTGCCCTCCAAGCTCAAGCCATCGCCCTTGCAAATTGCCGGAAAAGCGGCCCCGCCGCCATCGGAACTTTCCGCCCGCAACTCCCTTCATCGCACCGCTTCGGAAAGATGCTTTACCATAGGGTACAATTCAGTTACCCAAAAGTACCGAAGGCAAAAACCCGTTGCAACCGAAATGCAGGAAAACAGGCGGGGAATCGGGATCAGAGAAATAATCTGACTCGCGCTCCCCACCGGCTTGCGCCCTGGAAACAGGAATTCCGGAAGCACGACAACAACACAGGGAAGTCAGGGGAAAAACCATGAAATCCAGAATATCGACCTATCGCGCAATCTGCCTGTGCTCCATTCCGTTCGCCCTGCTCGCTTCGCCGGTGCAGGCCCAGACCGCCGCGCCGCAGGAATCCGCCACCGACGATTCCGGCGTCGGCGACATCGTCGTCACGGCATCGCGCCGTGAGGAAAGCCTCCAGTCGGTCGGTATTTCCGTCACGGCCATCGGCGGGGAAAATCTCGTCAAGCTCGGCGTCAAGCAGATGACCGACGTGGTCGCGCAGGTTCCGGGCTTCAAATATCGCGCCTATTCGCCGTCCAGCACCGTGTTCAACGTGCGCGGCGTTTCGCAGAACGCGTTCGACGCGCATATCGAACCGCCGATCGCCTTCTATGTCGACGATGCCTATATGGCCGCCGCGACCAATATTGCGGGCGCTCCCTCCTTCGACATGGGCCGGGTGGAAGTGCTGCGCGGACCGCAGGGCACGCTGTTCGGCCGCAACGCCACGGGCGGCCTCGTCCACTTCATCAGCGCGCGCCCGACCAAGGAATTCGAGGGCTATGTCGACCTGATGGCCGGCACGCGCGATCATTATAGCGCGGAAGCGGCGGTGAGCGGACCGATCAGCGATCAGGTGCAGTTCCGCCTGTCGGGCGTCTACAACTATCGCGCGCCCTATATGAAGAACGATGCGGGCACCGATGCGGGCGGGCAGAACAACTATGCCTTCCGCGGCCAGATCGCGATGCAGCCGACCGAGACGCTGAACCTGCTCTTCATCGGCCGCTATGCGAAGAACGACAATGAGAAGTTCAGCGGGGGCCTCGGCAAGCCCAGCTATCCCGACGCCGACAGGCTGGGCCGCCTGATCGGGCCGGACGAGAATCCGTGGGGCACCTGCAATGGCTGCGACAAGCTGGGCTACAAGGATGCGGACGGCAACCCGCTCACCATCTCCAACGATCAGGCGGGCCGTTTCAACCGCACCATCTACGGCTTTCAGGGACGCGCCGAATGGGACCTGACGGACGAGGTGCAACTGACCTCCATCACCGATTACCTGCACCTCAAGAAGCTGAAATATGGCGATGAGGACGGCACGCCGCTGCCGGTGCTGGACGATACCTATCGCCAGAAATATTACCAGATTTCGCAGGAAACCCGGCTGTCCGGCAATATGGACAATTTCCGCTGGACCATGGGTTTCTATTATCTGAACTGGAAATCCGACGAAGGCACCACCGTCGTCATGAAGCGCGTCTACGGCACGGAAGCCAATCCGTTCGTGTCCGCCTTCACCGGCCTTTACCGCACGACCACCGTGTCGGTTTTCGGTCAGGCCGAATATGACTTCACGCCGAAGCTGACCTTTATCGGCGGCATCCGCTGGGTGAACGACAAGAAGACCGTCGATTATCGCCTGACGGATACCTTCGGTTCGAACGTCATCTTCAACCCGGATACCTATCCCCTGCTGGCCCGCAAGAACTGGTCGGACTGGGCCGCCCGCGCCCAGATCAACTACAAGGCGACGGACGACATCCTGCTCTATGCCAGCTTCAACCGCGGCATCAAGGGGCCGAACTGGGTCGCCCCCCTCTTCGCGCCGATCAATCCGAACCTGCTGGGTCATGGCGGCGAAACGCTGCTCGCCTATGAAGCGGGCATCAAGTCGAGCTGGCTGAACAACAAGGTCCGGTTGAACCTTTCCGGTTTCTATTACGACTATCAGGACTATCAGGCGTTCAACTTCCTGAACAACGTCTCCTCCATGCGGAACCTGCCCGCGCGCAGCTATGGCGCGGAAGCGGAACTGACGGTTGCGCCGTTCAAGGGTTTCACCATCTCAAGCGGCATTTCGCTGCTGAACACGAAGGTGAAGGATGTCGTGCTTCAGTCCGGCCGCGTCGTGGCGCCGGACATGCCGATGGCGCCGGGCTATTCGGGCAATCTGCTCGCAACCTATGAAGCCCCCGTTTCGGACAGCCTGAAGGCGTCGATCCAGTATGACATGACCTTCACGGACGACTTCTCCTACACGCTCTATCCGGGTCAATCGACGCACCAGCCCGGCTATGCGGTGGGCAATGTCCGCCTCAGCCTTTCGGACATCGACGACCGCTGGAACGTCGCGCTGTTCAGCCGGAATGTGTGGAACAAGAAATATTCGGTCTATTCCATCGACCTTTCGGGGACGAACGGCGAAACCGTCTATTTCTACGGAGAGCCGCGCTGGTTCGGCATCCAGCTCCGCTATAATCTCGGTCGCTGATCCATGCCGGTCACGCCGCTTGCGGGCGGCGTGCCCCCTCTCTGGTGGCGGCGCGCGGTTGGCAGGGCCGCCACATCTTTTACGCATAAAGGTGTCGTTTCATGCCGCGTCAGATGAATCTCGTCTACATGCTGCCCAAGGGCCCGACGGTCCACCATCATGGCATGTGGCGTCATCCCCTCACCGAGAACCGCTTTCTGGACCCGCAATGGTGGACCCGCATCGCGCAGCTTCTGGAGGATGCGAAGTTCGACGCGATCTTCTGCGGCGATTCCCAGACTTTCTATAACGACGTCTACATCCGCAAGGGCGGTGCGATGCACTTCCTCGACCCCTTGCCGCTCGCCATGCTGATCGCCAGCGCGACGAAGCATCTGGGCATCGGCGTCACCGTCTCCAGCAGTTTCTTCGAAGCCTATGGCATCGCCCGCTCGCTGGGCACCATCGACCTGTTGAGCGGCGGGCGGCTGGCGTGGAAC
>JASGDV010000242.1:0-8270 GCA_049841255.1 Sphingobium sp.
ATGGAAGCACTGATAGCCGCTTTGCTCGAGCGGGCAGGGGCGCTTTTGCCGGGAGAGGGGGAATATGCTCTCCATGCACGTCAAAGGACGGAGACCACGAAGCTGCACCGCCATCTGGTCGCGGCGGGCGAGTCCCGCGATCTGCTGGTGCTGGCGGAAGAATTGCGGCAGGCGCGCCGCGCGATCGATGCGCTGACAGGACAAGCAGGAACGGAAGATATGCTCGACCGTCTTTTTTCGGGCTTTTGCATCGGAAAATAGACGCATGTTCCACGTGGAACAGTTTTGACCGCCGGGTCGGGAATCTGATAAGGGCGCTTCCATGCGAACAGCTTATGATGTGATCGTGGTCGGCGGCGGCCATGCCGGTTGCGAAGCGGCAGCGGCGGCGGCGCGGAAAGGCGCTTCGGTGGCGCTGTTGACCTTCGAAAAAGCGACGGTCGGCGCCATGTCCTGCAATCCCGCTATCGGAGGGTTGGGCAAGGGCCATCTGGTGCGCGAAGTGGACGCGCTGGACGGCTTGATCGCGCGCGCCGCCGATGCCGCCGCCATCCATTATCGCATGCTCAACAGCAGCAAGGGCGCGGCCGTGCAGGGGCCAAGGGTGCAGGCCGACCGCAAACGCTATCGGGCGGCGATCCATGAACTGCTTGCGTCTCAGGCGGGATTGGAGATCGTGGAGGGTGAGGCTTCGGAACTTATCCTCTCGCAGGGGAAGGTTGCCGGACTGGCGCTTGCGGACGGCAGGCGGCTGGAAGCGAAGGCGGTGGTGCTGGCGACCGGCACCTTTCTGGGCGGGAAGCTCTTTCGCGGCGAGGAAATATTGGCGGGCGGGCGCACCGGGGAGCGCGCCGCGACGCGGCTGGGCGTCCAGCTCCGCGCGCTGGGCTTGCCCATCGGCCGCCTCAAGACGGGGACGCCGCCCCGCATCGATGGACGGAGCATCGACTGGGGAAGGCTGGAAGAGCAGCCTTCGGACGGCGGAGCCTGGACGATGTCGACGCTGTCGGCGGGGCGGAGACTGCCGCAACTGGCCTGCGCCATCACGCGCACCAATGCCGAGACACATGCCATCATCCGCGACGGGCTGGGCCGCTCACCTCTGTTCAGTGGGGCCATCGAAGGAAGGGGGCCGCGCTATTGCCCCTCCATCGAGGACAAGGTCACGCGCTTTGGCGATCGCGACGGTCATCAGATATTTCTGGAGCCGGAAGGACTGGACGATCCTCTCGTTTATCCGAACGGCATCAGCACCTCTCTTCCGGCGGATGTGCAGTTGGCGATGGTTCGTTCCATGGCCGGGCTGGAACGGGCGGAGATCGTCGTGCCCGGCTATGCGGTGGAGTATGACCATATCGATCCCCGCGCGCTCGACGCGACGCTGGAGCTGCGGAATATTCCGGGCCTCTACTGCGCCGGTCAGATCAACGGCACGACGGGATATGAGGAAGCGGCGGCTCAGGGGCTGGTCGCGGGCGTCAACGCTGCCGCGCACGCGGGCGGGGAGGAGCCGATGATCCTGGATCGCGCCAGCAGCTATATCGGCGTGATGATCAACGATCTGGTGTTGCAGGGTGTGACGGAGCCTTATCGGATGCTGACGGCGCGCGCCGAATATCGCTTGCGGCTGCGCGCCGACAATGCCGAGACGCGGCTGGGCCCGATAGGGATAAGGCAAGGCGTCATCGGTGCCGAAAGGCGGGCGCGGCTGGAAGTACGGCAGAGGGTCCGGGCAGTCGCGGAAGCGGAACTGGCTCGATCCATGACGGCCACGGAAATGGCCAAGGCGGGCGCTTCGGTACGGCAGGACGGCATGCGCCGCAGCCTTTTCGAATGGGCGCGGTTTCCGGAGGTGGGGCGGGATTTGCTGCTGGCTCTTGCACCCGCCTTGGCCGAGGCTCCCCCCGATCTGCGCGACGAGATTCTGGAAGACGCCCATTATGCCCCCTATCTGGAACGGCAGGATACAGAGATCGCTGAACTTCGCCGGAACGAGCGCGTGTTCATTCCTTCCGATTTCGATTTCACGTCCATCGGGGGCCTGTCCACCGAGATGATCGAGCGACTGGAAACGGCGCGTCCGGATACTCTGGCGGCGGCGGGCCGTATTCGCGGGATCACCCCGGCCGCGCTCGCTGCGATCCTTGTGCATGTGCGGCGGATGGCGGCGTGACGGAGGAGGAGGCGCGGGACTGGCTTTACCGGCAGTTCGATGTTCCACGTGGAACATGGGGGAAGCTGGAACGGTTCATTGCCCTGCTTCTCGCGGAGATGGATCGGCAGAATCTCATCGCCGAATCCACCCGGCCGCATATCTGGGCGCGGCATATCGTCGATTCGGCACAATTGCTGACCTTTGCACATAGCGCAGCCGATGGGCGGTGGATCGATCTCGGTTCCGGCGCGGGATTGCCGGGGGTCGTTATCGCCATCCTGACGGATCGTCCTTTGCTCATGGTCGAATCGCGCAGGAAGCGGATCGATTTTCTCAAGGCGGCGGTAGAGGAACTGGGCCTTACTCATGCGGAAATATTCGGCGGGCGGGTCGAGGCAGTTCCCCCACAGGCCGCCGCTGTCATCAGCGCCCGTGCCTATGCGCCCTTGCCGCGCCTGCTTGAGTCGGCAGCCCATCTGGCGGACGAAAAGACGCTTTGGGTGCTGCCAAAAGGACGAAATGCACAAAATGAACTGGAGACGGCGCGCCCGGCATGGCAAGGTATGTTCCACGTGGAACAGAGTGTGACCGACGCCGATAGCGCCATCATCGTTGCGCGCTCCGTCAAATCCGTCAGGAGGAAGGGTCGAGGATGATTTGTATCGCCATCGCCAACCAGAAGGGCGGTGTGGGCAAGACGACCACCGCCATCAATCTGGCTACCGGGCTCGCCGCGACGGGCTTGCGCGTGTTGCTGGTCGACCTCGACCCGCAAGGCAACGCCTCAACCGGCCTGGGCGTGAACCATGCCGATCGGGCGCAGTCGAGCTATGATCTGCTGGTGGGCAATTGCGCGCTGGACGACGCCATCATCGCCACGCGCGTGCCCAAGCTGGATCTGGTCGCGGCGACACAGGATCTGTCCGGCGCGGAAATCGAGCTGATCGAATATGAGGAAAGGACGCACCGGCTGGAGCGGGTGCTGGCGGAAGCGCCTGCAGGGCGTTGGGACATCTGCCTGATCGATTGCCCGCCTTCGCTGGGCCTGCTGACGATCAACGCGATGGTGGCGGCGCAATCGCTGCTGGTTCCCCTGCAATGCGAGTTCTTCGCGCTAGAAGGATTGTCGCAGCTTCTCCAGACGGTCGACCGGATCAGGGGGCGGTTTAATCCGGGCCTGTCGATCATGGGCGTGGCACTAACCATGTATGATCGCCGCAACCGGCTGACCGACCAAGTCGCGGATGACGTGCGCGCCTGTCTGGGCGATCTGGTGTTCAGCACGGTGATTCCGCGCAATGTCCGCCTGTCCGAAGCGCCCAGTCATGGAGTGCCCGCGCTGATCTACGATTTCCGCTGCTCCGGGTCGGACGCCTATATGCGGCTGGCGCGCGAACTGATAGCGCGGCTTCCCCGGCAGGAGGAAGCGGCTTGAGCGACGAGAATGACAAACCGAAAGTGGTGAAGCGTCCGCATGGATTGGGCCGCGGCCTTTCGGCATTACTGGGCGACGTTCAACGGGAGGAGCCGGTTGCACCTTCCTCGGCCCCCGCTTCAGGCAAAGCGGTACAAAGCATAGAGGTTGCGCTGATCCAACCGCATCCGGAACAGCCGCGCAGGCATTTCGACGATGCGGCCTTGCAGGAACTGGCCGATTCCATCGCCAAGCGCGGCGTCATCCAGCCCATTATCGTGCGCGCCCATGGCGGCGGCTTTCAAATCGTCGCGGGGGAACGCCGCTGGCGCGCGGCCCAGAGGGCGCAACTGCATCGGATTCCCGCTATCGTCCGGGACTTCGACGAGCAGGAAACGCTGGAAATCGCGTTGGTCGAGAATATCCAGCGCGAGGATTTGAATCCCATCGAAGAGGCGGAAGCCTATCGCAAATTGATCGGCGAATTTCACCATAGCCAGGAGGCGCTGGGCCGGATCGTCGGCAAATCGCGCAGCCATATCGCCAATCTGATGCGGCTGCTGGATCTGCCGCAGCCAGTGCAGCAAGCGGTGATGGAAAACCGCATCTCCATGGGCCATGCCCGCGCGCTGATCGGCGTGCCCGATTGCGAGACGCTGGCGCAGCAGGTCGAGCAGAAGGGCCTCTCTGTCCGCGACACGGAGACGCTCGTCCGCCGTGCGCGTAACCGCGGCGATGGCCCTCCGCATCAGCGCGCCGCCGCGCCGTCAGGCGGGAAGGACGCGGATATTGCCGCGCTCGAACAGCATCTGGCCGATATATTGGGGCTGAAAGTCGAAATCAGCCATGGCGAGGCAATCGGGGCAGGGGGCACATTGGCCCTGCGTTATTCCAATCTGGATCAGCTCGACATGCTTTGCCAGCGTCTGTCCGGAGAACGCATTTAGGATCGAAAAAGTCATTCTCGCCAATCTGTTAGCAGATCAGCGGCCCGTTATTGACCTGCCACAGAAATCGCGGAGCCGCCGCCTCGACCGTTGAAGGGATAAAATGGCAGCGATGATCCTCGCAGCGATAGCTCTGCAAACGGCTCCCCAAATCTATCATCCCCTGCTGACCTTTTCGGCTCATCCCGAATTGCGCCGGGTCACCACGCGAGTGGAGGTGGGCCTGCTCGCGAACGGGCATGGAGAGAAGCATTATTGGTTCCGCAGGACAGTGCAAGCCGATGGAAGCCAGATCGCCGAAACATCATGGACGGATAGCCGATCCTGCCCCGAAAGCCGGACATCGCTTGAGGAATTGACTGCCCTGGAAGGGCCGCGTCCCCATATTTATGGACTGGATGACACGGAGGGCATCATGGTGACGACCGATGGCGTCACCTATCGACTGGAGGCGGAAAGCGCGCCGCCCTATGGAAATGGACGCATCCTGCTCCAGCCCAACGTGGAGACGCCATTGGCCCGTTGGGTGGAAAAAGCGTTGGCCAGATTGTCAGGATGCTGGAAAGAAAATCAGCCTGTCCGTTAGCCATTGGGCCGAAAAGATAATCCGGGATGGCCCTGCTTTCGCTGCCTTCCCCCTAGCCTTTTGCCTGCCCATTTCCTAGCTTGCCTGCATGGCTGACATGCAATCCACCAACGCCGCCGCCCCCTCGATCATCCGCCGTTCGGACTATCGTCCGCCCGACTGGCTTGTGCCGGAAATCACGCTGGATTTCGATCTCGACGCCGCCGCGACGCGGGTTCATGCGGTCCTGTCCGTCGTCCGCAACGGCGAGCATGACCGGCCCTTGCGGCTGGACGGCGACGGCCTGCTGCCGTTGGAGATCAAGGTGGACGGCCGCATCCTCGGATCGGAGGAATGGACGCTGGACGGCGGCGCGCTGGTCGTCCCGCTGACCGGCCCTACCCATGCGATCGAAACACAGGTCGAGATCGCGCCGGACAGCAACAGCCAGTTGATGGGCCTTTATGCCAGCGGCGGGCTGCTTTGTACCCAATGCGAGGCGGAGGGTTTCCGCCGCATCACCTTCTTCCCGGACCGGCCCGATGTGCTGTCGCGCTATACGGTGCGGATGGAGGCGGACAAGGGACGCTATCCCGTGCTGCTCGCCAATGGCGATCCAGTCGAACAGGGCGACCTGCCCGGTGGCCGTCATTGGGCGCGGTGGACCGATCCCTTCCCCAAACCCTGCTATCTCTTCGCGATGGTGGCGGGCGATCTGGCCTGCAATTCTGACCGCTTCACCACGATGAGCGGGCGCGAAGTGGCGCTCGGCATCTGGGTCAAGGAAGCGGACCTGCCCCGCACCGCCCATGCGATGAAGGCGCTCAAGGACAGCATGGCCTGGGACGAGCGCGTCTATGGCCGGGAATATGATCTGGACGTGTTCAACATCGTCGCCGTGTCCGATTTCAATTTCGGCGCGATGGAGAATAAGGGCCTCAACATCTTCAATTCGCGCTACATATTGGCAGACCCGGAGACGGCGACCGACCTCGACTATGACGGCGTCGAGGGCGTGGTGGCGCATGAATATTTCCATAACTGGTCGGGCAATCGCGTCACCTGCCGCGACTGGTTCCAGCTTTCGCTGAAAGAAGGCTTCACCGTCTTTCGCGACCAGAGCTTTTCCGCCGACATGGGCAGCCACGCGGTCAAGCGGATAGAGGATGTCCGCATCCTGCGCGCCGCCCAGTTCCAGGAGGATTCGGGGCCGCTCGCCCATCCGGTGCGGCCGGAATCCTATATGGAAATCAGTAACTTCTACACGGCGACCATCTATAATAAGGGCGCCGAACTGATCCGCATGATGGCGCTGATGCTGGGGCCGGAACGCTTCCGCGCCAGCACCGATCTCTATTTCAAGCGGCATGATGGGGAAGCGGCCACCTGCGAGGATTTCGTGCGGGCCATGGAGGATGGCGGGCAGGTCGACCTGACGCAATTCCGCCTCTGGTATGAGCAGGCGGGGACGCCCCATGTCCGCGCGCTGCTGAGCCATGATGCCGCCAGCGGAACGGCGGAATTGCGGCTGGAGCAGACGGTGCCGCCCACGCCGGGTCAGGCGGACAAGAAGCCGATGGCCATCCCCCTGCGCGTGGCGCTGTTCGATCCGGCGACCGGGGGGCATAAGGGCGACCAGTTGCTGATGCTGACGGAGGCCGCGCAGAGCTTCCGCTTCGAAGGCTTTGCCGCGCCGCCGATCCTGTCGATCAATCGCGGCTTTTCCGCGCCGGTGATCGTGGAGACCAATCGCAGTCAGGCGGATCTGGCCTTCCTGTCCGCGCATGATGACGATCCTTTCGCCCGCTATGAGGCGATGCAGCAGTTGATGGTGAACGGGCTGATCGGCCGGATCGGCGGGCAGGCGGTCGATGAGGAGGCCATCGTCGCGGCGATCCGGGGGACGGCGACCGATCCGCAGCTCGACCCCGCCTTCATCGCGGAGGCCATCCGCCTGCCGAGCGAAGCCTATCTGGGCGACCAGATGCCGGTGGTCGATCCCGACGCGATCCACGCGGCGCGGGAAGCCTTGCAGCAGCGCATCGGCGCGGCGCTGGAGCCGCTATGGCGCGACATCCATGCAGGGACGAAGGCCAACGGCTTTTCGCTGTCTCCGGCGGCCAAGGGCGCGCGCAAGCTGCGGAACATCGCGCTGCATTATCTGGTGGCGGCGGGTGTCGGGGACGGTCCGGCCATTGCTTTCACGCAATTCCACGAAGCCGACAATATGACCGAGCGGCAGGCGGCGCTCGCGACCCTCGCCAACGGCACCAGCGACGAACGGGAAGCGGCGCTCGACATTTTCTACAACCGCTATCGGGACGATGCGCTGACGCTGGACAAATGGTTCCAGACGCAGGCTTTCGCTTTCCATCCCGATACGGCGGAACTGGTCGCGGAACTGCGGAAACACAAGGATTTCACCCTTGCCAATCCCAACCGCGTGCGGGCGCTGTTCGGGGCATTCGCGGGGAACCAGTGGGCTTTCCACCATAAGTCGGGGAAAGGCTATCATCTGGTCGCCGATTGCATCGTCGCGCTCGACAAGATCAACCCGCAAACCGCCGCGCGGCTGGTGCCGCCCCTGGGCCGCTGGCGGCGTTTCGACGAGGAGCGAGGGGCAATGATGCGCGCGGAGCTTCAGCGGATATTGGCCGAGCCGGGATTGTCGCGCGACGTGACGGAGCAGGCGGGGAAGAGTCTGGAGTAAAAAGGGACGCAGAGCCCGATTGCTGCGGCGATTATGGGTGGGGAGCGGACGGTCTGCTTAGACTTGGCTGCGCTCCTGCGAAGGCAGGAGCCTAGATCAGACGGCGGAACTGGGCTCCTTCCTTCGCAGGAGCACTGTGCATTTCAATTAAAAGAATTCCAGACGCTCACCCCCCGTTCGCCCTGAGCTTGTCGAAGGGCTTCACTTCTTCAAACACAACGCCATGAAGAAAAGAGCAGGGCTTCGACAAGCTCAGCCCGAACGGATGAATGAGTGTCCGCAAATGGCCGAAACCCGCCACAATGCCACAAACAAGAAGGCCAGCCCGGAACCTCCCGTTCCGAACCAGCCTTCATGTCAGCTAGGACGGATCGACATTCAGCGTAGCCAGAGCATGGTGGCGGCGAGGCATACGAAGCCGATGAAGTGGACTGTGCGGCGTTCGTAACGCGTGGCGAAGCGACGGAAGTGTTTGAGGC
>JASGDV010000243.1:0-13593 GCA_049841255.1 Sphingobium sp.
CCCGCCGCCATCGCCGCCTTGCCCAGTGGCTCGGTGAGGCCGGGGCTGACGATGAAGCGCGCGCCTGCCTCCATGGCGGCGTCGAGCTGCTGCGGGTTGAGGACGGTGCCCGCGCCGACGACCGCGCCTTCGACCTTCGCCATTTCGCGGATCACGTCGAGGGCGGCGGGCGTCCGCAGGGTGACTTCCAGTGCAGGAAGGCCGCCCTTCACCAACGCCTGCGCGATGGGAAGAGCATCCTCCACCCGTTCCACCACCAGCACGGGGATGACGGGGGCCAGTTCCATCACCTGAGCGACATTGAGCGGCATTTCACTTCTTCTCCCGGAAGGCGGCGGCGGCGCCGAACAGCCCGATCTCGTCATGCAGGGCAAGGCGGATGGGGATGGATTTCATGAGGCTTTCAAAACGGCCCTTGGCGGTGAAGCGGCTGTGAAAGCCGCTTTGGGGCAGCAGGCCGCGCATCCGCTGGGTGAGCCCCCCCGCCAGCACGACCGCATGGGGGCCGTGGGCCAGCGCCAGATCGCCCGCGACCGCGCCATAGCAGAGACAGAAACGGTCGAAGGCGGCGCGGGCGAAAGGATCGCTGCCGTCGAGCGCGGACTGCCAGAGTTCGGGGTCCTCCATCAGCAGGATACGCTCATGGCCGATGGTCGCCATCGCTTTGTAGATGTTGTTGAGACCGGGGCCGGACACGATCCGCTCGACCGACACGCGCAGGAACTTGTCGCGCAGATAGTCGAGAATCCTGTCCTCCATCGTGTCGAGGGGGGCGAAATTGAGATGGCCGCCTTCGGTCGCGATGACATGGGGGACGCCGTCGTCATAGGCGATCATCGCGACGCCAAGGCCGGTGCCGGGGCCGATCACCGTCACGCCGCCATCGGCGGGGAAAGGCTGATCCTCGCCAAAGAGCAGCGGCAGATTTTCGGGCGGCAGGCGGGTGACGGCGTGGGCGACCGCTTCGAAATCGTTGACGAGGCGCATCCGGTCGAGGCCCAGTTCATCGTCCAGCGTTTCGGGGCGGATGACCCAGTTGCTGTTGGTGAGCTTGATGACGTCGCGGCCGATGGCGGTGGCGAAGGCGATGGAGGCGGCCTTGGGGAGGTCGCCCCCCTCCTCCTGCGCGAAGGCCGCCCAGCAGGCTTGCAGGCTGGGATAGTCGGCAACCTTGTATTTACGGACCGGCCCAAGCGTGGGGACGCCCTGCGCGTCGATGGCGGCGCGGGCGAAGCGGGCGTTGGTGCCGCCGATGTCGGCTGCGATGATGTCGGTCATGAGTCCTCTCCCGCTGATCCTACAGTTCGGTTTCCATCGCCGCGAGGATGGGCGACGCGCCCGCTTCGGCCAGATCGCTGTGCTGGCGGAAGAGCGCGAACAATTCGCGGCCGGTGTCATAGGGCGGCGGCGGGGCTGGCGGCGCGGGACGGGCTTCCCATTCGGCGGCGTCCACCAGCGCCTCGACCGAGCCGGTCTGGGCGCAGACGCGGACCGGATCGCCGTCGCGGAGCTTGCCGATGGGACCGCCGCCGAGGGCTTCGGGCGAGAGGTGGATGGCGGCGGGCACCTTGCCGCTCGCGCCGGACATGCGGCCATCCGTCAACAGCGCGACCTTGAAGCCCCGGTCCTGCAACACGCCCAAAGCAGGGGTGAGCTTGTGGAGTTCGGGCATGCCGTTGGCGCGCGGGCCTTGGAAGCGGACGACGACCACCACGTCGCGTTCCAGTTCGCCGGCCTTGAAGGCGCGCAGCACATCGTCCTGATCGTGGAAGACGGCTGCGGGCGCTTCGATGGTCCAGCGGGAAGGATCGACCGCGCTCACCTTCATGACGCAGCGGCCGAGATTTCCCGCGAGCAGCTTCATGCCGCCGTCCGGGCTGAAAGGACTGGAGACGGGGCGGAGCATTGCATCGTCGCGGGACGTGGGGACTTCGCGCCATGTGAGCGCCTCGTCCTCCAGCACCGGCTCCTTGCCGTAATCGGTGAGGTCAGCGCGGGCGACGGTCAGGATGTCGCGGTGGAGCAGGCCATTGTCGAGCAGTTCGCGGATGACATAGGCCATGCCGCCCGCCGCCTCGAACGCGTTCACGTCGCCTGAGCCATTGGGATAGACGCGGGCGAGCAGCGGCACGGCTTCCGACAGTTCGGCGAAGTCGGTCCAGTCGACACTGATCCCGGCGGCTCGCGCTATGGCGGGGACGTGGATGGCGTGATTGGTGGAGCCGCCTGTCGCCATCAGGCCGATAATCGCGTTGACGATGGCTTTTTCGTCGATGCAGTGGCCTAGGGGACGGTAATCGTCTCCGTCCCAGCCTATGTCGGCGAGGCGGTGGACGGCGGCGCGGGTGAGTTCGCTGCGCAGCTTGGTGCCGGGGTTGATGAAGGCGGCGCCGGGCATGTGGAGGCCCATCACCTCCATCATCATCTGGTTGCTGTTCGCCGTGCCGTAGAAGGTGCAGGTGCCCGCGCCGTGATAGCTGGCGCTTTCGGCTTCGAGCAGTTCGGTCTTGCCGACCTTTCCTTCGGCATAAAGCTGGCGGATGCGGACCTTTTCCTTGTTGGAGAGGCCGGACGGCATGGGGCCGGAGGGGACGAGGATCGTGGGCAAATGGCCGAAGCGGAGCGCGCCGATCAGGAGGCCGGGCACGATCTTGTCGCAGATGCCGAGCAGCAGCGCGCCTTCGAACATGGCGTGGCTGAGCGCCACGGCGGTGCCGAGCGCGATGGTGTCGCGGGAAAAGAGCGAGAGGTCCATGCCCGCCTGCCCCTGCGTCACGCCGTCGCACATGGCGGGGACGCCGCCCGCCACCTGCGCGGTCGCGCCGACTTCGCGGGCGGCGATCTTGATGGCTTCGGGATAGCGGCCATAGGGCTGATGCGCGGAGAGCATGTCATTATAGGCGGTGACGATGCCCATGTTCATCGACCGGCCGGTGCGGATGACGGGCTTGTCCTCTCCGCTCGCCGCGAAGCCGTGGGCGAGGTTGCCGCAGGAAAGCTGCGCGCGGTTGGTGCCCGCGTCGCGGCCCCGCTCGATCAGGTCGAGATATTGGCGGCGGCGCGGGGCGCTCCTCTGGACGATGCGGTCGGTGACCCTGGCGATCACCGGGTTGAGGTCAGTCATGCCAGCTTGCTCCATCGCGTTCGATAAGGGCAATGGCCGAGGACGGTCCCCAGTTCCCCGAAGCATAGGGGGAAACCTTCATTCCGGCTTCCTTCCAGCCGTCGATGATGGAATCGATCCAGGTCCATTGCGCCTCCACCTCGTCGCGGCGGACGAAGAGCGTCTGATCGCCCGCCAGCAGATCGAGCAGCAGCCGCTCATAGGCGATGCGGCGGCGCTGTCCGGCGAAGGCGGCGGTGAGGGATACGTCCAGCGTCACCTCCTCCAGATGGACCTGCCGTTCGAGGCCGGGGCGTTTGCTCATGATGAGCAGGCGGATATATTCCTCCGGCTGGAGGCGGATGATGAGGGTGTTGGGTTCCAGACCCGATCCCCCGCCCGAATGCTGCCCGTCGCGGCCGAAGATGGAATGGCGGACGGGCTTGAACTGAATCAGGATTTCCGACTGGCGCGCGGGCATCCGCTTGCCGGTGCGCAGGTAAAAGGGCACGCCCTGCCAGCGCCAGTTGTCGATATGGGCTTTCAGCGCCACGAAGGTTTCGGTGTCGGACGGCTTGCCCAGTTCGTCGGCATAGCCGGTGACGATCTGGCCACCGACCGCGCCGGGAGTATATTGGCCGCGGACGCTGTGGGTCTTGACCGTTTCGGCGGTCATCGGGCGAAGGGAACGGAGCGCCTTCACCTTCTCATCGCGGACGGCGGTGGGGTCCATGCGGGCGGGCGGTTCCATGGCGATGATCGAGAGGATCTGGAGCATGTGGTTCTGCACCATGTCGCGCAGCGCGCCGACGCCGTCATAATAGGAGACGCGGCCTTCAAGGCCCACCGTCTCGCCCACGGTGATCTGCACATGGTCGATGGCGGACGCGTTCCACAGCGGCTCGAACATCACATTGCCGAAGCGCAGGGCCAGGAGGTTCTGAACCGTTTCCTTGCCGAGATAATGGTCGACGCGGAAAATCTGGTCCTCCGCGAACAGCGCGCCGATGGCGTCGTTGACCTGCTTCGAGGATGCCAGGTCCTTGCCGATGGGCTTTTCCATGGCGATGCGGGTTTTCGGCGTGATGAGGCCCGCTTCGGCCAAGCCCTGCGCTGTGGGCGCGAAGAGCGAGGGGGGCGTGGAGAGATAGACCGACAGGCCGCGATCCAGCCGTCCGTCGAGCCGCTTTGCAAGGGCCGCGAATTGCTCCGCTTTTCCCGTCTCGACCGGCTGATAGCAGATGATGGCGGCGAGCCGGTCGGCCACGGCAGCGTCATGGCGGTCGGCGGGGAGGAATTTGGGCAGGCTTTCCTTGATGTCCTTGCGGAAGGCGTCGTCGGTCATGTCCGAACGGCCCGACGCGATGACGAGGAAGCCGTCGGGCAGCAGCCCGTCCGCCAGCAGATTGTAAAGCGAAGGAAAGATCATCCGGTGCGCCAGATCGCCGGTGGCGCCGAACAGCAGGAAGGTGGCGGACGGTTCGGTCAAGGGATCGCTCTTTTCCGTTGGAGTGTCATGTCTGCACGAAGCCCTTATGGAGGGCCGCTCTGGAGATACAAGCAGGCCTATCGGGTGGCGTGCGCTCCCGCAATATGAGAGCCGTCATTTGTTCATTCAAATCCTTCGCGGCGATTTTTGGCTGGACGGGTCGGCCCGTTTTTGTCATCTGGCGCTCCGCAGCCATGCGCGGGCGTGGTGAAATTGGTAGACGCGCCGGACTCAAAATCCGGTTCCGCAAGGAGTGTCGGTTCGAGTCCGACCGCCCGCACCATCATTTGCCGGCCTCAAGCGCCGGCGGCGGCATCCGCCGCCCTGGCTTTCCTCGCATAAGCTCGGGCGGCCGTTCGGCCTTGCGGACCCTGCCGGGTTCGAGGAACGCTTTTCCAGGATGATGGCCATCCGCAAAATATACGCTATGTGATCAAATGATCGCCGCCAGCCTGATTTGCGGACTGGCGGCAGAAGGAAAACCGACACTCGATAACGGGAGGAACGACAATGCCCGCCTTGCGTGATGACATCGATCCGGACGGCCTGCTGGAATATTCGGTGGTTTTCACCGACCGTTCGCTCAATCATATGAGCCAGTCGTTTCAGGGTGTCATGCGGGACATTCATAGCGTGCTGTGCGAAGCCTATCATGCCGAACGCGCCGTGGTGGTGCCGGGCGGCGGCACCTATGCGATGGAAGCGGTGGCGCGGCAATTCGCGACGGATCGCAAGGTGCTGGTGATCCGCAACGGCTTCTTTTCCTATCGCTGGACCCAGATTTTCGAGATGGGATCGATCCCGGCGCAGGAGATCGTGCTGAAGGCGCGGCGGCAGGGCGATGCGGCGGACGCGCCCTTCGCCCCTCCCCCCATCGGGGAAGTAGTGGAGCGCATCCGGGCGGAGCGGCCGGAGGTCGTCTTCGCGCCGCATGTGGAGACGGCTTCGGGCATGATCCTGCCGGACGATTATGTGCGGGCGGTGGCGGACGCCGTCCATGAAGTGGGCGGGCTGTTCGTGCTGGATTGCATCGCTTCGGGCTGCGTGTGGGTGGATATGGAGGCCTGCGGCGTCGATGTGCTGATCTCCGCGCCGCAGAAGGGATGGTCGGCGCCGCCCTCGGCCGGGCTCGTGATGATGCGGGCGGAGGCGCTGGAACGCTGCCGCGCGGCGCAGTCGACCAGCTATGCGGTGGACCTGGGCAAATGGCTGACGATCATGGAAGCCTATCTGAACGGCGGCCATGCCTATCATGCGACCATGCCAACCGACGCGCTGCGGGTGCTGCGCGACGCGATGATGGAAACGAAGGCGGCGGGGTTCGAAACGCTGCGGGCGGCGCAATGGGAGCAAGGCCATGGCGTGCGGGCGCTGCTGGCCGCGCGCGGCGTCAAATCCGTGGCGGCGGAGGGGTTCGGCGCGCCGGGCGTGGTCGTGTCCTATACGGACGATCCGGAAATCCAGACGGGCCGGAAATTCGGCGCGCTGGGGCTTCAGATCGCGGCGGGCGTGCCGCTGATGGTGGACGAAGGGGCGGACTATAAGAGCTTCCGCATCGGCCTTTTCGGGCTGGACAAGCTGAAGGACGTGCCGGGCAGTCTGGCGCGGCTGGAGGCGGCCTTCGACAAGGTGTTCGGGGGCTGAGGCAAATGCCTTTCAGAACAATATGTTCGCGCAAACGCTGACTAACGGCTTCTCCCCTGCGCCGCGAACCAGGGGATCATGCGGGCGATGGCGTCCTCTACCCGGTCGGTCGAGACGGCGAAACTGAAACGGATGTGGCGCTGGCCGTCCACGGGATCGAAGTCGATGCCGGGGGCGGCGGCGACTCCGGTTTCGCGCAGCAGTTTCTGGCAGAAGGTCAGGCTGTCGTCGGTGAGGTGGCCCACGTCCGCGTAGATGTAGAAGGCTCCGTCCGGCGGCGCGATTTCCCTGAGGCCGAGCGCGGGGAGCGCCTCCAGCAGCAACGCGCGGTTGCGGCGGTAGGTGGCGACATGGCCCTCCAGTTCATCCGTCTCATCCATCGCGATCAGGCCCGCATGCTGCGCGAGCGAGGGCGGCGTCAGGAAGAGATTGCCCATCCGCGCCCGCGCCGCGCCGATCAGTTCCGGCGGCACCACGATCCAGCCCAGCCGCCATCCGGCCATGCTGAAATATTTGGAGAAGCTGTTCACGATCACCGCGCCGGGCGCATATTCCAGCATCGAATGGGCGGGCTCTCCATAGGAGAGGCCGTGATAGATTTCATCGGATATGATGCGGATGCCGCGCTCTTCGCAGACCTTTGCGATGGCGGCCAGTTCTTGCCGCAGGATGATGGTGCCGGTGGGATTGGCGGGGCTGGCGAGGATCAGGCCATCGGGAGCGGGGTCGAGCCTTGCCAAGGCTTCCGCGCTGATCTGATAGCGGTCGGCGGGACCGCAGTCGATTTCGACCGGCTCCAGATAGAGGGCCTTGAGCGTATTGCGATAGGCGACATAGCCGGGACGCGCGGTCGCCACTGTCTCGCCGGGCGCGAACAGGCAGGTGAGCGCCATCACCAGCCCCGGCGACGCGCCGCAGGTCAGGAGTATCTGTTCCGGGTCCACGCTGACGCCATGGCGGTCGCGGTAGAGGCGGGCGATGCGGGCCTTGAGCGCGGGGCTTTCCCAATAGCCCATAGGGTCAGTGTCGAGGATTTCATGCGCGGCGGCGATGGCGGCGGCGGGCGCGCCGGTCGAAGGCTGGCCGAATTCCATGTGGAGGATGGAGCGGCCCTCCGCTTCCAGCCGATGGGCTTCGCGGCTGATGGCGATGGCGTGGAAAGGTTCGATGTCGGCGATCATGCGCGCCTGCCTAGAGAGCGTATCGCCGCGCCGCAACCTTGGCGCGCGATCCGCGTTGAGGCGGGGTGAGCGAAACCATCCTCGACGGACTGCAATATTATGGCGCGGGGGCGGCGACGCTGGCCGCGCTGCTCGTGTCGCTGCATCTGGGGCGGCGCATCACCGGATGGGCCTTCGTCCTGTTCGTCACATCGTCGGTGGCGCTGATTCTCTGGGGCTTTCTGGCGCGGGACAGCGAAGGCATCGGGTGGCAGAATGTCGCGCTGCTCTTCATCAACATCACCGGGGTATGGCGCTATCTCTTTTCGAAGCACCAGCCGAAGGATTGAGCCATTGCGCGCCGCGCCGGCGCCGCCTAGATGAAGGCCATGATTGCGCGCCGGCTGCTGACCTCCATCGCCCTTTTCCTGTCCGGCTGCGCGGGGACGCAGCAGGGCTATCCTTCCCTGGCCAAGCGCGCGGTGGAAGGCGCGCCCATGGCGGAGGTGGCTCCGCCGCCCGCCCCGATCGCCGCCGACGCCGCGTTGAAGGCACAGGTGGATAAGCTGTCCGCGCAGGCGCAGGCCGGTCGCGCCGCCTTCGATCAGGCTTATCCGGCGGCGGACCGCGCGACGCAGGCCGCGCGCGGCGCTGCGGTGTCGAGCGACGCATGGGTTTCCGCGCAGGTCGCGATCAGCGGGCTGGAAACGGCGCGCAACGACAGCGTGTCGGCGCTGGCCAGCCTCGACACGCTCTATGTCGAGCGCAGCAACGCCATCGCAGAGGGCAAGGAACAGGGCGGCGCGGATGAGGTCGACGCGGCGCGGGCGGCGGCTCTGGCCATCGTGGATGGGCAGAATGACCGGCTGGATTCGCTGAAGGGACGGCTGACGCAGCCTTAGCGGGATTCGCGCTCCATTCGGCCGGTCGGATTTCAGAGAGCGGCTTTGACCGCGCCCTTGTGCGCCTTTCCATTATGGACATAGCGTTCGACGCCCTCGCGCATGCCAATCAGCGCCTCGTCCGGCAGATCGCGCATATATTTGGCGGGACGGCCCGCCCAGAGCTGGCGATGGGGAATGGTCTTGCCCGGCGACAGCAGCGCCCCCGCGGCCAGCATGGCGTCGCTTTCCACCACGCAGCCGTTCATGACCACGGACGACAGGCCGATGAAGGCGCGGTCCAGCAGCGTGCAACCGTGGATCATCGCCATGTGGCCGATCAGCACATCCTCGCCGATGGTGGTGGGATGGCCCTCAGGCGGTCCGCCCGATTCCGGGCCATCGCAATGAACCACGGACCCATCCTGGATGTTCGTCCGCGCGCCGATGCGGATGCGGTTCACGTCGCCGCGAAGGACGCAATTATACCAGATGGAGACATCCTCCCCGATCTCCACATTGCCGATGATCCGGCATCCCGGCGCGATGAAGGCGCTGGGGTGGATGACGGGCGTCTTGCCGTTGAAGGGGATGATGGTCGCTCCGGGATGGTCGGTCATGGCAGGCATCCTCGATTCTGTTTCCGGTCGGGGGCTCGGCGTTCAGCCGTTGAGCAGGCGCGCGGCGTGGAGGGCGTGATAGGTGAGGACGCCCGAACAGCCCGCCCGCTTGAACGCCATCAGCGTTTCCAGCACCAGCGCGTCGCGGTCCCCCGCCCCTGCCGCCACGGCCGCCTCGATCATCGCATATTCGCCCGACACCTGATAGGCGAAGACGGGGACGGCGAAGGCGTCCTTCACGCGGGCAACGATGTCGAGATAGGGAAGGCCCGGCTTCACCATCACGCTGTCCGCGCCTTCTTCCAGGTCGAGGGCGACTTCGCGCAGCGCCTCCTCGCTGTTGGCCGGGTCCATCTGATAGCTTTTCTTGTCGCCCTTCAGCAGGCCCCGCGATCCCACGGCATCGCGGAAGGGACCGTAAAAGGCGCTCGCATATTTGGCGGAATAGGCCATGATCTGCACATTGGCATGGCCTTCCTGCTCCAGCGCCTCGCGGATCGCGCCGATGCGGCCGTCCATCATGTCGCTGGGCGCGATGATGTCCGCGCCCGCCGCCGCCTGATTGAGCGACTGGCCGATCAGCATGTCGACGGTGGCGTCGTTCACGACATAGCCATTCTCGTCCAGCAGGCCGTCCTGTCCGTGCGCGGTATAAGGGTCGAGCGCCACGTCGGTCAGGATGCCGATGTCCGGCACCACGTCCTTGATGGCGCGGATGGCGCGGCACATGAGGTTGTCGGGATTGAGCGCCTCCACGCCGTCGTCGCTGCGGCGTTCTGGCTGGGTATTGGGGAAGAGGGCGAGGCAGGGGATGCCTGCGTCGCGGGCTTCCTTCGCGCGCTGGACCGTCCGATCCACCGACCAGCGCGACACGCCGGGGAGCGAGGAAATCGGCTCCTCCACCCCCTGCCCCTCGGTCACGAACAAGGGCCAGATGAAGTCGGCGGGGCTGAGGCGGTTTTCCGCATGCATCGCCCGGCTCCATGCCGAAGCGCGCGGGCGGCGCATGCGCAGCGCCGGATAGGAAGCGTAGGTCATGGGCCGCGTTTAGGCCCCTCCCCTCGCGGGATCAAGCGGAGGGGCGGGAGAAGAAGTCGGATATGGCGTGGTTGGGCCATTTGCGGACATTCCGACCTTCGTCATCCCAGCGAAAGCTGGGATCTCTTTTGAGGCCTGACTGTGCCGCAAGAAGAGGGATCCCAGCTTTCGCTGGGATGACGAAGAGAAGGGTCCGGAATCCATCTAAATTGAAATGCACCGCATGGAGCATGTTGGAAGCAGACCATCCCTACCACCCATAACCTTTCAAACCGCTCATCCACTAATCGCTTGGAACCGGAAGCGCCTTTCCGTATTAAGGGCATAATACAGTTTAGGAGTATGCGATGCCCAGATCCCTTCCTCTGTCCGCGCTGCTGCTGGCGGGCCTTTGCGTGATGACGCCCGCCTGTTCGAAGGAGAGCGGCGGCAATGCCGCGTCTGGCGCGTCAGCCGTGCAGGACTGGTCGGCGCTCAAGGATTTCACCGCCATCGAGGCCGTGGGACCGGACGATGTGGTCGTGACCATCGGCAACGGCTTTGCGGTGAAGGCGGAGGGCGATCCCAATGCCGTCGAGAAGCTGGAGATCACAGTCGATCATGGCCGGTTGAAAGTCGGGCGCAAATCGCAATGGACCGGCTCGGGCGACAAGGGCGCGACGGTCCGCGTCACCATGCCCGCCATCGCGGCCGTGACGCTCACCGGCTCCGGGGATGTCGATCTCGACCGGGCCGAAGGCAAGGCGCTGGACCTGTCGCTGACCGGATCGGGCGACATGGAGATCGGCGCGGTGAAGATCGGCGCGCTCAAGGCCGATGTCACCGGCTCCGGGTCGCTCGAGATCGCGGGCATGGCGGACGAGGGCAAGCTGTCGCTGACAGGCTCAGGCGATATCGACGGCGAAAAGCTGAAGCTGGGCAAGGCGGAAGCTTCTTTGCTGGGGAGCGGCGACATCGACTTTGCGTCGGACGGCGCGGTTGCTATCACCATCACCGGACCGGGCAATGTGACGGTAAAGGGCAAGGCGCAATGCAGGACAAGCGGTATCGGACCGGGCAAGGCGCGCTGCGCGCCCTGATCCTGATTGGCGCGGCGGGATGGAGCCTGACCGCCCAGGCAGCGAACCGAAGCTATACCATCACCAGCTTCGACGCGATCCGGGTGGAAGCCCCTGTGAACGTGGTCGTCACCACCGGCATGGGCGTGTCCGCCCGCGCCGATGGCGACCAGCATATGCTGGACCGGCTGAAGGTGGATGTGTCGGGGCGGCTGCTTTCCATCACGATGGAGCGGGCGCGGCCGGGCGAAAGCGGCGGCGGGCCGGTGACGCTGCGCCTCTCGACCGGATCGCTGGGCCAGATCGTGCTGACGGGCGGCGGATCGGTCGCGGTCAACCGGATGAAGGGACTGCGCGGCGAGATCGCGCTGGGCGGCAATGGCGATGTCCGCGTGGATGCGGTGGAGCTGGACCAGATCGACCTCGCGCTGGCGGGCGGCGGGCGCGCGACGCTGAACGGGCGCGCGGGCATCGCGAATATCCACATCACCGGCCCCGGCACGGTGGCGGCCGAAGGGCTTTCGGCGCGGCAGGCCAGCATCAGCAATGACGGCGCGGGCAGCATTTCCATCGTGACCGACGTGAACGCCAAGGTGCGCGCGTCGGGATCGGGCGACGTCACGATCGCGGGCAAGGCGGCCTGCAGCGTCGACAATCGCGGGACCGGCCGCATCAGTTGCGGCGGCAAATCCTTTTAGGACTCCCCGCCATTTCCTTTTCTTCGTGACAGCCCATGCCCCCTCTGCAAGGGACAGACAAGCTGCCGCAATATTCTATGCTGCGGCAACATCCCCAGAAGGACAGGAGCAGGCATGCATATCGAATTGAATGGCAAAACCGCCGTGGTTACAGGATCGACCCAGGGGATCGGCCTCGCCACCGTAAAGGGTCTTGCGGGAACCGGCGCGGAGGTCGTTCTGAACGGCTTGACCCAGGAAGCGGTGGACCGGGCCGTGGAAGCCGCCAGAGCCGCCGTGCCGGGCGCGAAAATCAGCGGCGTGGTCGCCGACCTGTCATCCGCCGAAGGATGCAGGAAACTGGTTCAGGCCGTCCCGACCTGCGACATATTGGTGAGTAATCTGGGCATTTTCGAAAATCAGGACTTTTTCGAGATTCCCGATGAAACATGGCAGCTTTATTTCGAGGTCAATGTGATGGCGGGCGTCCGCCTGGCCCGTTCCTACCTGCCCGCCATGGCGGAACGGAAATGGGGCCGCGTGGTGTTCATCAGTTCCGAATGCGGCATCAGCACGCCGCCGGAGATGATCCACTACACCATGACCAAAACGGCGCTGCTGGGCGTGTCCCGCGCCATCGCCAAGCGCATGGGCGGCACCGGCGTGACGGTGAACGCCGTCCTGCCCGGACCGACGATGACCGAGGGCGTGAAGGAAATCTTCCAGGAAGAAACTGCGAAATCCGGCAAGAGCCTGGAGGAGCTGGGCACGGAAATCCTCAAGACGCTGCGCCCGTCCTGCATCACCAAGCGTTTCGCATCGGCCGAGGAAGTGGCCAATATGGTGGTCTATGCCTGTTCCAAGCAGGCGTCCTCCACCAGCGGAGCGGCGCTGAAGGTCGATTGCGGCGTGGCCGATTCGCCCATCTGATCGTGCTTGGGCGGCGGGGCGTCATGCTTCCGCCGCCCTTCCTGTTTATCGAAGTCTTTACCGGCGCGCGGCTAAAGAGAGCCGATATGAAACAGCCGGTCTTTCCCATGCGCCCTTTTACCGCCCTGCCCTTCGCCATGGCCCTGCTGGCGCCGCAAGCCGCCTTTGCACAGGAAATGGCGGCGGACAGCGGCGATACGGCGTGGATGATGCTATGCGCCATGCTGGTGCTGCTGGCGGCGCTGCCCGGGCTGGCGCTGCGGATCGCGGGCGTGTCGTCGGTGCGGAGCGCCCTTGCGGCGGCGGCCGGGAATATGGGCATGGCGGCGAGCGTGTCGCTGGCCTGGGCCATTGCCGGATATAGCCTGATCTACGCGTCCGGCGATGCCTGGCTGGGCGGGGCCGGCAATCTGATGCTCGCCAATCTGGCGGTGTTGCGCGATGGCATGACCGTGCCGGAATCGGCCTTTGTCCTGTTTCAGATGAGCCTTGCCCTGTTTGCGGCCTGTCTGGTCGGGGGAGCGGCGGTCGGCCGGGCGCGCGCCGGATGGCTGGCCCTGTTCGCGCCGCTCTGGCTGCTGCTGGTCTATGTGCCGGTCGCCCATTGGACATGGGGCGGCGGATGGCTGGCGAATGTGGGCGTCATGGATTTTTCGGGCGGACTTGTGGTGCATGCCTGCGCGGGCTTTTCCGCGCTGTCGCTGGGCCTGATCGCGGGAAGGCGCCCCGCCGGAAATCCGGACGCACATGCCCCGCTACCGGGCATGGCGGGGGGCGCGCTGATCTGGCTGGGATCGGCGGGGATCGTGGGCGGATGGGCGCTCGGCGCGACGGACGATGCGGCGACGGCCATCCTCAACGGTCATTTCGCGGCCTGCGCAGGCGCGCTGGGCTGGATGGCGCTGGACCGGCTGCTGGGCGGACGGGCCACGGGGACGGGCGCGGTTGCGGGCGCGCTGGCGGGCATGGCGGCCGGCGCGGCGAGCGCGGCGC
>JASGDV010000244.1:0-14207 GCA_049841255.1 Sphingobium sp.
CAAGGCAAAAGCCGGCATGAGAGCCAGGCACATGAAACGCTTCATCCTGCATCCTCTTCCATTTTATTTTGATGGTCCCGACGTCGCGGGAAGCCAATCCCGCTTCAGCCGCCATTGCATCATCGGCCCGGCCATTTTGCAAGGCGATGCGATGCCCCATGCGGGGCCTGGCGAACCTATGGGAGCCATAGCCGGAAAGGCATTCGGCCCGATCCACGCGCATTGCCGGACGGCAATCGCGGGACCGGGCCGAAGCCGAAGCGGTTATTCCGCGGCGACCGCCTGCGGCGCGGCCTTCGACGCGCGCACCGTCGAACGGTCGATCTTCTTCGAGATGAAGCCGCCGCCATAGCCGCCCCAGCCGGGCTGGAAGGCAGAGAAGAACTGCGTGTCGCCGCCTGTAATCAGCAACTGGATGTCGTCGATGGAGGCGAACAGAGGCAGATGCGTGTCGTCGCTCGCCGTTTCGACGTCGATGCGCAGATGCTCGACGCTGTTTTCGCCATAATAGACCTGCGAAACGTCGGTGAAAGGCCCGGCCATGACGCCCGCCTCCTTCAGATGCTTCGGCGTCAGATAGCTATGCTCCAGAATATAGCGGCGAATGTCATCGCGGCTGTAACCCGCCTGCGCCAGCGTCCGCGCAGGCTTCATGGACAGGGTGAACAGTGCCTGCCCCCCCGCATGGAACATCGGGACGGTCGACGTGCTGAACCCTTCGGCCAGTTGCGCCAGAATGCGTTCCGCGCTGCCGTTCGTCACGGCGGGATAGGGCGAAGGGCATTTGAAGACCGTCACGATATTCTCGTCAGGGCCGAAGCCACGGTCCGCATTGATCGATCCCAGCGGATTGCGCCCCCGGTCCTCCGCGACGCAGGCCGCATATTTCTGCGGACCGCCGATCGGGTCCATGTCGTTGACGGTCGCGTCCGTGCCGCCGATGTTCCGCGCGATCAGGCGGATGGCGCGGCCGATCGCCCCATTGGCGCGGCCGCCGCCGCCGAAAGCGCAATTGGCCGTGTTGAAGTCAAGCTCCTCCACAATGGGTCCGCTGACGATCACGAGCGGCGCGCCCGGATTGGTCGTGCACAGAACGCCGTGCAGGTTGAACTCCGGTTCCAGCATGGCTTCCAGCGCGCTGATGACCACCGGCACATATTCCGGACGACATCCCGCCATCGCGCACTGGACGGCGGTCTGCTCCACCGTCGCCACGCCATAGGTGGGCGGGATCAGACCGATGACCTCTTCAGGATCGCGGCCCAGATAATCGAGAATGGCCTGAACCGACCTGTCGGCGGGGATCGCGACGGGAAGCCCGTCGCTCCACCCGTTCGCCTCGACCAGATCGTCCCATTCCTCCGCTTCGGTGAGTTCGACGACCTTGCTGCGCGCCGCCTTCACCTTGTCCGCCGCGCCCGCGACCCGGCTGCTGTCGGTCAGCGCGGCGATGATGGCGTCCCAATTCTCCTCGACGGTCTGTTCGACATCAGTCTGGACGCTGCCCGTCACGGGCGCCTTCTCGACCAGCAGGAACAGGTCGGGCAGGCCCAGATTGCGGGCGTGGGCGCGCGCTGCCTTCTCGAAACGGTCCTGCACCACCGTCACCGACGGCTTGCCCAACGCTTCCAGCTCCACCCCGTCCAGGATCGAGGCCGCGGTGCAGGAGCCGCAAAGCCCTTCGCCATTGATGACGACATCGACCCTGTTCACGAAGGCGCGCATCATCTCATCGGGAACGCGCTGCGATATGCTCGGCTTCTTCTGCCAGAGCGTTTCCGCGACGCCATATTCTTCCTTCAGCTTGCGCTCGATCACGGCCATGGCGGGATACATGCGGTTGCCGTCCTTGTCGCCCCAGCCGTCCAGAAAGCCGACGCGCAAGCCTTTCAGCGAAGCGGGGCGCGGCGCGAACCCTCCGGAAAGATGCTGCTTGGTGATTTCCGGCAGTCTGACTTTCATTGCTCTTCTCCTGATTTTCCATTCATTCCCGGCCCTCTCCATCTTGCCATGATGACGGGATTGGGGGCCGTCCGTCATGGCAGATATCGGGCCGTCGAAATTTCGTTCCGGCACTTCGGAGTTGGTCTTCGATAGCAATTTCCCGGATGCCTCTTCAATTGCGCCGCCGCCTTGCTCCCCCATAGGCGCGGGCCGTGCGACCCCTTCCGGTGAAAGGAAGCCCAGAAAATACAAGGCCGGGCAGCGGATGTGCAAAAGGAACGCCTATGGGCATCATAGCCCAGGCCGCCGCCATTTGCCGCGTTCGTGGACTTTGACGGAATTCATTGGCAGCCTTCGTTCCAACGAAAACAAGGATGGGCCGGAAAATGGGGATGCCTCGCCATGGCGCGGGATTTGCCGGAAACCGTCGCTCCTCCCCTGTTGGCAGCAGCCCGAACATTTCACATTCACATGGCAGGTTTTTGATGAGCGAGAAACGGGACCTATTCATCATCGGCGCAGGCATAGCGGGATTGTCAGCCGCAGAGCGCGCCGCCGAACGCGGCCTGAAAGTCGCCATTGCCGAAGAGAACATGTTCGGCGGGCTGGTGATGAACGTCAATCATATCCATCCCGCGCCCGAAGGCGCCCCTGCTTCGGGGAGCGACTGGTCGGCGGATCTGATGACCCGGATTTCCGATCTGGGCGTCGACATGATCTTCGATTCGGTGACGGCGCTCAGCCGCACGTCAGACGGTTCGATCATCTTGTCCACGGCTGGGGGCGATCACAGCGCCTCCTGCGTCGTGGTCGCCAGCGGCGCGCGCCTCCGCAAACTCGGCATCCCCGGAGAGGCCGAATTCGAGCATAAGGGCGTTTCCAGTTGCGCCGACTGCAATGCGCCGCTGTTCCGCAACATGCCCGTCGCGGTCGTGGGCGGCGGCGATTCGGCCTTGCAGGAAGCCCTGGTGCTCGCGGACTTCTGTTCCGTCGTCCACCTGATCCATCGCGGCGACCGCTTTTCGGGCCGCCAGGAATTCGCCGACGCGGTGGCCGGTTCGCCCCGGATCGACATCCGCTTCCATACCGTCGTGGAAGCGCTGGAAGGCGATACCGCGCTGTCCGCCATCCGCCTTCGCGACACGGTTTCCGGGGAAACCTCCGTCGAACCTTGCCAGGGCTTCTTCGCCTATGTGGGACTGGAGCCCAACACCTCCTTCCTCCCGCCGCAAGTGGAGACGGCGGAAGGGCGCGTGCAGGTGGACAGCCAGCTTGAAAGCTCGATGGAAAATCTGTTCGCGATCGGAGCGGCGCGCGCGGGCTATGGAGGGCTGCTGTCCGATGCGGTCGGCGATGCAGCGCAGGCCGTCGACGCGATCGGGGAACGGCTGGCGCGGCAATAAAGCGGCGTGAACGGGCAATTCCCACCCGCCGCATAGTCGGGCGCTTTCAGATATAAAAAGAGGGTGAGGAATGGAGCATCGCATCGATTTCCAGGCAGCGGGACGGTTTCAGCCGTCGGAACGCGATACGGCCCGGTCCTGGTATACGCTGGGCATACTGACCTTCTCCTTCGCGCTCGCCTATGTCGACCGGCAGATGCTCAACCTGCTGGTCGATCCCATCAAACGATCCCTCACCATTTCGGACACGCAGTTCAGTCTGGTGCAGGGCATGGCGTTCGTGACCGCCTATCTGTGCGCCGCGCCCATATTCGGCCGGATGATCGATGTCGCGAACCGCCGCAACGTCCTCATTTTCGGCGTGGCTGTGTGGAGCGGCTTCACCGCCCTGTGCGGGCTGGCGGACAGTTACGCCATGCTGTTCCTGTCGCGGCTGGGCGTGGGGGTCAGCGAAGCCTGCATCCTGCCTGTCGCCATGTCCCTCATCGGCGACTATTTCTCTCCCCGGCGGACGGCGCGCGCGCAAAGCATCTTCTTCATCGGCGCCAATCTGGGCGGCGGCATCTCCCTGCTGGCGGGAGGCGCCATCATCGCCTTTGCCGACGACCTGCGAAAGCATGTGACGCATCTGGCTGCATTGGAAAGCTGGCAGATGGCCTTCGTCGTGATCGGCGTGCCGGGCCTTCTCTTCGCCCTGTTCCTGTTCACCCTGCGCGAACCGCAGCGGCAGCCTTCGCCGGTCGACCATGCGCCCGATCAGCCCATGACATTGCGGGAAGTCATGGCGGTGCTGCATTTGCGCCGCCACTTCTATGGGCGCATCTATCTGGCCATCGGCATGCTCGCCATCGTCCAATTGGGGATGCCTTCCTGGTTTCCGGCCTTCCTGATCCGCGCCCATGGATTGTCCACGACGGAAACCGGCTATCAACTGGGGTTGATCGCCATTTCATGCGGCACAGCGGGCACGCTACTGGGGCCGCTCTGCACCCAATGGCTGTCGCGCCGCTCCGTCGCGGATGCGCAATTGCGGGCGTCCGCATGGGCGATGGCTTTCCTGTGCCTTTTCTGCCTGGCCATTCCGCTCGCCCCCGGTCCTCATGGAGCGCTCGCCATCGGCGGCGCGATCTTCTTCGCGACCGGATTTCCGCTCGGCATCACCTCGGCGGCGATGTTCAACGCCAGCCCCAGCCGCATGCGAGGCGTCGTTGCGGCGCTTTACACCTTCGTCGCGCAGATCATCGGATATATGGCCGGTCCCACCCTGATCGCCACCTGCACGGACCGCATCTTCGCAGACCCCAAAATGGTCGGATATTCGATGCAGATCGTGATGAGCAGTTCCGCCTTCATCGCCACGCTGCTGATGTTTTCAGCGCTCCGCTATTACAGGGAGATCGCGGAAGGAACGGCCACCCCCTCCGCCGCCTGATCCCGCTCCGCTCCCAGGGTGCACATTCCGCTTTTGCTTTTGATGCGGGAGCGGGCTCGCTCGCGTCATCCCATGGTTCGGGCAAAATGGCCCGAACCATGCTCAATCCTGTTTCCGTCAGTTTTCCATGATCCGCTCTTGCAGCGGCGATAGCGGATCATTTATCGACACCAAACGACCGCGACGGCGCAAATATGCAAGCGTCTTGTTGCAGATATCCAGAACCTCCGTGGAGCGCCAGCCCGCGGCAAGAGCAATTCCATCGCAGCCGGACCGGTCGAACGCCTCTTCCATGGCGGATGCCACTTCCTCCGCATTCCCTTTGACGAAAAGTCCTCTCTGCCTGGCTTTCGGCGGAATGATGCCGGGATCCTCCGTGATGAAGGGGCATATTTCCATATACACTTTCACGTCGCCGGGATTCCGACCTGCTTCAGCCGCATATTTATGTATTTCCGACAGCGCGGAAATACAGGCCTCTACGGTTTCCTCTGCGATAAAAGCGACATCGGCCTGCTTGCCGGCAAAACGAAATGCCTTCTCGTCGCCAGCAAAGACAACGATCAGCGGCGATTTCTGAATGGAGGGAACGAGACTGAGGGGACCGGCAACCTTAAAATATTGACCGACATGGTTGATCGGTTTGACCTTGTCTGGATCAGCGAAATCGCCTGTCCTGTAGTCCTCGATCATTGCCTCCTGAGGCCAGCTTTGCCAGAGCTTACGGCAAACAGAAAGATATTCTTCCTCTCTGTCATAATCCGCCTCTCCCTCATCTTCTCCCATGTCGACGCCCCATCCAATCCGTCCATCAGTACAATGATCCAGGGACCTTATGAGACGGGCCAACGTATAGGGCGGATATTCGCTTGTGCTGAGGGAAGGAACGATGCCGATTTTCCTGGCGGCCACGCCCAATATAGGAGCGATAAGGGAGGGGTTGAACGTGAGGGAATGCGCTTTCAGAGCCACGAATTCCACTCCGGCTCCCTCCATCATCCGGAGGGTTTCTGCACAGGGCCCCATGGAAATCGCCGGACTCGCGGTATCCGACCCAGTCCCGTACTGCACACCGATCTTTCCGACCCAGGCCAATCGAATCTGCTTGTTAGCCATGATATAAGGAAGCTCCCTTTTTCACTTCTTGTCCGTGGGGCGATGGGAAACGAAATTCGGGTCCAGCAAATTCTCCCGGAAAATATCGTATCGATATTCGGACCGGAGCAGACCGCGCGCCTGCAGTTCGGGGATGACCTGATCCACGACGGGCAGGACTTTGGAAGGATGAAGAGTGTGGCGCACCGCGAACCCGTCGCCGCCGATTTCATCCATGGCTTCTGCCAGTTGATCCGCGATCTGTCCGGGAGTGCCGATGGCGACATAGGATTCCTTGCCCGCCTCGGCCAATGCGATCTCCCGCAATGTAGGGGCGCCCCGCGCGGTATATTGATCCCACACGCCCCTAGAACCCAGGAGAGAAGAACTGATATGTTCCGGCAAAGGTTCATCCAGAGAGAGTCCAGACAAATCGAAGCCGATCCGGCTGGCGAAGTTCACCAGGCCATATTCCAGATACCCCGCCGCGTTTTCCTTTGACTTGGCGTCGATGGCTTCGGCTTCGGCTTTTGTTCTTCCCGGAACGATCTTTATCGTGAAGAAGATTTTGCAGGTGGCGGGATCGCGGCCTATCCTTTTCATCCGGCTGACCATGTCGGCTCGGAATTCCTTCATGTCCGCAACGGTGTTCCGGTGCATGATGACGATTTCCGCATGGCGGGCGGCAAAGTCGCGGCCGCGATCCGACCCGCCCGCTTGCATGATGACGGGCTGCTTTTGCGGCAGCGGTGGCATCTGCAATCCGCCAGCAGACGAATGGGACCCGACATTCGCCGACTCGAAAAGCTCTTTCACCTTCTCCACGAAGATATCCGCCTGATCATAGCGTACGTTAGGCGGAGGAAGCGAATCCAACCCATAGTTCCGGGCGACGTCATTGCCGATCGACGTCACGATATTCCACCCGCCCCGGCCAGCCGACACATGGTCGAGCGTGGCAATGACCTGAGCCAGAAGACGGGGAGAATATAATGTCGTTGAAAGCGTGGCGACGATGCCCATGCGCCTCGTCATACTCGCGATCGCGGACAGCATCGGGAGGGGGTCGTGCATGCTCGCCGCCTCCAGCCCGCGCTTCACATAGATATCGGTATTGCCGCCATAGCTGGTCGGAATGGCCGGAGCATCCGCGAACACAAGCGCATCCAGACAACCGCGCTCCTCCAGCACCTGCGCCATGTCGCTATACATGCCCAGGCCGTGCCAGTTATAGTTCTCATTATCCGGAATCCACCAATTCTGGAGCGCGGGCGAGGTAAACCAAATCAGGCGAAAAGGGGTAGACATCGTACTCATGAACTCCCTTGCAGGCATCAGGCAACGATTCCGAACGAAAGGGGAATATCCCATTCCATATCCGTAACGATATGACGGATGTCCGCTGCCGATGAACCTGTCATCTCGTTAACAGGAACTTCTGATTTAGAATTTATACATGAAACCCAGTCCGTATGTCGCGCCCATAGCTGTATAACGGGTCGCCATCTCCCCCGATTTGACGACATTGACCCAATACAGCTTGTTCGTGATATTCTTGCCCCATATCCATGCGCGCCAGCGGTCATCCCGCGAGGAAACGCCCAATTGGGCATTGAATATCGTATAAGGGTCGATATCCCAGCGGGAATTAGCCGCGATCTGGGCCGTTGCCCTGCTCCGATATGCCATGTCGCCTCCAACGAAGGCGTTAAGATCTCCACTCACGGCCATCGTGTAGTTAATATTCGCGTTTACATTATATTTGGGCACGAAGGGCAATGGAGCGCCAGACAGATCGCCAAAGAAGCCATCGATATTGTACCCGTTATAGTCCTTGATCTTGGAATCGAGGTGTACGGCCGACGCGCCTATCTTCAATCCTTCGACGGGCTGAAGATTCACCGTCATCTCCTGTCCGACGATCCGGGATTTTGGAACATTGACCTGTTTGGCGACCAGGCCGAAACCCGTCAGTTCACGGCCCCGCTGCTGCTTGTTCCTATAATCATAATAGAAGGCGGCTCCCTCCAGGTTGAGCCAGCGGACGGGGTTTGCCTTGAAGCCGGCTTCATAGGCAAGGACAGATTCCTGTTTCACCGGGAAATAGGATGCGTTGTTCGTGATGACCGATGTCGGGAAACTGCCTGATTTATACCCCTTGCTGATGCGGGCATAGATCAGCGAATCCCGGTTCGGCTTGAAGTTGATACCGACATTCCACGGCACATTGTCTTCCTTCAACGTGGCCTGATATAATCCGGGACCGTTCGCATTTGCCGAAAAGCATCCGCCGGGCTGAATGGCGTTGGCGCCGCTAAGCCCATAGATGGTGTTGAAGGTTTTTGCCGCCGCGCCATCGCCCGCGTCCGCGCTGCATCCGGAGAATGTCCGCCTTTCTTCGCTCAGGCGAAGGCCACCGATCAGCGAAATCCGATCGGTGATCGCAATATCCACATTGGTGAAGACCGCCCATGCCCGAATCTTCTGCTCATTCTTGCCTATCGCAAGAGTGAAGCCTCCCCCTGGGAGGAAATTAACGGCAGGGAAGAGCGTATCGTACGCCAATTGCGAATCGAATACATTATTATGTTCATAATTCGCGCCCAACACCCAGTTGAGGGGACCTACATTCGCTGAAAGGCGGACTTCCTGCGTAAAGGTCTTGACTTTGCCGTTGCCTAAATAGGCTGTGTTGTTGACATCTTCACCCAGCGAGGCCGGGAAGAGACTTGTCCCTATGCCGTCAGCTTCATTCAGCGCATTCACCCTTGCCTGCGCGTAGGAGGTGATGGAAGTCACATTCAACTCATCGCTGATCGAGAAATCGGCGCGTAGCGAACCCTGCCAGAACCAGTCATCGGACCGGAATCTCCTGAAGGCGTCCCAATCCGCCGCTCTGGGATCATTCGGCATCACCAGAGGGCGGTGGTCCGGCTGATTGAGGGGGGCGTAAATGGCGGGTGCATTTTGCACCTGCTCATAGCTGAGCGGCGTCCCATTTCCGCCCGACCCCACCCATTGCACCGCTTGCGGCGCCTGAGTGTCCGACTTGTCTATCCAACCGTTGGCGTTGAGGACGACTCTCGTGCCAGAACCGGGATTCCACTCCAGGATCATGCGCCCCTGATATTTCCTGACCTCGCCCAGTCGATCCCCGGGGCGGGAAACGCTCTTTTGCCAGCCATCGAACTGACGCTCGGCGCGAACGGCAAGACGCCCGTTCAGCGCATTAGCGAGCGGACCGCTGATAAACCCTTCCAGAGACAGGTCATTATAACGTCCATAGGTGCCATTGACACCCATTTGCAGCGTGTCCGTGGGCTTGTTCGCGATATAGTTGATCGCCCCGCCAGTGGCATTGGAACCATATAGGGTGCCTTGCGGTCCCTTCACCACTTCGACCCGCTCGAGATCGAGCGTAGCGCCTCTGGTCATCACCGGCAGCGTATATGGCACTTCGTCCAGATAGACCGCGACGCTCGATTTGGATGCCAGGGTAGGCTCATTCACGCCGATTCCGCGAAGGCTGTAAATCGGGGTCGAATATCCCGAATAACCCGCTGAAAAACCGGGCACGATATTGGCAAGATCACCCAGATCGTTGATGTTCTGCGTCTTGAGGGCGGAATCATCGATGACGGCGACGGAAAGCCCTACATCCATCAAGCGTTGTTCTCGCTTGTTGGCCGTAACGACGATGTCGGCTGGTCCCTGAGACGCAGACGCCGTATCGGACGCTACCGGCGACATCGGAGGCTCTGAAGCCCATGCCGCCGAGGCATAAGGCATCAACAGACACATAACTGATCCGAATTTCGATACGGTCGATAAAAGGAAAGAGCGATCTTTCATATAGCCTCCCTGAATGCGCCATGGCGTTAATTATTGATATTTATTATAATATCCATTTTCATTATAATCACATTCAATTTCATTAAATACATGTCATGTTTTTGATACGTTACGACTAACAACCATTCTTTGATATAGTCGACGCACTATGTTGCTTCCTGTTCTTTCAAACAGAATAGGAAGCGCTCCATGAACAAGACATGCCGCTCCTGCTGCGATCAATTGGACGCCGAAGGACCATGCGGTCATCTGATGCTGCAGATATGTTTCCCCTACTTTTCGTGGATGTTCACGGAAAATTTTATCGAACACGAACGCCCCTTCCAAATTTCGCCAATTTGAGCATCTTTCACTTTTGGAAGGATAGTCCAGTTCACACCGAATTTAATCCCATTTTTCCACATCCTGAAGTTCATATGGGTTAATTTTTCTGCATATATGCAAATATTCAGAATATTTTACAATATCGATATCCATAGGTGTGAATGGGATTCGCATTAAAACGCGCTGAACCTCCTTCGCTCAAGGATCGTCAGGATCACGCCTCCAGCGAACCCAAAAAGCCCCGGATGACGGTGGCGCGGTTATAGCGGGTATCTGCATTCTTTTTAGTTCATAGTTATCGGGCCCGTCATATGCCTATCAGACGATAGATAAAATACAATATAATATATAACGTGCAAGCCACTGCATTCATTTGCCTTTTCGTCCAAAGCGCGCACCTGAAACAAGGGTCGGAAGGCGTTGGCTGGTCAAAATCAAGGCGCAACAGCGGCCTTCCCGCACAGCCGAGGGCGGCATGGCTTAATCACTTGCCTATCTCATCCAGAGGTAGCGCCGTGGTATATTTCATTTCTTCCATCGCGAAGGTGGAGGATACATCATTGATGCGTATGGAATTGATGAGATTCTTATAAAATATGTCATAAGATGAAATGTCCGGCACCTTGACCTTCAACAGATAATCCACCTGCCCGCTCATTCTATAACATTCGACAATCTCGCTCATGCCGGAGACAATTTCCGTAAACTTATTAAGCCATGCTTCCGTATGTTCGGCCGCACCGATAGCGACGAAGGCCGTAGTCCCCACTCCGACCTTCACCGGGTCAAGCAGCGCGACCTTCTTCCGTATATAACCTGCCTCTTCGAGACGGCGGATGCGCCGCCAACAGGCATTGGTAGACAGATTCACCATTTCGCCCAGTTCGGAGATCGTGACGTCCGCATCCTCCTGCAATATGGCCAGCAACCGCCCATCGCGCTCATCAAGCGATATTCCTTCGGACATCCAAGCCCCTCGTCCTTGCTATTCCCGATGAAATGATAGCATAACATATTTCATGCTCCACACGGGAAATTATCCCAAAAAAATTGCTCTTCTTCGTAACTTTGAGAATAATTTTGACGGACATCTGCTATGATATTATCTGGCGATGGAGCGGCGGGCGACGAAGGAAATGACAATGCCCATACTCCACTATGAGCCATGTGCGGGGCTTGCCTCAGTATCGGGAATTTCTCTGTAAAGCAGGATGTGAATCACATGCCGTCATTCCAGTCCGGATTTGAAAAGCGGGAGCGGGTCAAGGCCGCTATAAACGGGGATAGCGTGGACAGGCCGCCGGTGTCATTCTGGCATCATTGCCATTGCAAGGGCTCAGCCAGCTTATTGGCTCAATTTACTGTCGATTTCTTCGTTACCAGGTTCGATCTGGACATCATAAAGATCATGCCTGACATTCGCTACCCTCTGCCCCGGCAGTCCGTCTCCACTCTGGAAGACTGGCGACTGGTGGAAAGATGGACCGCCGAAAGCGAGTTCACCGCCGCCTATGTATCGGCCATCCGGCAAATCCGTGCTGTCGTCGGACATGAATATCCGCTCGTCGTCACGCTTCACTCTCCTTTGACCATGGCCCAGTTGCTCGCCCCCCGGCCCGACGCAACAGCATTATGGTCTTCCGAGACGCTGCTCCAGCATCTGGAAACAGCGCCCGATCTGGTGCACGGCGCCTTGGCCAATCTGGCCAGCAATCTGAGGCAACATGCGGCCGCCTGCATTGCCGCTGGCGCGGACGGAATATATCTGTCCATGATAGGTTGCGACGAAACCGTCGCTCCTTCGATATATCGCGAAGTCGGGCGGCCCTATGATCTCATGGTGTTCCAGGGAGCCGGTAATGGCTGGCTCAATATCGCTCACATACATGGCGAACATCAGCTGCGCACCGAAGAGGCATATGGCTACCCGATCAGCGCGCTCAGCTGGAGCGACCGTTCGACCGGTCCGGATATGACATCGGTGCGCGCCGCGACTGACATGTGCCTGATGGGCGGCTGGCACGAGCATTCCCCCCGTCTGGCGGAACAGGCTGGCTCGCATGCCGATACGACATCCTTCTGGGTGGACGATGCCCGTGCGGCTATTGATCAGGCGGGAGGCAGGGGCCTTATCCTCGCACCGGGCTGCTCAGTACCGGATAATGCATGCAGAAAAGTCCTGGCGGACCTCCGGCGAAGCGTCGATCATCTCTAGCTTCTCCGATCAATGCCGCATACCGATAGGGAAGCTGGTGCATTGCGACATCCGTCCGGATACAGCTTTCCCGGAATAGATGGCCATGCATAATGGCACCCGATAGGAAGAATGCGTTACCGGATATTATGATATAGGAAAAACTCTATTTATGGCAAATGATCATTTTGTCGACGACAATGAATCGCCATATCATCAAAACAGATCATATGGATATTTTTCCCTTTTCATTATTTCCATAATATATATTCTGAATTATCTCGACAGGCAATTGCTGGCAGTTCTTGCCGAACCGATCAAAAATGACCTGCATCTGTCCGACAGTCAACTTGGTCTTTTGACAGGCACTCTCTTTGCGCTGTTCTATACAGCCCTTGGCCTTCCCGTCGCGTGGCTTGCGGATCGCACGCATAGAGTAAGACTGATTGCGGTGGCTTGCAGCATCTGGAGCGCCTTCACCGCGATGACGGGACTGGCAACCAACTTCACACATGTCGCTTTTGCCCGGGTCGGAAGCGCCGTCGCGGAAGCGGGCGGTGTAAGCCCGTCCTATTCATTGATCTCCGATCTCTTCCCGGTTCATAAAAGAGGGGCCGCCATAGCGCTTTTCAATTTCGGCATGCCGTTGGGACTGGCCGGAGGCGTCGCCTATGGCGCCTTCATGACGGAAAATTTCGGTTGGCGTTCGGCTTTTCTTTGGCTGGGCGTGCCGGGCGTCCTGCTTTCGATCGCCCTCCCCTTGCTGGTGAAGGAACCTCGCCGCGGGCAGAACGAAGAGAACGCAGACGTTGGCCTGGCATCCCTTTCCCAAACCATCCTGACATTCGTCCGGGATCGGAACCTCCGTTTTCTGCTGATCGGCGGCATATTCTCCGCCTTCATCCATTATGCGCTCCTGATATGGACACCCGTCTTTCTCATGCGCGTTCAGGGAATGTCCCTCAATGAAATGGCGGCATTCTATAGTCCCGCCATAGGATTTGCCGTAGCCGGAGGCGGTCTGATGAGCGGCGTCGTGTTCGATCGCCTCCTCAAGCGGACGAATCAGGCTTATGCTCTCCTGTCATCCGTATCGGCGTTATTGGCCCTGCCCGCATTCCTGCTGGGGGTCAGCGCGAATTCCTGGGAATTGGGAGTGATATTCCTGACGATCGCGCAATTCTTCACCGGCATGTTCGTGGCGCCGATAATGGCTGTCGTGCTGAACAGCTTCCCTCCCGCGCAAAGGAGCACGGCGTGCGCCACCCTGCTCTTGGTGCTCACATTGGTGGCTATGGGGTTGGGGCCGCTTTTCATCGGAGGAGTCAGCGATCTTGCGGGAACCGCTTATGGAAAACAGTCGCTGCGGATTGCCATGTATGCGCTGATCCCCTTCTTTCTGATCGCCGGGGGGATTAATTATCGCTCTCCAAAATTTGCGTGAGCACGGGGCTTCCTGCCGAAGGCGGTCCCAGCGAAAATGCAGGAACGGCGCCGGGCCGAAGGGACAAAGTCACCCATCTCCCTCTGCCGCCCGCGCATCTATGAATGCCAGATCGGCAAGCCAGCGCGCCCGGGCCTGCTCCATATTCGGTTGTCCGCCATATATTCGGGACCAGCGTTCTATGGTGCCCCTGATATAGGATTTCCGCTGAAGCGATCCGGCGGTTCCCATGACGGACTCCACTTGCCGGGGCAGCCGGGCGTCCATCAGCCAGCCCAGAAGCCTTTGCCTTTCCCTCGCATGCCAGTCCCGCCAGCGCACATTATATCCTAAACTGGTCAGCGGATGTTCCGCGGAAGACGACCGTTCGCGCCTGGCCACCATCTCGCCCAGAATTTCGGGAATCAGCCGGGCGGAATCCTCTGGCCGTTCATCCATGTAGCGGATCGCGTTCAGCAAATAATTTTGCAACTGCTGCGCGGAGAGCCGACGAATATCTGCCATCTACATCCTCATCAC
>JASGDV010000245.1:0-5944 GCA_049841255.1 Sphingobium sp.
CGCAACGCGACCACGCCCGGCCTGAAATTGCTGGGCGCGCTATCCGCCTGTCCTTCCCTTCGGCATCCGCACGCCTGATGAGACCGGCGAAGTGCTGCGGGAAGGGCAGGCGGATAGCGCGCCCAGCAATTTCAGGCCGGGCGTGGTCGCGTTGCGGGCGACCATTCTTTCAGCGCTTCTGTTCGGACTCTATTACAGCAATTATGTCGAAGGCTGGGTGACGCTGGAGCAATTGCCGGGCTATAGCCGCTCGAACTGACCGTCGCTCACTCGGTTGACCAGTTCCCTTATTGCCGCAGCCGCTCGATGGCCTGCGCGAGCGCCACATAGAGCTTGCCCATATCGGACGACAGGATCGCCACGCCCAGCGCATTGCCGTCCCGTGCCGACAGGATGATCCGCAGCATCGATTCGAAATCGTGGATATAGCGGTTCACATGGTCACGGAATTCCGCATCCTCATCATAATGGAGCGCGATTTCGCGCGCCTCCCCGGCGTCCAGCAGCTTCACCGCGCGCCGGGTGAAGACGCCCCGGTCGCCCTTCAGATAGGATGACCAGGCCGAATCGGTCACGTCGTTGGACAGAATCTTCGCGACGTCGATGGCGGTGCTGTTCAGCGATTCGATTAGCAGGGCGGATCGGCGGGCGAAATGATCCCGGTCGCGTTCCTCGGCGGCGCGTTCGGCCTGTTCGATCCGCTGTTCGACATTGGCGCTGGTGTCGGCAATCGTCAGCAACTGGCGCATCAACCGTTCGGATGCCTGATGAGCGGCCTTGACCGCTTCTTCAGCGACTCTCGACAATTGCTGGATCTGCGCGGTGACGCGATCCCCTACGGCGCGCTCCATCGCCTGTTCGCTGGCGTCGGCAAGGGCCTGCGCCGCGTCGGGAATGGCGCGGCCCAGCGCCTGACGCGCCCGTTCGGCGGCCTGATCGGCGGTGTCCTTCACCCGTAGCAGGGCCGTGACCAGCAAGGGACCGGCGCCTTCCGTGATGCGTGTGGCGTCCTGATGCGCGCCGTCGAGCGCCAGCCGCAGCCGGTTGACCAGTTCGCGGTTGGATTCCAGCCCGCCCTGCGTGCTTTCCAGCCATTCCGTCAGGCGGCTGCCCTGACCGCGCAGCAATTCTTCGGCCTCCTGCGTCCGGCCCAGCAGCGCCTCCGAGATGGCTTCCAGCCGTTCCAGTTCCGGCGTCGTGCTTTCCATGACCGCGCGGCTGCGTTCCATGCGGCCTTCGAACCGTTCCAGCGCCGCCGGATAGGTTTCGTCCAGTTCCCGGACGCTGGAATCCAGCGCGACGAGCAGGGTTTCGGCGCAGGCGATCAGTTTTTCCGCCGTCACCCCACCGCTTGCCAGCGCGCTGTCGATTCGCTGCGTTTCGGCGGTCAGGCTGGACAGCGCCTCAGTCAAACGCTCCGTGCGAGCGATGGAGGATTGCTCCAGCGCGCCGAAACGCTCCTCCGCCGCCGCCAGCGTATCGCCTAGCTGCCCATGCAGATTCGCCATCAAGGTGCGCTGGTCTTCTACCAGACCGTTTATCTGATGCAGGCGGTTTTCGATCTCGCCCATATTGTCGGCAAGGGCGGCGACCGTTTCGCTGCCAATCGCTTCCATGCTGGAGCGCGATTGCGTGACAAGCGAATCCAGCGTCCTTGCCTGATCGGACAGACGCGCATCGCATTCCGCCAAGGTGGCCTGCACCTGCGCCTGCGTGGCTTCCATCCGCTGCCGCAGGTCGGCTTCGATGGCGTTTATACTGTTGCTCATGGTGACCAGCGCGGCCTGGCCCGTGGCCGCGATGCCGGTCCGGGAACGGTCGAGCAGTTCTTCGAGAGCCGATTTCTGGCTGTCCAGCCCTTCGCCTGCCGACGACATCACATGCTGGAGATGGCCCAGCGTATCGCCGATCTTCTGTTGCAGATGAGCAGTCGTCGCCTCCATCTCCTCCGCGAAGGAAGCGCGGCCGGTTCGCGACACCGCCACAATGGCCTGCTGCACATCCTGGATGAGCGTTTCCAGAGCCGAAGCCTGTTGCTCGATGGCTTGCCGGTTCTCGTCGGTAACCGCGCGCGCGCTGTGCATGGTCGCTTCCAGACGGGCCGAGGCTATGTCGGCGATGCCGGACATCTCCTCGCTTGCCGATCGGGTGGCTTCCTGCAACTGCAAAAGCTGGCTCGACAGGCTCTTGGTCGCGGACAAGGTGCGAGCGCGCGCGTCATCGGACAGTTCGCCCAGCGCCTGAAGCCGGGCTTCCAGCGCATCGATCCGTTCCGACAGGGCATGACCGTCATCGACGATCCGGGCGGCCATGCGTCCGGCGCGATCCTCAAGGTCCGGCATCGCGTCGATCAGCGCAGTCAGGCGCGCGGCGAGATCTTCGCTGGCCTTTTCAGCGGATTCGGCGTCGCGCACCGTGCTTTGCGCGCGGCTGGCGATCAGTTCGGCCGAAGCCTCCATATTGCTGCTTGCGGCGGCGCCGTAGCTGTCGAGCAGTTCGGCCTGATCCTGCATGGTCTGCCGCGCCGATTCCAACTGGCTGGCGATGCGGCCCAGCCGCAGTTCCAGCAGATCGGCTTCGGTGCGGAGGGCCTGCGCCGTGTCGAGATAGCGCCTGCTTTCCGTCCGGCTATTGCGGATAAGCAGGATGTAGCACACGCCCAGCAGGATGATGGGGATGAGGGCCGTGGCGACCATTCCGGGCCATGCCGCCGGGCTTGCCCGCCATTGACCGGACGACATATTGGCCCAGATCGCAAAGGCGAGCCATGCTATCGCCAGCAGGGAAAAGGCGACCCGCGCCCGCCCGAGCATGCGATCCGCCCGCGTCGGCGCGCTTTCATCCTCTTCCATATCGAAAAGGCTTTGTTCCTCTGGCAAGACATTCTCTTCACGCGACGCATCGTTCGCGGATTTCTCATTGTCGCGCCAGAATTCGACGATTGTGCTGCCCCCGGTCATGACCGTCAGTGTAGCATCTTTTCCCGTCACGAAAATGCCCTGTTACCAAAACTTAACGCAAGCCAGATAGCGTCTGGCCCATGTCTTATGATCCTGGCGCCCTGAATGCCGCTCTGGCGGCGGCTGTTGGTGACGATTCGGCGCTGATTGCCGATCTGCATGTCGCGTTCATGGAAAGCGCGCTGCGTCAGGTCGATTTGCTGGCGCGGGCCCGGTGCGACGCGAATTGGGAACTGGCGGCATGGCGGCTCAAGGGGCTGGCGGCCAGTTTCGGGCTGACGGGCCTGATGGCGCTGGCCGAGGAAGCCGTGCAATCGGCGCCGGGCGATCCCCGGATTCTCAGGCAGTTGCGCGCCGCTCTCGTGAAACTCGAACAGGGCTGACGCTTTTAGGTAAAGGCGTCGCTTGCGCGATGGCTTCCGCCTTGCGAAAAGACGGCTGCACAAGAACGGGCCTGTTTTTCGCACTATGACTTTCGCCGCCATTTTGAGCGCCAGCCGGGCATCGGGCGATTCGCCTGCGGCTTTGCGTGCGACCTTGCATTTCGCCGGGCAGACGCTGGTGGAATATCAGGCGCGTCAGGCGGCGCGCGCGGGGGCGGACCGTATCTTCATCCTGGTCAACGTCATCACGCCCGCCATTTCGCAGGCGGTCGACCGGCTGGGCGCGGACGGAATAGCGGTGGCGCTGGTGCGCGACATGGTGGCGCTGGTGCGCGATATGCCGCGCGATGCGGATAGCCTGCTGGTGGCGGACGGGGCCATCATCTCCCAATCCCATTTCGATGCCCTTGCCGGGGCGGAGGGCGATGCGCTGCTCGTCACGGACGACAGCCGCGCCAGCGCGCCGTTCGAGCGGATCGACGCGGGACAGCGTTGGGCCGGGCTGGCTCGTATCGGCCCCGACCTGTTGTTCGGCACGTTGGACATGATCGGCGATTGGGACCTGGCGCTCACATTGGTGCGGGGCGCGGTCCAGAAAGGCGTCCGCAGGATCACCGTTCCGCAGGACGACTTGCTGGAAGGCCGCGTCGCGCTGGTCGAAGGGCAGCAGCAGGCCGATCTGGTGGCGCAATCCGTCCTGTCCACGACATCGCGGTCGGGCCGGACGCGCGGAGGGATCGAGCATTATCTCTTCGGTCCGATAGCGCGCTTTCTGGGACCGGCGCTGATGCGGAGCCAGGTGCCCGCCTTGCAGGTGCGAATCGCTTCGATGATGATCGGGGCGATTGCACTGGTTCCCATCGAACTGAACTGGCCGATTATCGGCTTTTGCCTGCTACTGTTCGCTTTGCTGCTCTCGGAAATCAGCGACCGTCTGGATGAACTGGCTCTGCGCGCCCCGCCGTCTGGCTGGATCGCCTTCATCACGCCTTTCTTCGCTTTACTGGGGCTGGCGGTTGCGGGCGGTTCCATAACAGCGACCTATCTGGCATTGATTCTGGCGATCCTGCTGCTTGCGGACAGGTGGCGGCGGACGGAGGGCGCGCGCGCATGGATGATTTTCACGCCGGGCAGCGCGCTCCTGCTGTTTCTGCTCGCGGCGTTGTTGGGGGAAGGGATGTCATGGATGCTCGACCTCGCCATGATCTGCGCGATCGGCTCGATGGGCGCCGTCATTCTGCTGCGGCGTGGCTGACGAATATTTTCGCGGTACGGTTTAGTGCATTTTAACGACGTGCGATTAGGGTAGCGGCATGAGCGCCCATCCGACCCTTGCTGGATCGACCCTGGCGGACTGCTGGCCGATGACGCGGGTCATGGCTGGCCTGTCCGCCGTGCCCGTCGGTCACGCCATCGATCTGGCGTTCCTCTTTCCCCTGGACGGGCGCGAACGCAATGATGCGCTGATCGCTGAAACGCGGCGGCATCTGGGCGGCTGCCTGACCGCCATAGAGATCGCTTTCCGCGCCGCCTTGCAGGATGAAGCGCCCATTGCCGCCGCGCTGGATGCATGGCCCGATCAGCTTTGCTGGCCCACGGTTTGCGCACAGCCCACGATGCTGGGGCCACCTCTGCTCGCTTATATGCAGATGCGGGCGGGGATCAGCCTGTTGCTGCGGCAGTCTGGCCGTCCGGAAGATGAAAGTGCGGAAAGGGAAGCCGATTCCGCCCTGCCCGCAGACGATCCGGAGATCGGGGACGCCCTTTCCGCCCTTGCGCTGGCGGAGGGCCGATGGCTGATGGCGGGGGGAGAAGATCAACCCATGCGTCCAGACGTTCCGGCCGAATATTTCGCCGAAATGGTCTGGACGGCGGCGGCTTGCCTCGCGGCGGTGGTCCAACGCGCGACCGGCCCGGACGATGCCGTCCTCGCCGCATTCGAGCGGGCAGGGGAGGCGCTGTTGCGGCGTCATGACGAAGCGGCCAGTCCCATATCCATTGCCGAAGTGGTCGTCAGGCAATTGGGTGACCGGGCGGATGCGCCGGAATTGCCCGCAGCAGCCCTGACGCAGCGCCGTTTCCTGCTCTTCACCGCGCTGGCGGCGCGCCGGTTGAGAATGGAAAGCGCGCATGTCGCGGACATATTGCTGTTCGGCTCGCTGGATCAGGTCGCGGCCCTGAACCGATCGCTGGGCGGGTCTGATTCGGACCATGTCCACCTTCTTCTGGCGCTGCGTCCGGTGCGCCCGTCCCTGACCGACGCGGCGATCGTCGCGCAGGCGGAGCATTATCAATCGCTTCCCGCGATGCAGGCCGATGCGACTGTCAGCGCGCTCCGAACGCCCGCAGCCTTCCGCGCCAAGCTCGATCATTTGCGCCGGGTGACGGCGGGATGACCATGCCGACGCTTCCCGCCATCGTCGAGGCGTCGATATCGGCCGACGGCCTGTTGCTGAGCGCGGACGAACCGCTGCTGGCGCTCCAGCGCGAGACGGGGGGCGATTTGGGGGAACGGCTTGCCATTCCCCAACTGGCCGCCGTCGCGCGATTGGCGGCGCGGTTGGGCATCGTCGTATCGCGCCCGGTGGCGGCCGCATCGGA
>JASGDV010000246.1:0-7261 GCA_049841255.1 Sphingobium sp.
ACTGTTGATGGCGTCAGCGAGCGAGCCAGCGGGAATGTCGTAGGAACGGACAGTCTGTGCCGCTGCCGGGCTGGGAAGCGCGAGCGCGACGGTGGCAAGGCCCGTCGACGTCAGAAGGATCGCTCCCACCACCGAGCGCAATGGACGGATATTGGCGGTTTGGCTGCACTTGGAAATCACGCTCTTGGTTCCCTTGCGGTTGCAAAGACTGGCGGGCCTTTCGCTAATGCGAATTGCCCTCATTAATGCAGACTGTCGGGATCGAGATTTGGAAACCTGAAGCGCGAAATTTTTTGCAGGTGGCGGTCAGGAGTGGAGGAGGATCATCCGATCGGTAAGCCGGGTCGAACCGATTCCAAGCGTCCGCTGGATCACGTCGATCGTGCCCACAGGATCGCGCACGTCGAATGTGCCGCTTACCGGGCGCTTCGCCAGATCATCCCCGATCACCCGGATATAGCCCCGATGATAGCGGCCCAATTCCGCTACGACCTCGCCCAGCGGGCGGTTCACGACCCGCATACGCCCTCTTGTCCATGCATCGGCATCGGCCACTGAAACAGGCCGGGAGCCGCCCAGGCTGTCGGCGTCATAGTCGATCGCTTCGCCTTCGCGCAGCACTGCCGATTGCCGCGCCAACGCGACACGCACGCTATGTTCGGTCACGGTGACGCGCGCGCCGTCGCCGACCTGCCGAACGATGAAGCGCGTTCCCAGTGCCGTGCTGCTGCCGTTTCCCGCGATCACGGAAAAGGCGTGCGCGGGATCGGGCGCGACCTGAAACGCGGCTTCGCCCTTCAACAGCGTCACCGTCCGCCCATCGGGCGCGAACGCTATGGCGCTGCCGGTGTTGAGTGTGGCGGTCGAACCATCGGGGAGCCTGATTGCCCTGATCTCGCCCGTCACGGTCATGGCATCCGCCCGCAAGCGGGTCGGCAGATCGCTCTCCACGGCGATGAACAGAGCGAAGCTGGCCGCGATCGCCCCGCCGATCCATTGTCCCCGATGGCTGCGCGTCGGCCGCGCCCGTCGCCACGGATTGCAGCGTGCCGGACGAGAGGCCGGGGCCAGCATCGGCGCGTCCATCGATCGCCAGACCGCCTCCGCACGCTCGAACGCAAGGGCGTGCTGCGGATCAGCCCTGAGCCATTGTCGAAGGCGGGCTTCGTCCTCGGCCGTCATGTCGCCCGATTTGCGTTCGGCGAACCATTGCGCGGCTTGCCTGTTGACCTGTTCGGGAATTGGCCGCTCTCCACCCATCGTCATATCTCCGCGAGCAGAGCGTCGCTTGCGCCTGGCTTGCTCTCACTTCTTATGACGACCGAAGATGCGAAATGGAAACCTGTCCGCCCGGATTCATTCATCCGTATCGAGCCGATCCAGACAATGCGCCATGGCTTGCGCAATGTAGCGCGTGACCATCTGACGGGTGATCCCTAGGCGGGATGCGATTTCGCTTGCGGGCAGACCCTCGACGCGGCGCATATGGAGAACCTTGCGGCACCGGGGCGACAGTTCCCGCACGGCCGACCGCACCAGCCCCAACGCCTCACGATCGAGCAGCATCCTTTCCGCCAGCGGGCTTTCGTCCGCCACGTCTTCGGAAAGCGGCCCGTCCTCGAACAACTCGCCATGACGGCGCTCGGCCTTCGCGCGGTCCACGGCAAGGTTGGTGGCCAGCTTGAACAAATAGGCCCGCTTGTTGCTGATAGGCGGATCATCCTCGACCCGCTGGACGCGGAACCAGAGGCTTTGCGTCACGTCCTCGGCTTCTGGAACGCTGCCGACAATGCGCTGCACGAGCCGCACGAGCGACGGGCGTTCGGCGAGCAACAGGCGAGTCAAGGCAACGGCGTTCGTCGGCATCACCACGACCTTAGCGCATCTTGATAACCATTCGCAATAGCCGGGAGCGCATATGTAGAGAATACTCCGTGGTGAAATACTCTGCGCGGCGGTGCCATGCCCACCCATGGAGATACGGGACATATTGGCGCGCAACCTCAAGCGCATCCGGCTTGAGCGGGGACTGACGCAGGAGGAACTTGCGCACCGCGCCGAGATCGATCGCACCTATACAGCGCGTTGGAACGCCGGGTCTATGCCGCCAGCATCGACGTGTTGGCGCGTATTGCCGATGGGCTGGACGTGGAACCCGCCGCCTTGCTCGCCAGGCCGGAGAATCGCGAAGGCGGGTGAATCTTCATGATGATGATCGGCAAGGGGGAAAACTTGCCAGCCGGGCGCTGGTAGGTGTTCCCATTACGGCCCGAATCATGCCATCCCGCCCCACGGAAAATGTAGGAATTCGTGTGGTATCAGGCTTTCGATTTTCTCAATTTATCACGAAAAATCAATGCGGCAAATCGCTTGACTGGTGACCCCTACGGGACTCGAACCCGTGTTTCAGCCGTGAGAGGGCCGCGTCCTGACCGCTAGACGAAGGGGCCGTGATCGCATGTCGGCGATCGGCAGGCGGTGGCGATTAAGCGCGCGGCCGGCCCGCGTCAAGCGAAACCACGGCATCCATCCTGTCCCGCACATAAAAAACCACCCCATGCGATTCGCATGGGGTGGCCAGGTTCAGGGAGGAGACGCCTCCAAAGGGGGAGGCGCCCATACGACACACCCGAAAGGGGGGCAGGTGGCCGTATGCTTCGAAGATAGGGGACGTTGCGTTTTCTTTCAAGAGGAATGCAACGTCACTCCGATCAATTATTTATCGCAATCCCGGCGGACGCCTGTTCAGGCGTTGGCGGGCTGCGGCGCGGCGGCTCCGGCGATGGGGCCCTTGCCCAGCTGAACCTGCGCCTCGAAAATCTCGCGCATCAGTTGCAGCGAGAAAAGATGGGCGTGGATCAGGGGAAGCATCCCGCTCTGGTTGATCTTGCGAAGCTGGTCGCCGCGCAGGTCGCGCAGCTTTTCCTCATTCACCATGCGGAAACCGCGATAGATGAAGGGCTGCTCGCTGCCGGGCACCTGAATGGCGACTTCGCCGTCCATCAGCAGGTCGAGTTCCTGAAGCTCGCGGACGAACTGGCCGGTGCGGGCGGCCGCCTGCTCGAAATCCTCGCAGAATTTGAGCACGCCCTGCGTCAGTTCGGAGGGTTTGCCGTCCTCGAACAGCGGCTGGCCGTCCTCGAACGCGCCCAGCGCTTCGCTGGTGGGGTCGAAGCAGAGCGAAAGCTCGTCGCTGTCCGGGCGCAGCTTGGCCAGCATCCAGGGATAGCGGCGGACATAAGCGGGAATATAAGCGGGACCGCGCAGCTTGCCTTCATCGTCGAGGAAGATGTTGACCCCTTCGTTGAGGCCCATCAGCGCGAGCGGCACCGAATCCTCGCCCGCCGAGAAGATGATCGGCAGGAAACGCTGGGCGGCGACGAATTCGTCGACGGTCAGCGGCACCGCATGCTGATCCTTCAGGAACGGCGCGGCGTCGAGCGCGCGGCTGCGGTAATCGGCATGATCCGCGCTGCTGAGCGGCAGCAGGTCGTTGTAGAAGATGGGAAGGCCGGTCGGTGCGCTTGCCATGATATGCGTTCCATTCGTTCAAAGGCGGCCGTTGGAGAGGCGCCGCCGGGCTGCAAGATTGGCTGAGCGCAGTAGAGCCCTTGGCCGCGCGAGGCAATTGCTTTGTCGACGCGCGGCCCTCAGCCTTCGCCGGGGCGCGGGATCAGCTTGTCCGGGTTCATGATGCCCCTGGGATCGAGCGCGGCCTTGATGGCGCGCATCGCCGCGATCCGGGCCGGAGAGGCGAGGCGGCCCAGCTCGGCCCGCTTCATCTGCCCGATGCCATGTTCGGCGGAGATCGATCCGCCCGCCGCGACCACGGCGTCATGGACGAAGGCGTTGATGGCCTGCCCCTCTCTGGCGATCCATGCCGGACCGTCCACGGTTCCCCTGGGCGCGCGGACATGGAAATGCACATTGCCGTCGCCCAGATGGCCGAAGGAGGAAGCCGTCGTGCCGGGGAAGGCGCGCTCGGCGGCGTCCGCCGTCTCCACCATGAAGGCGGGCATGCGGGCGACGGGCACGCTGATGTCATATTGCAGGGCCGGGCCTTGCGCGCGTTCCGCTTCGGAAAGGGATTCGCGGATGCGCCAGAAGGATTCCGCCTGCGCCTCATTGACGGCGATGGCGGCATCCACCGCGATTCCACGCTCCAATGCCTCGGCCAACGCGCCTTCCAGCCGCTCCATGGGGCCGGGTTCGCGCATGTCGGCATGATCGACTTCGATCAGGACATGCCATGCCGTGCGGGTGGCGATGGGACAGCGCGCGCCGGGAATATGGGAAAGCACATGGCCGAGGCCATCGTCGGCGACGATCTCGAACCCCTCCACGCTGTCGCCCAGCCGCGCTTCGGCCAGGCGCAGCAGGGCGAGCGCGTCCGCCGGCGACCGGACCCCGACCCAGCCCACCGCCCGCGCCGCGATGGCGGGAACCAGACGCAGCGAAGCGGCGGTCACGATCCCCAGCGTCCCCTCCGCGCCGATCAGCAATTGCTTGAGGTCATAGCCGCGATTGTCTTTCTTCAGGGCGTCGAGCCCTTCGAAGATGCTGCCGTCGGGCAGCACCGCCTCGATGCCCTCCACCAATGCGCGCATCGTGCCGTGGCGCAGCACCTGCGTGCCCCCCGCATTGGTGGAGACAAGGCCGCCTATGGTCGCCGATCCCTTCGCGCCAAGGCTGAGCGGAAAGCGGCGGCCCACCGCTTCGGCCGCTTCATGAAGGTCCGAGAGGATGACGCCCGCCTCGCATATCGCCAGATTGTCGTCGGGCGACAGGCTGCGGATGCGGTTCATCCGGCGGAGCGAAAGGATGAGCGCGCTGCCGTCGGCGGGGGGAGTCGCGCCCCCCACCATCGACGTGTTGCCACCCTGCGGCACGAGCGGAACGCCCAGTTCCGACGCCAGAGCCACGGCCGCCGCGACCTCCTGCGTGGAGGCGGGCGCAAGGATCGCCGCCGCCGCGCCATGGAAGCGGCCGCGCCAGTCGCTGAGCCACGGAGCGATATCGTCCTTGTCCGTGATGACGCCTTTGGGGCCGAGCAGGGCGCAGAAACGGTCGATGATGCTTTGTCCCGTCATGGAACTGTCCTATGCCCCGGAGTTCATCGGTTGTTCAACCGGCGAGCGATAGCATGGCTTTCCCAAAAAGGGGTTCGGCTTGTTTCATTCCCTCCTGCTGCTGCTGGTCGCGCCGGCCGACGCATCGACGCAATGGGCGCAGTTGACCATAGAGCGCCGCGTCATCATCCGCGTGCCCATGGCGCGCAAGGGAAAGGCGCCTGTGCGAATCGCGCCCGACGCCAGCAATGCCTGGCAGGAAAAGAAGGGGCCCCGCTGCATCGCACTTCGTTCGATTCGGGCGGCGAGCATCGTGGTCTCCAACGGAGTCGATCTGATCCTGGCGGACGATCATCGCTATCGGGCACGGCTGGAACGGGGATGCGACGCCACGGGCTTCTATTCCGGTTTCTATGTCGAGCCGGACGAGGACGGGTCGCTTTGTTCCGGCCGGGACGAATTGCAGGCGCGCAGCGGCCTCAGTTGCGGAATCGACAGCTTCAAGCGGCTTGTGGCGCAGAAACCGGACGACTGAGCGGACAATGACGGGGGCCTCGCTGATGCGCGATTTTCTTGACAAGACGTCAATATTTACGCAAGGCGCGCGCGATTTGCGCTGCATCTTCGCGGCGCTTCATTTCCTGCATCGGACCGCTTGAATGACTTTTGCCGATCTCGGCCTTTCCGACGAATTGCTCAAGGCCGTGGCCGAGTCCGGTTACGACACGCCGACGCCGATTCAGGCGCAGGCCATTCCGCCCGTGCTGATGATGAAGGACATCATCGGCATCGCCCAGACCGGCACGGGCAAGACGGCGAGCTTCGTGCTGCCGATGATCGACATCCTCGCCCATGGCCGCGCCCGCGCCCTGATGCCGCGCAGCCTGATCCTGGAGCCGACCCGCGAACTGGCGGCGCAGGTGGCGGAAAATTTCGAGAAATACGGCAAATATCACAAGCTCTCCATGGCGCTGCTGATCGGCGGCGTGCAGATGGGCGATCAGGTGAAGGCGTTGGAAAAGGGCGTCGACGTGCTGATCGCGACGCCGGGCCGTCTGATGGACCTGTTCCAGCGGGGCAAGATATTGCTCAACGGCTGTTCGATGCTGGTCATCGACGAGGCGGACCGGATGCTCGACATGGGCTTCATCCCGGACATCGAGGAAATCTGCACCAAGCTCCCGGCGCAGCGGCAGACCCTGCTGTTCTCCGCGACCATGCCCGCGCCGATCAAGAAGCTGGCCGACCGGTTCCTCTCCAATCCCAAGTCGATCGAGGTGGCGCGGCCCGCGACCGCCTCCACCAACATCGCGCAGCGTCTGGTCAAGGTCGATTCGCGCAAGAAGCGCGATGTGCTCCGCAAGATGCTGGTGGCGGAGGATGTCACGAGCGCGGTCATCTTCTGCAATCGCAAGACGACGGTGCGCGAACTCAACAAGAGCCTTCAGCGCCACGGCTTCCGTTCCGGCGAGATTCATGGCGACATCGACCAGTCGGCGCGCATCGCCGAACTGGAACGCTTCCGCACCGGCGACGTCAACATCCTGGTCGCTTCCGACGTGGCGGCGCGCGGGCTGGACATCAAGGGCGTCAGCCATGTGTTCAACTTCGACGCGCCATGGCATCCCGACGATTATGTGCACCGGATCGGCCGCACGGGCCGCGCGGGCGCGAAGGGCGTCGCCTATACCCTCGTCACCTCCGAGGATGCGGAGGCCATCGACAATATCCAGAAGCTGATCGGCCAGAAGATCGAGACCATCGGCGCGCCCGCCGTGGAAGCGGAGCAGAAGGAAGACCGGCGCGAGGAAAAACCGCGCAGCCGGGACCGGAAGGTCGCTGATCGGAAGAACGACGACCGCAAGAGCGATGACAGGAAACCCGCCCGCCGGAGCGAACCCGCGCCGGTCAGGGAACCTTCGCGCGCACGCCGCCCCGAACCTGTGGACGAAGGCCCGGACGAGGGCTGGAACGGACCTGTCCCCGAATTCCTGTCGGTCGGCTTCGACCTCTGAATTTCCCGACCGTCAAGGGGATTGCATAGCTTGCAAACCCGACGGGGCAGGCGGGTAAGGTTAAGGAGCGAACAGAGTTTATCCCTCGCCCCATAGGGGAGAGGGATAAACTCTGTTCGCTCCTTAACCTTACCCGCCTGCCCCGTCGGGTTTGCAAGCTATGCAATCCCCTTGACG
>JASGDV010000247.1:0-10320 GCA_049841255.1 Sphingobium sp.
CGTTCGCTAAAAGGAAGTGAGATGCCAGCTTTCGCTGGCATGACGGTATGGGACTGGATCGGGTGAAGATGCTGCTGCAGGTCCATGACGAACTGGTCTTCGAACTGCCCGAAGCCGATGTGGAACGCGCCAGCCCCATCATCCGCCGGGTGATGGAAAGCGCGGCCGAACCGCTGGTGAAGCTCTCCGTTCCGCTGGGGGTGGAGATCGGGCACGGTCCCAGTTGGGGGGCGGCGCATTAGCATCCCGACCATGTTCCCATACCGTCATGCCAGCGAAAGCTGGCATCTCACTTCCTTTTAGCGAACGCTACCCTCTCATGACGGGCGGCTGGGTCTACATCATGACGAACCGCGCCTATGGCGTGCTCTATATCGGCGTCACGGCCAGTTTGCCGCATCGCGCCATGCAACACCAGGAAGGAACCGGCTCCGATTTCTGTCGGCGCTATCGGCTCGACCGGCTGGTCTATGCGGAGCGGCATGAGACCATCGTGGAAGCCATCGCGCGCGAGAAAGCGATGAAGGCGTGGAAACGCGCGTGGAAAATAGAATTGATCGAGAGCATCAACCCAAAGTGGCGGGACTTGTTCGGCGAACTGCATCTGGAATGAAGAAGTGAGATGCCAGCTTTCGCTGGCATGACGGGAGAAAGGACAGCCCACTCTTCCTCGCCAACCCGTCACCGTCATGCCAAAGAAAAAAGGCCGGTCATGACAACCGGCCTTCCCATCAATCGAACAATTCTTCCAGAAAGCTCTTCCGCCGCTTCTTCTGAAGATATCGTCCGTCGTCGCGATCCGGCCTGTAGCTGGGCTGCCTTACCGGAGCGGCGGGCATGGCTTCGCGGGACGATCGCTCGATGATCTTGTCCAGTTCGCCCCGGTCCAGCCACACGCCCCGGCATTGCGGGCAATAGTCGATCTCCACCCCCCTGCCGGTCCGTCATCGCCAATCCGACATGACAGACCGGGCAGAGCATGGCCGACACCGCCTGAGCATCGCGCACTTGCCTATTCCCGCTCGCCAGTCAGGTTCAGCAGCATCTGGAACAGGTTGACGAAGTTCAGATAGAGCGACAGCGCGCCCATCACCTGCATCTTTTCCGCGATTTCATGGCCCGCATAGTGGAAATAGTCCGACTTGATGCGCTGCGTATCCCAGGCGGTGAGGCCGGTGAAGATCACCACGCCCAGGATCGAAACCACCATCGCCATCGCCGAAGACCCGATGAACAGGTTGATGAGGCTGGCGACGATGATGCCGATCAGGCCCATGATGAGGAATGAGCCCATTTTGGTGAGGTCGCGCTGCGTGGTGTAGCCCCACAGCGCCATGGCGAGGAACATCACGGCGGCCGAGAAAAAGGCCTGCGCGATGCTGCCGCCCGTGAAGATCAGGAAGATGCTGGCCAGCGACACGCCCATCACGGCGGAAAAGGCCCAGAAGGCCATGCGCGCACCCGCGGTCGTCATCTTGTCGATGCGGAAGCTGAAGAAGAACACGAAGGCCAGCGGCGCGAAGATCGCCACCCATTTCAGCGGCGTGCCAAAGATCGCGGCGGCCAGCACGGGCGTGTTGCCGATGAAAGCGGCGACCAGCCCGGTGATGACCAGACCGATGCCCATATTGCGGAAAACGCCCAGCATATGCGCGCGCAGACCGGCATCGACCTGCGCCGTCTGGCTGGCACCATAGCCCGGCATGCGAGCGGGATTGTTCACTGCGTCAAACTCCATCCTTCAATAATATTCAGGATCGAGCGGCCCGGCGTGGCTTCGGTGGGATGGAGGGGGGCCAACATTCCCCCCGAAACCTGCACCGAGCACACTCGATGCGGTCCGACATCACGGTGGATATATCCAACCGCCAGAGGGGCCCGGCCCGCACAGCCTATATCGGGAGCGGAACGCGCTGGCGCAAGGGATCGGCGGTTCAGCAATGATTTGTTACAATCCAGGAAGGAAGGCGGCGGTCCGTCGGTGACGAATTTCGCTCAATTGTGGACATCCAACCTTCGTCATCCCGGCGAAAGCTGGAATCCCTCTGGTGTCTGCTCGCGCCTCAAGAAGAGAGATGCCAGCTTTCGCTGGCATGACGGGCAAGAAATATCCTTTCTCCCCGGCAAATTGCGGTGCACCGTGCTCCCGCGCAGGCAGGAGCATGGCTGGGTCCAAGCAGACGGACCTAGCTATCGAAACGCTTTCCTTCCCATATCGCCGTTGACGCCCGCCGCGTCAGGACGCATGGCTTTGCGCCATGCCTCAAGACCAGCACATCGCCGCGCCGCTGCGCCTGTTCAATAGCCTTACCCGCACGATCGAGCCGTTCGCCCCGATCGAACCTGGCCATGCGCGTGTCTATAGCTGCGGTCCCACGGTCTATAATTACGCCCATCTCGGCAATCTGCGCGCTTATGTCTTCACCGACACGCTGCGGCGCACGCTGTTGTGGAAGGGCCTTTCCGTCACCCATATCATCAACATCACCGATGTCGGCCACCTCACCAGCGACGCGGACGCGGGCGACGACAAGATGGAGGCCGCAGCCCGCGCGCAGGCGAAAAGCATCTGGGACATAGCGGCGCATTATACGGACGCTTTCAAGTCCAACATCGCCGCGCTCAACATCATCGAGCCGACCGAATGGACGGTGGCAACCGATTATGTCCCGCAGATGATCGCTTTCGCGGAGAAGATCGCGCCGCATCATTGCTATGAACTGGAAACCGGCCTCTATTTCGACAGCAGCACCGTGCCCGATTATGGCGCGCTGGCGGGCGGCCGCGATGACGCCGCCGCCCATAAAACGGAAATGGCCCGCATCGATCCGGTCGCGGGCAAGCGCAATCCCAGCGACTTCGCCATCTGGCGCAAGTCCCCGCCGGGAGAACAGCGCCAGATGGAATGGGATTCCCCATGGGGCAAGGGCGCGCCGGGCTGGCATCTGGAATGTTCGGTGATGAGCGAGGCACGGCTCGGCCATCCGTTCGACATCCATACCGGCGGCATCGACCATCGCGAAATCCATCACCCGAACGAGATCGCGCAGAATCAGGCTTTCCATTCCACCTGCTGCGCCGACCCGGACGCGGCGGCGGCGGGCTTCACCGGGGCGCGCTGGTGGATGCACAATAATTTCCTCGTCGACCGTCAGGGGAAGATGAGCAAGTCAAAGGGCGGCTTCACCACGCTCTTCTCCCTGATCGATGCGGGAGTGCATCCGCTCGCCTATCGCCTGCTCTGCCTTGGCGCGCATTATCGCAGCGAACTGGAATTCAGCGCGGAAGGCGTCGGTGCGGCGCTCACCCGCCTTAAGCGCCTCGTCATGGGCGTCGAGAATCTGAAATCGCGGGCCGAGGGCGTCACCTGGCAATCGCCGCGCCTCGACTATCTGCGCGCCAATCTGCATCCGAAGCTGACGCCGCTGCTCGAACAGTTCGATGCCGCGATCAGCGACGATCTGATGACGCCCCGCGCCCTCCCCTTGCTGGAAGAAGCCATCGCGATCAAGAAAGTGCCGGTGGATGAGAAGCTGTGCCTCATCGCCGCCTTCGATCAGGCGCTGGGGCTGAACCTGCTTGGCCTGACCCGCGCCGACCTGCGGCTCCGGCCGAAGGATGCGCGGATAACGGCCGAAGCGATCGAAGCCGAACTCGATCGCCGCCAATCCGCTCGCGCCGACAAGGATTTCGTCCTGTCCGACGAAATCCGCGATGCGCTCCTGGCGCGCGGGGTGGAGGTGATGGACGGCGATCCGCTCCGCTGGGAATGGCGATTGTCCTTAACTTAAGTTAAGTATTATCATATACTTAATACATATTTTTCTTGCGACGAACCGTTTCCGTCGTGCATCAATCCCGCTGGACAGAAACCGGCAAAGGTATAGCTTCCTGCACATGTTCAGGCAGTGGATGACGATCATGGCCGCCCTGTGCGGCGCGGCGGCGACGCCTGCCTTCGCGGCGCCGGAGTCCCCGCCCGCGCAAGGGCAGGTCTTCATGTTCGAAACGGGCACGACCCTGCTCACCAAATGCCGGAACAAGGCGCCGGAATATGCGCTGGCCTGCACCGCCTATATCGTCGGCGCGGTGGATGGCATCAAGAAGGACGTGTTCCTCGGTCGCGCGCGTCCGAATTGCTGGCCCGCGCAGATGAAGGCCGAAGAGGTGCGCCGCCTCGTCGTCGCCTATCTGGAACGCTATGCCGACCAACGCAAAGCCCCCGCGTCCGTGCTCGTCAGCGTGGCGCTCAACGAACGCTATTCTTGCGACAAGTGACGCCGATCAGTCTGATCGAGCCAATCCATTAGCGAAATCCCGCCGAAAACCGCTATAAACTTGCCTTGACGGCTGCATCGGCGTAGGTGCGGCCCCTATTTTTATTCAAGGAGACTCGTCGTGGCGGCGAAGTGGACGCCGGAAAGCTGGCGCAAGCATGAGGGCATCCAGATGCCCGAATATCGGGACGCAGCGGCGCTTGCCGCGGCGGAGGCCCAGCTTGGCCGTTTTCCCCCGCTCGTCTTTGCCGGCGAAGCGCGCAGCCTGAAGGCGGAGCTGGCCAGGGTCACGACGGGCGAGGCGTTCCTGCTGCAGGGCGGCGACTGCGCGGAGAGCTTCGCCGAGTTCCATCCGGACAATATCCGCGACACCTTCCGCGTGCTGCTCCAGATGGCGGTGGTGCTGACCTTTGCATCCAAGCTGCCGGTGGTGAAGGTCGGCCGCATGGCGGGCCAGTTCGCCAAGCCGCGCTCCGCTGCGACCGAGACGATCGATGGCGTGGAACTGCCCAGCTATCGCGGCGACAATGTCAACGACATCGCCTTCACGCCCGAAGCGCGCGAGCCCGACCCGCAGCGCATGATCCGCGCCTACAACCAGTCGGCCGCGACGCTCAACCTGCTGCGCGCCTTCTCGACGGGCGGCTATGCCAGCCTGGACCGCGTTCATGGCTGGATGCTGGATTTCATGGGCCGCAGCCCGCTCGCGGCGAAGTTCGACGCGGTCGCCGACCGGATCGGCGAGGCGCTGGACTTCATGCGCGCCTGCGGCCTGTCGCCCGAAACCGTGCCGCAATTGGGCGGAACCAGCTTCTACACCAGCCATGAGGCGTTGCTGCTTCCTTTCGAACAGGCGCTGACCCGGCAGGATTCGCTGACCGGCGACTGGTACGATACGTCCGCGCATATGCTGTGGATCGGCGACCGCACCCGCTTCGAAGGGTCGGCGCATGTCGAATATCTGCGCGGCATCGGCAATCCGATCGGCATGAAATGCGGCCCGAGCCTTGAGCCCAATGCGCTCATTCGCCTGCTCGACATCCTGAATCCCGCCCGCGAGGCAGGACGGATCACGCTCATCACCCGCTACGGTCATGAAAAGATCGAGGCGGGCCTGCCCAAGCTCGTCCGCGCTGTCATGCGCGAAGGGCATCCGGTCGTCTGGTCCTGCGACCCGATGCACGGCAATGTCATCAAGGCGGCGAATGGCTACAAGACCCGCCCCTTCGACCGCATCCTCGCCGAAGTGCGCGGCTTCTTCGCGGTCCACCGGGCGGAAGGCAGCTTCGGCGGCGGCATCCATTGCGAGATGACCGGGCAGAATGTCACGGAATGCACCGGCGGCGCGGTGGCGATCACCGACGAAGGGCTGGCGGACCGCTACCACACCCATTGCGACCCGCGTCTGAACGCGGCGCAGAGCCTGGAACTGGCTTTCCTCCTTGCAGAAATGCTGAACGAGGAACTGAAGGAACGCCGCGCCGCGGCATAATGTGCCTGACGACAAGCGAGCGGCCTTCGCCTGTTGGGGGCGGAGGCCGTCTTGCATGCGGTCACACGCTCACCACCATGGATAGATGGGCGGCATGTCCGAAGCGCGCCCGGCGAATTCCGGCTCCCGCTTTTCCCGGAAGGCCGCCACGCCTTCGACGCCGTCGCCGATGCTGGTGTAGAACATGGCGAGGGAATCGATCCGGTGCGCTGCCAGCGGATCGGGCAACGCGGCATTCCGGCGCATCATCTGACGGCTGAGCGCGATCGCGACCGGAGAACGCCCCTCCACGATGCGCCGCGCCAGACTGTTCGCTTCCGTCAGCAAGGCTTCCCGGTCCGCGTGGACGGATCGCAGCAATCCTTTCTCCAAAGCCGTTTCGGCGCTCACGATTTCCGCCGTCAGCACCCATTCCAGCGCGGTCTGCATGCCGACGAGGCGCGGAAGGAACCAGGAAGAGCAGGCCTCCGGCACGATCCCCAGCTTGCCGAAGACGAAGCCGATCCGCGCCTGCGCCGACGCCAACCGGAAATCCATGGCCAGCGTCATGGTCGCGCCGATGCCCACGGCCGGTCCGTTGATGGCGGCGATCACCGGCTTCTTGCAATCGTGGATCGCCAGCGTGACGCGCCCGCCCGTATCCCGCACGCCGTCGCGGATGGCCGGATCGTCCAGCCTCTCCCGCATGTCGTCCAATGTGGGGCGCTGCGTCCCGTCCAGCCCGAAGACATTTCCTTCCGCCGCCAGTTCCATGCCCGCGCAAAAGGCGCGTCCCTCGCCCGTGACGATCACCGCGCCGACCGCGTCATCCTCACTGACAGCGCGGAAAAGCCGTTCCAGTTCATCCGCCATCTCCACCGTGAAGGCGTTGAGCCGATCGGGGCGGGTCAATGTGACGGTCAGGACGCGCCCGTCCAGGCTGGTGCGCAATGTGGCATGCATGATGTCCTCGAATCCTCCCCGTCGTTCAGTCGCGCAGCACAGGATGCCGCAGCCGCAATTCGTCGGCCAGCGATTCCACCGCCTCGATCTCCCCGAAGCCGCCGGTCGGAGTCACCGCCCAATTGCAATGCGGATGGGTTTCGCGCGGATAGAGCTTCACCGTCCCGATCCGCTGACGCCAGCGATGCTTGGCCCCGCCCCGCTCGCGGACCAGCCGCGCGACCATCAGGTCGATCATCTGGTCAGCCGTCATCGCGCGTCTCCGCCCTGCCGGACCAGCAGCCCGGTTCGTCCAGATAGGCTTCCAGTTCCCGCCAGTGCCGGTCCCAGCCGGGGCCGCGCCGGTGGGCGGGCACCTGCGCCTCCACCATGCGGCGCGCGCGGCGCACGGGATTATCGTCCGGCACGCGAAGGCGGTGGAGGATCGTTTTCACATTCGGATCCTTGCTGTCGTCCATTGCCGCCTCCGCCTTGCCGGTGCGCCGCTATAGCATCGGGACGGCGAGGGAAACCGCTTTCGCCTCTTATTCCGCCGCCATGGCGAAATCCGCGCGGGGCAGTTCATTGGCCAGCGCCTGCGCCAGCGCACTGACCAGCGCCTGCATCCGGCTGAGGCCCGGTCCCGGCCGCTCCAGCGCCATGTCGAGGTAGAAGGCGCGGTCGACCTCCACCTGCAAGGCGTGGATCGCCTGTGCCGGACGGCCATGCCGTTCGATCATATGATCCCCGGCATAGGGATGGTTCTGCGCCGTCAGGAAGCCATGGCCGGCAGCGACATCGCCCGCCAGCGTCATCAGCCGTCCCGACGCCGCCTGTCCGAAACGGTCGCCCAGCACCAGCGATGGCGCCATTCCGCCCGCGCCCGGCGGGGGCAGCGGCGGCATGGAATGAAGGTCGATCAGGATCGCATGGCCATGCGTGTCCCGCGCCGCCTTCAGCAGGCGATCCAGCGCCGCATGATAAGGCCGGTGAACCGTATCGATCCGCCGCTCCACCTCCGCCCAGGGCAGCGGCCCGCGCCACAATTCCGCCGCGCCGGGCAACCGTCGTGGAATGAGCCCCAGGCCGCCGCGCAGCTTCTGGCTGGTCCGCAGCGCCATCTCGCGCGGCAAACCCGTCACCATGGCGGGATCGACTTCCCGTTCATGCCGGTTGAGGTCGATCATCGCGCGGGGCGCCCGCGCCGCCACCACGCTATAGCCTTGTTCGATCAGCGGCAGCGCCAGCAGATCGGCCCAGCGATCCTCCAGCCGCCGCAGCACTTCAGGGCGCACCCGCGCCCGCGCCAGCAGATCGGCGCCGTAGTTCCGCCCGGCATGGGGGATGGACAGGACGACCGGATGCGCCGGCACGTCCGGGCCGTAACGGTCGAAGGCGGGATGACTTTCCATCGGTGACGGCGGCGCGAATGGGTCCACTGGGTTCCTTTCGACGCCGGGCGCCAAAAATGGTTAGCTCGCTGGATAATATTTACGACTTGTCGCATATATGTCCGCTTGATGCCACCCCGGCTGGCGGGGCGGCAATGGTGGCTTACCGGGGAAAATTGGGGATCATGGTCCGAATCCTGCTGGCGGAAGACGATGACAGCATGCGCGCCTATCTTTCGCGCGCGTTGGAGAAATCGGGCTATGAGGTGGTGGCCGTCGCCAATGGCGCGCAGGCGGTGCCGCATATCGACACCGACAGTTTCGACCTGTTGCTGACGGACATCGTCATGCCGGAGATGGACGGCATCGAACTGGCCCAGCATGCTGCGTCTGCGGCACCGGACATGCGCGTCATGTTCATCACCGGTTTTGCCGCCGTCACCCTGCGCGCGGGGCAGGCGGTGCCGCAAGCGAAAGTCCTGTCCAAGCCTTTCCACCTGCGCGATCTGGTGCTGGAGGTCGAACGTATGTTCGGCACGGAAAGCCTGAGCGGCGGCCTGAGCTAAGGCGGTTCAGTCAGGCACGACTTCCTGCATGTCCGGTGTCGGATCGAGCGGAATGTTCGCCATCGCCGCATCGAATCTTTCGCGGTCCAGCCCTTTCTCCCAAGCGGACACGACAATCGTGGCCACGGCGTTGCCGATGAAGTTGGTGAGGCTGCGGCATTCGCTCATGAAGCGGTCGACCCCCAGGATCAGCGCCATGCCCGCGACCGGCACCGACGGCACGATGGAAAGCGTCGCCGCCAGCGTGATGAAGCCCGCGCCCGTCACGCCCGCCGCGCCCTTGCTGGAAATCATCGCGACCAGCAGCAGCAATATCTGCTGCTGCAAGCTCAGATGCGCGTCCGTCGCCTGTGCGATGAACAACGCCGCCAATGTCATGTAGATGTTCGTCCCGTCGAGGTTGAAGCTATAGCCCGTGGGCACGACCAGCCCGACCACCGACTTGCGGCACCCGGCTCGTTCCATCTTCTCAATCAGGCTGGGCAGCGCCGCCTCGGAAGAGGAAGTGCCCAGCACCAGCAGCAATTCCGCTTTCAGATAGCGGATCAGATGGAGGATGTTGAAGCCCGCCAGCCAGCCGACCGCGCCCAGCACGACCAGCACGAACAAGAGCGACGTCAGATAGAAGGTGGCGACCAGCCCCACGAGATTGGCGAGCGTCCCCATGCCATATTGGCCGATGGTGAAGGCGATGGCGCCGAAGGCTCCGACCGGCGCGGCCTTCATGAGCAGGGCGACCAGCCGGAAGATCGCATGGCTCGCCGAATCCAGCACCTGCATCAGGGGCGCGGCCTTTTCCCCGATCATCGTCAGGGCGATGCCGAACAGGATCGCGACGAACAGCACCTGCAATATATCCCCGTCCGCGACAGCCGACACCAGCGTCGAAGGAATGATGTTCATCAGAAAGCCGGTCATGCTCTGGTCATGCGCCTGATGGGCATAGTCCGCGACCTTGCTGCCATCGAGCGTCGCGGGATCGATATGCATCCCCGCGCCGGGCTGGATCAGATTGCCGACGATCAGGCCCAGAATCAGGGCCAGCGTCGAAAAGAACAGGAAATAACCGAAAGCCTTGCCCGCCACGCGCCCGATGGCGCCCAGTTCCTTCATCCCGGCGATGCCGGTGACGATGGTCAGGAAGATCACCGGCGCGATGACCATCTTCACCAGCTTGATGAAGGCGTCGCCCAAAGGCTTGAGCGCGACCCCGGCGGAAGGCCAGACATAGCCCACCAGCACGCCCAGGGCGATCGCCGCCAGCACCTGAACATAAAGCTGCCGGTAAAGGGGCAGGCGGGGCGTGGTCTGGATCGGGGAAGGAAAAGATGTCGGCATGATAGTGAGCGCCCCGCGCATGGTGGCCGCGAAACATATGAGCCTCATCCACGCTGTCCAGATGTTTGAGGCGAGGAACGCAAATTCCCGCTTGCGCAGCCAGTCGGCCGCCGCTATTGGCGCAACTCCCGTGGGCGTGTAGCTCAGTGGTAGAGCACTGTGTTGACATCGCAGGGGTCGCAAGTTCAATCCTTGCCACGCCCACCATTTCAAAACGCCGCCGCTCCGCCAGGATCGGCGGCGTTTTTGCGTTCAGGCCATCCCTTTCGCAAGGTCGCCGCGCGACGCGTCGCCGATCTGGCTGCCGCCATCGCAATCGAGGATCGTCCCGGTTA
>JASGDV010000248.1:0-5377 GCA_049841255.1 Sphingobium sp.
ATCTTCGTCCATTGCGCCTCGCTCAACTCATATCGCTTCACGCCCATCCATAGCCTCCGCTCAATCGCGGAACCCTATGAATCAGCACTTACGCCCTTTGGGAATCCTGAATGTCGATCGACCCTAGATCGACTGCTTCGGCAATAAGCGTGTGCATCGGCGCTGGCGTGGCTTCGGCCACGAGTTGTTCCATGCGGATAAGCCCCGCCGGAGCCGAATTGGCGTGAACCGTGGCCGCCCCGCCGGGGTGGCCCGTGTTCCAAGCTTTCAGGAGGGCGAGTGCCGCGCCGTCGCGGACTTCGCCGACCAAGATTCTGTCCGGCCGCGAGCGCATCGTCGCTTTCAGCAGCCGGGTCAGGTCCACGTGATCGACCGAGCGCATCAGCACGGCATTCTCCGCCGTGCATTGCAGCTCGCCGGTGTCTTCGATAATCGCGATGCGATCTTGCGGCGCGGCCTCGGCCATGTAGCGGATGATCGCGTTCGTGAGCGTCGGCTTGCCCGTGCCCGTGCCGCCGACCACCAGCACGTTGCGACGGTTGCGCACGGCGGCTTGAATGCCGTCACATTGCGCTTGCGTCATGATCCCGCTTTCCACGTAGTCATCCAGCGAGAAGATGCGGATGGCCTTTTTGCGCAGGGTGAACGTCGGGCCGGTAACGACCGGCGGAATCAGTGCCTCAAAGCGCGAGCCATCCAAAGGCAGTTCGCATTCAAGGATCAGGTTGCCCGCCGTGATTTGCGTCCGCAGAGTCGATGCCACCGTACCCATCAGGGATTCGGCTTGCGAAGCCGACATGACGCCGATGCGAGCCATCGGCTCGCCCAACTTCTCGACCCACAAGCGACCGTCGGGGTTCAGCATGATTTCAATGACGGTCGGGTCTTCCAACAAGCCGCAGATCGTCGGGCCAAGCTCGCGTCTCAGCTTTTCGCCGATACGTCGTTCATGATTTGTTCTCGATAGCTGAATGCCCGACTTCGGGCCAGCGATTGCCTCTGGATCGGTTTCCATGTTTCCCCCTGCTCGCCCACCGTGCCAGCTCTAGCCGGATCAAATGATAGTCTATATACTATCAAGTTGGCGGGCCCAGCCCATTGCAACACAAAACCCGCCTTTGTGGCGGGCTTTGTGCGAGGTTCAGGCTGGGGTGACTAAGCGGGCGTCGGCGTGATCGGCGCGACTCGGGGGGTCAGGGGCCGGGCTGCAACAGCTTCCAAAGCGGCACGCCGACCAGCTTGGCCAACTCGGCCATGTTGTCGATGCCGATGGGGCTTTTGCCGGTTTCCACTTCGCTGATGAAGGACTGCGCAAACCCGGTTTGCGCCGTGACATCCTGCTGGCTCAACTTCTTGGCGCGGCGAGCCTTGCGAAAATTCGCACCAAAGATAGTACGTTCTCTAGACACGGGCCGTGACCTTTGCGGGGATGCGGTTTGTGCATCCATTACGTGGCGTAACCTTTTCTGCTTCGCGAACCGGCATCGCACGGTCGCTGATGGTGATTGCGTTAAATTGCATTATGAATGGATGCGCTGAAAATGGAAGCGTGGAAAAGCATAGCAAATTCAGGATGGTCGCGACGCGGCGCGGACGAACATGGCATTTTTCGTGGTAGTCGATGACATGGTATCATCAACATGTTGATATAAAATGAGAATTTTCCAAATCAACAATCGAGTGGGAGTGAGGGCTTTCGGGAAATCATCGATTTCCTGTAGGCTATGAGCCGCGAGTCACCGGCCTTCTTCCCGGCCGGGCGCGCTTCGGGGACATGCCTATGACGGGCCGGACAGCGTCGTGCAGTTGCGGTGAGCTTCGCCTGACCTGCGAGGGCGATCCGGTTCGCATCTCCATCTGCCATTGCCTTGAATGCCAGAAACGCACCGGCAGCGTCTTTGCGGCACAGGCGCGCTTCCCGCGCGAGCGCGTGAGGATCGAAGGCCATTCGAGCCGGTGGGCGCGGACCGGCGATAGCGGCACGACGGCCACTTTCCATTTCTGCCCCGTTTGCGGTTCGACACTTTACTGGGTTCCGGGCGGAGCGCCGGGCTTCGTCGCCGTGGCGGTGGGCGCCTTCGCGGACCCCGGCTTTCCGCCGCCGCACGTCTCCGTCTATGAGGAGCGGCAGCATCCTTGGGCGCTCTCAGCGGAAAAATTGCCGCTGGAGCATATATTCTAGCCGTCGCGCGTTTCGATAACTCTTCCCGGCCCGGAAGAGCCATCCAGAATGGGAGCAGGCGGAACTCATGCACATCATTTTCACGCATAGCCATGCCTTTCCCGGCGGTCGCGTCACTGTGGAGGATGAAGGCGACGCTGGGCCCGGCTGTCTGGTCGAATTCGGCGATGGCGTGACGGTGATGGCCGAATGGCGGGAGGAGGGAGAGGATATGATCCTTGCCATTCCCGCTTACCGGACGGCGAAAGGCACCGACATCGAACCGCATCGCTGGCGTCTGGCGCGGGACAAGGATGGCGTGTGGCGATCCCGCCCGATAGCCCGATAGGTTGAACTTCGCGGAGCCATCGGGCTGTATCTTTCCCGCCGAAACGCCTAATCCCGCAGCATGAACGAGACTTCGCACCCCGTCGGCCACCCCCTGTTCCGGGACATGCCGACCACCATTTTCGAGAAGATGTCGAGCCGCGCCCGCGAACTGGGCGCGATCAATCTGGGGCAAGGCTTTCCCGACGGGCCGGGACCGCATGAAGTGCTGGAGGCGGCGGCGGACGCGCTGTTCACCAGGTCCAACCAATATCCGCCGATGGCGGGCCTTCCCGAACTGCGCTCCGCCGTCGCGGCGCATTATGCGCGGCATCAGGGGCTGGACCTGATCCCGGAGGAAGTGATCGTCACTTCCGGCGCGACCGAGGCTCTGGCGGCGAGCCTGATGGCGCTGGTGACTCCCGGCGACGAGGTGCTGGTGCTGGCGCCGCTCTACGACGCCTATGTGCCGCTGATCGAGCGGGCGGGCGGCGTGGCGAAGGTGGTGACGCTGACCCCGCCCGAATGGCGGATCACCGCGCAAGCGCTGGAGGCGGCGGCGAGCGGGCGCACGCGCCTCATCCTGCTCAACAACCCCACCAATCCGACCGCGGTCATCATGCGGGACGAGGAACTGGCGCTGATCGCGCGCTTCTGCGTCGAGCGCGACCTGATCGCGATCTGCGACGAGGTGTGGGAACATGTGACCTTCAACGGAATCGGGCACCGTCCGCTAATGGCCTTTCCAGGCATGCGGGAGCGCGCGGTCAAGATCGGATCGGCGGGGAAGATTTTCTCCGTCACCGGCTGGAAGGTCGGCTGGATGTGCGCCGCGCCCGCGCTGGCGGGCCTGCTGGGACGGGCGCACCAGTTCCTGACCTTCACCACCGCGCCCAACCTGCAATGGGCGGTGGCCGAGGGGCTGGACAAGCCACACCAATGGTTCGCGCAGATGCGGGCGGATTATCAGGCGTCGCGCGACCGGCTGGCCGAAGGGCTGGAGGCGGCGGGCTATGCGGTGCAGCCAAGCGCGGCGACATGGTTCCTTTCGATCGACCTGCCCGCGTCCGGGATCGACATGGACGATGTGACCTTCTGCGAGCGGATCGTGGAGGAAGCGGGGGTCGCGGCGATCCCGGTTTCCGCCTTCTATCCCGACGGCGCGGTGACGAGCCTGGTGCGGCTCTGCTTTTCCAAGGCGGACGGCGTGATCGACGCGGCGGTGGACCGGCTGGCGCGCTTTCGCCAAAGCCTGCTTGCGGAGAGCGGAGCGGCCCGCTAGGTTCTCCTTTCGTTCCTTTTGAGGGAAGCCGGATGGACAGCCTGCCGATATTGATTGCCGTGATCGCTTTGCTGGCCGGGCTGGGCGTAGGCTGGCTGCTGCGCGGCAAGGCCGCGGCGGCTCTGGGCGCGGAGCGGGATGCGCTGGCGGCGAAGCTGGAGGCGGCGAATCAGCAACGCAACGGCGCCATTGCCGAACTGGCCGGGGCGCAGGAGCGCGTGGCGGCTTCCGAGCGCCGGGATGCCGAGCGCGCGGCGGAGGCGGCGGCTCTGACGCAGCGGCTCGACGCCGAGCGGGCAACGCGGGAGGAAACGGCGCGGGAACTGGCGGCGCTGCGATCCGACGCGCAGGCGCGGGCCGAAGCCTTCGAGGCGCAGATCGCGGCATTGAAGGAGGCGAAGGAACAGCTTTCCGCACAGTTCAGCGAGATCGGCGGCAAGCTGCTGCATCAGGCGCAGAGCCAGTTTCTGGAGCGCGCCGATCAAAGGCTGGCGCAGGCGCATGAGAAGAGCGAGGCGCAGTTGCGGACGCTGCTCAATCCGGTCGAAACCACGCTCAAACGCTATGAGGAAGGGCTGGAGCGGGTCGAGAAGGAGCGCGTAGGCAGCTATGCCGAACTGCGCGAGGCGGTGCAGCAGGTGCAACTGGGCCAGGGGCAGGTGCGTGAGGAGACGGCGAAACTGGTCAACGCCCTGCGCGCCGCGCCCAAGACGCGGGGCCGCTGGGGCGAACAGCAATTCAAGAACCTGATCGAGACGGCGGGGTTGTCGCCCTTCGTCGATTTCCGCGAGGAAGTGTCGGTCGCGGTGGAGGAAGGGCGGCTGCGGCCGGACTTCGTCATTCGCCTGCCGGGCGACCAGCAGCTTGTCGTCGACGTCAAATGCTCTCTGGAGGCGTATCTGAACGCCGTGGAGCAAGTCGATCCGGCGGCGCGCGACCGCTATATGAGCGACCACGCGCGCGCGGTGCGGACCCATGCCGACGCGCTGGGACGCAAGGCCTATTGGGAACAGTTCGACAAGGCGCCCGACTTCGTCATCATGTATGTGCCGGGCGACAATTTCGTCACCGCCGCGCTGGAAGCGGATATGGAGTTGTGGGAGCGCGCCGCCAAGAACCGGGTCATCATCTGCGGCCCCGCGACCTTCCTGCCGCTGGCGCGCACGCTGGCGGGCCATTGGCGGCAGGCGCGAATGCAGGATCAGGCGCGGCAGGTCGGCCAATTGGGCAAGGAGCTTTACGAGCGGCTGGCGGTCGCGGCAGGGCATCTGAAGCGCGTCGGCTCCGGCCTCACCAGCGCGGTCGACAATTACAACAAGTTCGTCGGCAGCTTCGACCGGAGCGTGCTCCCGGCCGGGCGACGGTTCCGCGACCTCGATGTGGAAACGGGCGGCAAGGAGATCGATGCCGTCGAACCGCTCGAAGCATTGGTGCGCGATTCTCAGGCGGAAGAAAGCGTCCGTGCGCTGCCGGATGCGGCTGAATAAACTCTATGGCCGGTTTGGTGGGTTGCGGACGGTCTGCCTAAACCCAGCCGTGCTCCTGCGAAGGCAGGAGCCCAGCTCCACCGTCTGATCTGGGCTCTCACGAGCCGCTTGTCTCGTTCG
>JASGDV010000249.1:0-25844 GCA_049841255.1 Sphingobium sp.
AGTCGGCGCCGTCCGACACCAGCGGGCCTTCATCCTCGACGTTCGGCACTTCATCGGGGATGACGAACATATTCTCGCGATATTTGCCCCAATGGCCGGACTGCTCCCACTGGCGGGCGTCCATCACCTGCGGCGTCTTGACCTCGCGATAGCCGGCCTCGTCGATGGCGCGGCGCATATAGGCTTCGAGCTGGCGCCAGATGATATAGCCCTTGGGATGCCAGAAGACCGATCCATGCGCTTCCTGCTGGAGGTGGAACAGGTCCATCTCCGCGCCCAGCTTGCGATGGTCGCGCTTGGCCGCTTCCTCCAGCTTATGGAGATGCGCGTCGAGCTGCTTCTTGTTGAGCCAGCCCGTGCCGTAGATGCGCGAGAGCATCGCATTCTTCTGGTCGCCGCGCCAATAAGCGCCCGACACGCGCGTCAGCTTGAACGCCTGCGGATCGAGCTTCCCCGTTGAGGCCAGATGCGGCCCCCGGCACATGTCGAGCCAATCGCCCCCCGACCAGTAGACCGTCAGTTCCTCGCCTTCGGGCAGTTCGGCGGCCCATTCGGCCTTGAACGTCTCGCCCTCCGCCTTCCAGCGCGCGATGAGGTCCTCGCGGCTCCACACCTCCCGCCTGAGCGGTTTGTCGGCCCGGATCAACTCCCGCATCTTCTCTTCGATGACGGGCAGGTCTTCCTCGGTGAAGGGCCGGTCCCTGGGCGCGAAGTCGTAATAGAAGCCGTCCTCCGTCGCCGGACCGAAAGTGATCTGCGTCCCCGGAAACAGCGCCTGCACCGCCTCCGCCAGCAGATGCGCATAGTCATGGCGCGCCAGTTCCAGCGCATCCGCCTCATCCCTCGCCGTCACCAGCGCAAGCGCCGCGTCGGCTTCCAGCGGGCGTGTGATGTCGCGCAGTTCGCCGTCGACGCGCGCCGCGATGGCCGCCTTGGCGAGGCCCGGCCCGATCGCCGCCGCGATGTCCGCCGGAGTAGTGCCGGGCGCGACTTCGCGCACGGAACCGTCGGGCAGGGTGATCTTGAGCATGGCGGACACGGGATGACTTTCGTTGAGAGTGATTGGCGCAAGGCCGCGCTTTCCCCATAAATGGGCGGTTCGGCCTGTCAATAGAAGGGCTGCGGTCCCGTTCAGGCGAAGAGGAGGCGGGCGTCGTCCCCGGTCTGCTGCAGGAAGGCGACCGGGCCGCTCACTTCCACGCCCGCGGGCAGGTCGGCGGCGGCCATGCCGGACAGGGCAAGGCCGCTCTGGCATGCGAAGAGGGCGACGCCCAGCGCCACCGCATCCTCCAGCAACAGCGCCAGCGTCGGAAGCCCCGCCGCCTCATGCGCGTCGTCCAGCCGCGCGGCGACGGGCGCGCGCAGCAGCGCCACGGCGTCGAGTTGCAGGAAGACCGCCGCCCTGCCGCCCAGCGCCGCCTGCGCCGAAGCCGTCACCAGCGCGGCGCGCAGGCGCTCCGAATCCTCCGACGCGACGATGATCCTCAACTCGCGCACAGTTCCACCGCGCATCCGGGGCAGGCCGGGTCCTTGGGCACGGAGAGGGTGCGAAAGCGCATCGACAGCAGGTCCGCGATCAGCAGCCTGCCCGCCATATCCTCGCCGAAAGGAACGAGCGCGCGGATCACCTCCAGCGCGGCGAGACTGCCCGTCACGCCAGTCAGCGCGCCGATCACGCCGGTTTCCGCGCAATGGCGCTCCGCCGCGTCTTCGGGCGCGCCGACGAGGCAGCGATAGCAGGGCTTGTCCTTCTCCCACCCGCGATAGGTGGCAAGTTGCCCCTCGAACGGCCCGACCGCCGCCGACACCAGCGGAATGCGCAGCGCCTGCGCGGCATCGGCCACCGCGAGCCGCGTCGAAAAGCTGTCGCAGCCATCGAGCACTGCGTCCGCGTCCCGCAGCATCAGCGCGGCATTATCCGCGTCGATGCGGGCGTTGATGGGGATCAGCTTCACATCGGGATTGAGCCGCGCGACGGAGGCCATCGCGGCCTCCGCCTTGGGCGCGCCGATGTCGGCGGTGCCGAACAGCACCTGCCGCTGGAGGTTGGAGAGCGCCACGGCGTCATCGTCGATCACCCGGATCGTGCCGACGCCCGCCGCCGCCAGATAGAGGATCGCCGGACTCCCGATTCCGCCCGCGCCGATCACCGCCACATCGGCAGACAGCAGCCGCGCCTGCCCCGCGCCGCCGATCTCCTTGAGGACGATATGGCGCGCATAGCGTTCGAGCTGATCGTCGGTGAGGGTCATGAGGAGCCTATCCCCGTGGAGCCGAAACCCCCTGAACCCCGCGCGGTGTCGTCCAGTTCCTTAACTTCGGCGAAGCGGGCCATCTGCACCGGCGCGGCGACAAGCTGCGCGATGCGGTCGCCGCGCGCGATGACGAAGGGCGCATCGCCCAGATTGATGAGGATGATCTTGAGTTCGCCGCGATAGTCCGCGTCGATGGTGCCGGGCGTGTTGGGCAGGCTGATCCCGTGCTTGAGCGCCAGGCCGGAGCGCGGGCGCACCTGCACCTCATAGCCTTCCGGGATCGCCATGGCGAAGCCGGTCGCGACGGCGTGGCGTCCTCCCGGCGCGATGGTCACATCCTCCGCCGACACCACGTCCATGCCCGCCGCATGTTCGGTCGCATAGACGGGAACGGGCAGCCCCTCGCCATGGGGCAGGCGCTTGAGGCGGATTTCAATCGGGGCGAGAGGAGAGGGCATGGGCGACCTTTTCGATGAGGCGGGTGGCGACGACATCCTTGGGCATATCGTCCCAGCTTTCGATGCCGTCGGCGGTGACGATATGGATGCTGTTGCGCTCGCCGCCCATCACGTCTCCCGACACGTCATTGGCGACGATCCAGTCCGCGCCCTTCTTCGCCAGCTTGGCGCGGGCATGGTCGGCGACTTTCTCCGTCTCGGCGGCGAAGCCGATGAGCAGCGCGGGGCGCCGGGCATGGCGTCCCAGAGTCGCGAGAATGTCCGGGTTCTCCACAAGAGCGAGCGGCGCGGGCTGGCCCGACCCATCCTTCTTGAGTTTCTGACCTGCGGCATCGGCGGTGCGCCAGTCCGCCACAGCGGCGACCATGATCGCGGCGTCGGCGGGCAGCGCGGCCTCGACCGCCGCCATCATCTCCCGCGCGGTTTCCACGTCCACGCGCTCCACGCCTTGCGGCGTCGGCAGATGCACCGGCCCCGCCACCAGAGTCACCCGCGCTCCGGCCCGCGCGGCGGCGGCGGCGATGGCGAAGCCCTGCTTCCCCGACGACCGGTTGGCGATATAGCGCACCGGATCGATCGGCTCATGCGTCGGCCCGGCGGTGATGAGGACATGCCTGTCCGCCAGCGGCAGCGCAGGCCCTTCGAAATCCGGCTGCCCCGCCAGCGGATCGGCGGGCAGGGGCTGGGCGATCAGCCGCGCGATCTCCGCCGCGATCCGTTCGGGGTCAGGCAGGCGGCCCTTGCCATATTCGCCGCAGGCCATCTCGCCGCTGTCCGGCTCCATGACATGCACGCCATCCTCGCGCAGCCGGGCGAGGTTGCGCTGCGTCGCGGCATGGTGCCACATGCGGACGTTCATCGCGGGCACGGCCAGCACCGGCTTGTCGGTGGCGAGCAGCAGCGTCGTCGCCAGATCGTCGGCGATGCCTGCCGCCATCTTCGCCAATATGTCGGCCGTGGCGGGCGCGACCACGACCAGATTGGCCTGACGGCTCAACTGGATATGCCCGATCTCGCGCTCTTCCTTGAGGTCGAACATGTCGCCATAGACATGATCTTCCGTCAGCACGCCCAGGCTGAGCGGCGTCACGAATTTCTCCGCTGCCGCCGTCAGCACGGCGCGCACCGCGATCCCGCGCTTGCGCAGCAGCCGCACCAGTTCCAGCGACTTATAGGCCGCGATGCCGCCGGAGACGATGAGAAGGACGCGAGGCTGAGTCATATATGCAGATGTAGCAGCGCCGTAACGATCGCTCCACCCGCTGCTGCAAGGGCGGCGACCACGGCATAACGCCACCCGCCGCCGATGCGGATCACCCTCACCTCGCTGAGCGGCGGGGGAGGGGGCGCGCCGCCCTTTTCGGGGAAGGTATCCTCGATCCGGCGCACCAGCCCCGGCAGGCGTTGCAGGGTGCGCCAATTCTCGATCAGCGTGTCGGCCGCCTTGGCTTCCGGGCCGAGTTCGGTCCGCAGCCATTCCTTCACATAGGGGCCGCTCGTCTCCCACAGGTTGATGTCGGGGTCGAGCGCGGTCGCTACGCCCTCCACCATCACCATCGTCTTTTGCAGCAGCAACAAATGCGGCTGCGTCTGCATGTCGAAATCGCGGGTGATGGCGAAGAGGCCATCCAGCATGCCGCCGACCGACAGCTCCCGCACCGGCTTGCCGCGCATCGGCTCGCCCACGGCGCGCAGGGCTGTCGCGAACTCCGCCACGTCATGATGGGCAGGCACATATTGCGCCTCGAAATGGATTTCCGCCACGCGCCGGTAATTGCCGGTGATGAGGCCGTAGAGAATCTCCGCCAGCCACATGCGCGCGCGCCGGTCGATCCGGCCCATGATGCCGAAGTCGATGGCGACGATATCGCCATTCCCTGTCACGAACAGGTTCCCCTGATGCATGTCGGCGTGGAAGAAGCCCTCCGCGATGGCTTGCCGCAGGAAGGCGTTGACCAGCCGCGCCGCGATCTCCTTCACGTCATGCCCGGCGGCGATCAGGGCGTCGCGGTCGGATATCTTGATGCCGTCGACCCACTCCATCGTCATGACCTTGCCGGTCGTGCGGTCCCAGTCGATGGCGGGGATGCGGTATCCGGGCATTGCCTCCATCGCCTCGGCCAGTTCGGAAGCGGAGGCGGCCTCGCGCCGCAGATCCAGTTCGCGCGCGGTCCACCGCTTCATATTGGCGATGACGAGGCGCGGGCGCAGGCGCGCGGCTTCCCCGCCCAGCATCTCCAGATGCGCGGCCGCCCATTCATAGGTCTGGATGTCGCGGTTGAAGCGGTCGATCACGCCGGGGCGGATCACCTTCACCGCCACGTCGCGGCCATCGGTGGTGACGGCGCGGTGCACCTGCGCGATGGAGGCGGCGCCTACCGGCACCTCATCGAACCGGCTGTAGACCGACTCCAATGGCCGCCCGAAACTCTGCTCGATCTGCGCGCGGATGGTGACGACAGGCACGGGCGGCAAGGCATCCTGCAAGCGCAGCAGATCGTCCGCCGCATCCTCCCCCACCAGATCGGGCCGGGTGGCGAGCGTCTGCCCCAGCTTGATCGCGGCGGGACCGATGGCCTGAAAGGCGTCGGCATAACGCGGCTGCTTGGGCACCCATGCGCCGAAGCGGGCCAGCCGCACCAGCCGCCGCACCGGCGCGGGCGTCAGCGGATCGCGCTCGATCCCGCGCAGCGCGCCATGCCGCGCCAGCGTGCGGCCCCATCTCAGCAGCCGCCAGATATGCGTGACGTGGGAAGGCACGGCGTTTCAGATCTTCCAGCCGCTATGGATCGCCACCAGTCCGCCCAATATCGGCTCGACCTTCGTGTTCGTGAAACCGGCTTCGCGGATCATGCCTTCGAACTTCGGCATGGGCGGGAAGCGGCGGATCGATTCGATCAGATAGCGGTAGCTCTCCTCGTCCCCCGCGAACAGCTTGCCGAGCTTGGGCACGATCCGGTGCGAATAGACGTCATAAACGTCCGCGAAACCGGGCCATGTTGTTGTCGAGAATTCGAGACAGAAGAAACGCCCGCCGAATTTCAGGACGCGATGCGCTTCCCGCAATGCCTTGTCGATATGCGTCACATTGCGGATGCCGAAGGCGATCGTATAGGCGTCGAACGCCCGGTCGCCGAAGGTCAGTTCCTCCGCATTCTGCTCCGACCAGATCAGGCCCTCATAGCCCTTCTTCTTCGCCCGCTCGACGCCCACGGCCAGCATTTCGGGGTTGATGTCGGATACCGTCACCTGCGCGCCATGGCGGTGCATCCGAAAGGCGATGTCGCCCGTGCCCCCCGCCATGTCGAGAATCTGCTCGCCCTTGCGCGGCTTCACGCGGTTGACGAACTGGTCCTTCCACAGTCGATGCGCGCCGCCCGACATGGCGTCGTTCATCAGGTCGTATTTCGACGCGACATTGGAAAAGACCGCGCGGACCATGCCCTGCTTTTCAGCAGCATCCACGTCGCGATAGCCGAAAGATACGGTGTCGTTCATGGCAAAGCGCTCTAGACGCTGTTCGCCGCGCGCGCCAGCCATTAGACGGGACATCATGCCTGAACTTCCCGAAGTCGAAACCACCGTCGCGGGCCTGCGCTCCGTCCTCGAAGGCGCGACCCTCACGCGAGTCGAGCCGCGCCGCGCCGACTTGCGCTTTCCCATCCCTGTCGACCTGCGGCAGAGGCTGACGGGCGCGACCGTCACCGGCCTGTCGCGCCGCGCCAAATATGGCCTGATCGGCACGGACCGGGGCGACACGCTGATCTTCCATCTCGGCATGTCGGGCCGCTGGCGGATCGACCCGGCGGAGATCGGCGCGCATGACCATCTGCTGATCGAGACGGGAACGGGGCGGCTGCTCTCGCTCAACGATCCGCGCCGCTTCGGCTCGCTCGACCTGGTGCGGAGCGAGGCTTGGGAAGCCTATTCCCCCTTCACCCGCATGGGGCCGGAGCCGCTGGGGCCGGATTTCACCCCCGCCGCTCTGGCGCGCGCGCTGGCGGGGAAAGCGACATCGATCAAGGCGGCGCTGCTCGACCAGAGGATCGTCGCGGGCCTCGGCAACATCTATGTGTGCGAGGCGCTGAACATGGCCGGCATCGCGCCGACCCGCGCGGCGGGGAAGATCAGCCGCCCGCGCCTCGCCCTGCTGGTCGAATCGATTCGCGAAGTGCTCTCCGCTGCCATCGTCGCGGGCGGTTCCACCCTGCGCGACTATGCGCGGCCCGATGGCGAACTGGGCTATTTCTCGAAGCAATGGCGCGTCTATGGCCGGGAGGGGGAGCCATGCCCCTGCGGCGGCACCGTCCAGCGGCGCGTGGACGGCGGGCGATCCACCTTTTACTGCCCCAAATGCCAGAAATAGCGTGACCGCATCGGTTGACGCTGCCCGCTTATCCCTGTAAGGGGCCAGCCTTCACGAGCCACCTGGGGCGAATCCGGGCGGTTCTTTCACGAGATTTGCAAGCCGAGGACAAGAATGGCCAATACGCCGCAAGCCAAGAAGCGCATCCGCCGCAACGCGCGCCGCGCCGAAATCAATGGCGCCCGCATCAGCCGGATCCGCACCCTGGTGAAGAAGGTGGAAGCCGCCATCACCGCTGGCGACAAGGCCGCCGCCGCGACCGCGCTCCAGACTGTCCAGCCCGAACTCGCCCGCGGCGTCGCCCGCGGCGTGCTGCATAAAAATACCGCAGCCCGCAAGTTCGGCCGTCTGACCAAGGCCGTCAGCGCGCTCGCCTGATCTTCTTTCAGGTCTGAAATTCGATAGCCTGCTCCGGGATGCCGGGGCGGGCTTTTTTCATATGGCTTTTATCTTTCTGTCACATCCAGGATTGGCGGATTTCCTCCGATTCGACGCGCTGCGGTAAAAATTCATTCAGTTAAGCTAATGAAATATTGTGCAAAAATCCGTTCCTGGGATTTTTGGCGGCTTTACTGAGTCAATGTCTTTATTTCACTTTTTTGAACGGTCCCGCCCTTGATCCGGCGTCGAAGCCCTGTCTATTTTGCCCTCCTAGCCGCTGATCGAATCGCTTCGGCGGCTGTTGCTGGTTGTTGGTTGGAACAAGAACACCCGGGAAATCATGTTTTCCGGAAAGGCTTCTTGTGTCGCCATTTCCGGCAACAGGGGACGCTAAGGGGGCGGCATTTTGATAAAGGATAGCGCAGCGGTGGACGGACGGGAGGGACAGGTGACGGGAGAAGAAGCCCGTCTGGAGTCCGCCTGGACCGCGATCCGCGCGGGACTGCGCCGCGACATCGGCGCGCGCCTTTTCGACCAATGGCTCAAGCCCGCGCGGCTGGGGGACTATTGCCCTGATTCGCAGACGCTCGACCTGCTGTTTGCGTCCGATTTCAGCGCGAACTTCGTGTCGGGCCAGTTCGGCGACCGGCTTCGCATGGCATGGCGCTGCGCCAATGCGGGCGTGCGAGAAATCCGCCTGCTGCGCGCGCCCGATTCGGCCGGTCCGCGCCTGCTCCAGATCGTGCGCGATTCGGAAGGGGAAGAGGCTACAGCGTCATCGCTCGAAGAAAGCGCCCCCGCTTCCAATTTCCAGCCGCGTCACAGCTTCGATCAGTTCGTGACGGGCGAGTCCAACCGTTTCGCCTTCTCGGCGGCGCAGGCCATGGCGGCGGCGGAGCAGCCACGCTTCACGCCGCTTTTCCTTCATGGCGGCACCGGGCAGGGCAAGACGCACCTGCTCCATGCGGCGGCTGCGGCCTTCTCTGCCCATTCGCCGTCCCAGCCGGTGCTCTACATGTCGGCCGAGCGGTTCATGATGGAGTTCGTGAACGCCATGCGCGCCAATGAGACGATGGCGTTCAAGGCCCGTCTGCGCGCCGCGCGCCTGCTGCTGATCGACGATATCCAGTTCATCGCGGGCAAGGGATCGACGCAGGAGGAGTTTCTCCACACGATCAACGACCTGATCGACGCGGGCGCGCGCATCATCGTCACCGCCGACCGTGCGCCGCAGATGCTGGACGGTATCGACCCGCGCATCCTTTCGCGGTTGGCGGGCGGTCTGGTCGCGGATATCCAGCCCGCCGATCTCGACCTGCGCCTTGCCATATTGGAAGGCAAGCGGGCGGTCGCGGGCGATCCGCCGGTGCCCGACGCGGTGATCGACTTCCTCGCCCGTTCGATCCGCTCCAACGTCCGCGAGCTGGAGGGCGCGTTCAACAAGCTGGTCGCCTATGGCCAGCTCACCGGCCGTTCCATCGACCTCGAATTCGCGCAGGGGATGCTGGCCGATGCCGTGCGCGCCAACGTCCGCCGCATCACGGTGGACGAAATCCAGAAGGCCTGCGCCGCCCATTACCGGATCGATCCGGCGGAAATGCGGTCCAAGCGCCGCGCCCGTGCCGTGGCGCGGCCTCGTCAGGTCGCCATGTATCTGGCGAAGAAGATGACGCCGCGCTCCTTGCCCGAAATCGGCCGCATCTTCGGCGGGCGCGACCATAGCACCGTCATCCATGCCGTGCGGACCATTGAGGACCTGCGCCAGAGCAACCCCGACATCGACGCCGACATACGCGCCTTGCAACGGCAACTGGAGAGTTAACGGGGGGAGGCGGAGCGGCCGGGCCAGACGTCCGGCTGCTCCGCCATGACCTTGACGGCGTCAGACCCGCAGGAAAATCCTAGTCTTGCTGCGCGATCAGCCGGGCGCTGACCGCGGGCCAGTCGGCAATGTCCCATGTCCCTGGCGTTTCGCGCGCGACGATCTGATCGGTCCCGAAGCAGCGGCTGAGATCGACGACCTCCGCATTCACGAAGGATCGCGTCTGGAGCGAATAGAAGGGGCGCACCTTGGGCAGCGTCAGGTCGTCGGGATTCTGATCCACCACGATGGCCAGCCGGTGATTGCGCAGCCGCACCAGCGATCCGATCGGATAGATGCCGACCGCCCGCTGGAACGCCAGGAAAATTTCCGGATCGTAGAGCATGTTCGCCCGATCGATGTTGAGCAGGGCGTCGGCGGGGTCCTGTCCCTGCCGGTGGATGCGGTCCGACGTCATCGCGTCATAAGTGTCGCAGATCGCGGCCATGCGCGAAAAGAGGCTGATCTCCTCGCCCTTCAGTCCATGGGGATAGCCGCTGCCGTCCATGCGTTCATGATGATGCAGGCACACGTCCAGCACCGTTTCGGGCATCTCCCCGCCCAATGCCAGGAATTCATGCGCCAGCGTCGTGTGGCTTTTCACCACCTCCCATTCCTCCGGGGTCAGCGGCGCGCCCTTGTCCCAGGTCTCCTGCGGCACATGGCCCATGCCCACGTCCATCAGCAGCCCGGCAAGCCCGGCTTCCTGTATCTGATCGGGGCCAAGCCGCAATTGCTGCGCCAGGCCGATCATCAGCGCGCAGACCGACAGGGAATGCATGTAGAGATATTCGCTCATATTCTTGAGCCGCGTCACGGCCATGAAGGCGTGGGGGTTGCGCTGCACCGAACTCGAAATCTCCTCGATCATCGGTTGCAGGCGATTGAGCCGGATCGCCTTGCCCAGCCGCGCATCTTCGAAGACTTTCCGCATCGCGCGGTTGGCCTTGCGCGCCAGCTTGTTGGCATGGACCATCTCGGCTTGCAGCGGCAGCCTTTCCTTGGACAGCGGATCGAAGGGCTGTGGAGCGGCCGCGGGACGGGGAGGATTGCGGCGCGCGATCGTCACGCCCTGCGCGCTCGTGCGTCCGAAGAGACGGGCGTTCACTCCCTTTTCGGCGGGCTGGAAGGAACGGGGCGCCGATGCTTCGGCGGGCGCCGTGTCGATCCCACGCGCCGTATCGATCACCACCCATTCGACCTTGCTGGCCTTGAGCTCTTCAAGCCGGTCGGGATCGTCCAGCAGCATCCTGCTGCGCCAGAAGGGATGCGAGAACCATGATCCTTCCATCTTGTGAAGGAACATGCCCAGCTTCACTTCATCCGTTTTGATCCGTTTCAACATGCCCATGGCCCCCTTTCCCATGCATTTCGCCCGGCAACGCTTTCCAATCGGTAAAGAAATGCGTCCGGATCGACGATTACAAAGGCGCGCGCCTTGGTTTAGGCTCGGCGGCGTCATGATTCGCTCCATCGCCCTGCTCCTCCTCGCCTGCCTCGCCCTCGCGCCCGCTTCGGCGCAGGAGGCTCCCACCGATGTCCGCGTCGCGCTCGACACCAGCGCGGGCAGGATCGTGATCGCGGTTCATGCGGAGAAAGCCCCCGTCACAGCCGCCAATTTCCTGCGCTATGTCGATCAGAAGCGGCTCGACGGCACCTCCTTCTATCGCGGGGTCGGGACGGCGGACTACGGTTTCGTGCAGGGCGGCGCGCAGAACGATCCCAAGCGCGTGCTTCCGCCCATCAGGCATGAGCCCACCACCCAGACCGGCCTCACCCATGACGATGGCGCGCTTTCCATGGCGCGTTACGAGCCGGGGAGCGCCACTGGCGATTTCTTCATCGTGCTGGGCCAGATGCCCGCCATGGACGCCCAACCCGAAGCGCCCGGCGATAATCAGGGCTTCGCCGTCTTCGCCCATGTGATCGAGGGGATGGATGTGGTGAAGGTCATCCTCGCCGCGCCCAAATCGCCCACCAAGGGGGAAGGCGTGATGAAGGGGCAGATGCTGGAGGCGCCCGTCACCATCCTGACGGCGCGCCGGATGCGATAGACCGCTTCCGGCTTCGCCGCTTGTATCCGGCATCGCCGGAAAGGAAGAAAATTCATGGATCTGGAACTGGCTGGGCGTTCCGCTCTCATCACCGGCGCTTCGCAGGGCATTGGCGAGGGTATCGCCCGCGTCTTCGCGGAGGAAGGATGTCATCTCCATCTGGTGGCGCGCTCGGCTGACAAGCTCGTCCGGCTGGCGGAGGAGTTGAAGGAAAAGGCGGGCGTCCGGGTGGAGGCGCTGGCCATCGACCTGACGCGGGCGGGCGCGGTCGAAGATGTCGTCGCTTTTGCAGGGACGCCCGATATTCTCGTCAACAATGCGGGCGCGATTCCCGGTGGGAATCTATGGCAGGTGGACGATGCGCGATGGCGCGAAGGATGGGAACTCAAGGTCTTCGGCTATATCGATATGATGCGCGCCTTCTACCCGCTGATGCGCGAACGGGGGTCGGGCGTGATCCTTAACAATATCGGCAATGGCGGCGAGAATTTCGACTTCGACTATATATGCGGCACGACGGGCAACGCGGCTCTGATGGCGTTTACGCGGACCTTGGGCGGGCGCAGCATGGACCATGGTATCCGCGTCATGGGGATCAATCCGGGTCCGGTGGCGACCGACCGCATATTCAAGGTGCTGCACGCCCGCGCCGGCGACGGAGACGGAGAGACGGAGGATGAACTGGTTGCGGGCTATCCCGCCGGCCGGATCGCCACCGTGCGGGAGGTGGCCGATATGTTCGCCTTCCTCGCATCGCCACGCTCGGGCTACAGTTCAGGCGCGATCGTCACCATCGACGGCGGCATCACATCGCGCCGGTCCATCGCATGAAGCGGACCCTTCACTGATCCGGAACATCTTTTCCAAAAAAGAAGCCCGGCGATCATGGACCGCCGGGCGAACGGGCCTTGGCTGGGAGCCGCCCTTATAGCGATGCGCTCAGCCCTTCTTCTCGGGCGGCAGGGTGATCTTCACATTCTCGCCATTCTGTCCCGGAAAGCCGGTGAACATCGCGTCGATCAGGTTCGGCACCAGATAGGTGAGCTTGTTCGACAGCGACTGCGCGCTTGCCTTGCCTTCGAACAGGCGGCGATTGTCCGCGGCGCGGTCGATCTTCATGGTGAGGTCGCTGGTATAGACGGTATAGCTTGTCACGTCGGTATAGCCGCCGCCGGGGCCGAACAGCCACGGATCGTAGAAGCCATAGCCCCAGGGCCGCGCCCAGCGTCCGCGCCAGCCCCAACCGCCATAGAAGGGATCGGGTGCGAAGCCGGTGGAGCGCACCCGCTCGCGGCCATTGTCGACATCATAGGCGACACGCACGACCAGATCCGCGCGCGCGGGATCGCTGGCTTGCACATAGCCGGTCTGGGTCAGCCGCTGGCCGACCAGATCGGCATAATGGCCGAACTCCAGCCCGCCCGCGAGCCGGGGATCGTCGGCGACGATGGTGAAGCTCTGCCCGGCGGGAGCGGGAAGCTGCTGGAAGCGGGCGACATCCGCCTTGAACGAGGAAGCGCAACCCGAAAGCGCCACCAGCGCCAGAGCGGGTGCCGCAAACATGCCGATCTTCTTGAAACGGGTCATTTTCTTCTGTCCTTACCGAGCCGTTACGGCCCGCCAATCATCTTTGCGCCCAGCCATAGCAAAACGCAACTGAACATCGTTTGAACGCGCCAGAGGGGCAAGCGGGCGCAAACCATGTTCCGTCGATTCCAAGACGACACGGGCGGAAAGGTTCCGTCCTTCGGCTGGGTTTGGCGGCGTTCCGTTTCGAACAGGTTTCCTTAGGGCCAATCGACATTCAGGAGATGGCGTGATTTGCAAGCAGCCAAAATTGAATGTCGATTGGTCCTAACGCATCAGGCCCATGGCGTCATAAGCCGCCCGCAAGGTCGGTTCCGCCGCCGCCGAAGCCTTGGCCGCGCCCTTTTCCAGAATCGCGTCCAGCGCGGCGTCGTCCGTCCGCAATTCCATGAAGCGTTCGCGAATCGGCCGCAGCGTTTCCACCAGCAATTCGCCCAGCGCGGGCTTGAACGCGCCGAACCCTTTGCCCGCGAATTCGGCGCAGACCGCATCGGCTGTCCGGTTCGACAGCGTGGCATAGATGCCGACCAGATTCCCGGCCTCGGGCCTTCCGGCGAGCCCTTCCGCCGTTTCGGGCAGCGGTTCGGGATCGGTCTTGGCCTTCCTCACCTTCTGCATGATCGCGTCGTCATCGTCGGTCAGGTTGATGCGGCTCATATCGCTGGGGTCGGACTTGGACATCTTCGCCGTGCCGTCGCGCAACGACATGATGCGCGCCGATTCCTTCGGGATGATCGGATCGGGCAGGGTGAACAGTTCCACGCCGAAATCGGTGTTGAATTTGGCCGCGATGTCGCGCGCCAGTTCCAGATGCTGCTTCTGATCCTCGCCCACCGGCACATGCGTCGCGTTGTAGACGAGGATGTCAGCCGCCTGCAGTACGGGATAGACGAACAGCCCGACCGAAGCGCCCTCGCGGTCCTTGCCCGCCTTGTCCTTGAACTGGGTCATGCGGTTGAGCCAGCCGATCCGCGCCGTGCCGTTGAGCAACCAGCACAGTTCCGCATGGGCGGGCACCCGCGCCTGATTGAACAGGACCGACCGATCCGGGTCGATCCCCGCCGCCACCAGCGCCGCCGCCATGTCGCGGACGTTGCGGATGCGCTGCTCGCGTCCTTCATGGATCGTGATCGAGTGCATGTCGGCGAGGAAGAAGAAGCACTGGCTCCCCGCTTCTTTGTCAGGGTTTGCCATGCCCGCCTCAGCGGCCATGGCGGGCATCTCATCCTGCATCCGCACCCAGTTGCGGATCGCGCCCAGATAATTGCCAAGGTGCAGATTGCCGGTGGGCTGGATGCCGGAAAGGACGCGCATTGTCTTTTTAGCTCGCTTTGGGCGGGCGGCGCAGGGCCGCGCGCAGTTCTGGAATGGTGTAAGCCCTGAAGATCAGGGACGCCGCCCCATAGACCAGACCGCCGATGCCGCACAACAGGCCAAGCGCGACGATTCGCTCCATCAGTCCCTTCGCCATATAGGGATCGAACAAGGGGTTCATGAACCACAAGGCCACGCCCATCAGCGCGCTCGCCGCGACGATCCGCACGGCCTTCGCCCGGAAACGCGCGTCCATCCGCAACTGGTCGCGCCGGTGCAGCAGCCAGTAGAGCACGATCACATTCACCCACGCCGCGATCGCGGTCGAAATCGCGACGCCCACATGGCCGAAGGGCCAGATCAGCGTCAGATTGCCGACCAGATTGAACAGCATGGAAAAGACCGCGACCCTGACCGGCGTCTTCGTATCCTGCCGCGCATAGAAGCCGGGCGTCAGCACCTTGATAAGGACATAGGCCGGAACTCCGACGGAAAAAGCCGCCAGCGCCCCCGCCGCGCCGATGGTGTCGGCGGCGGTGAACGCGCCATGCTGGAGCAGCCCCCGGATCAATGGCGTCGCCGACACGCAAAGCGCCACGGCGGCGGGCAGCGCCAGGAAGAGCGCCAGTTCCATCGCCCGGTTCTGCGTATGGCCCGCCGCCTCCTCATTGCCCGATCCGATCTGGCGGGAAAGGGCGGGAAGGATCGCGGTGCCGACCCCGATGCCGATCAGCCCCAGCGGTAACTGGTTCAGCCGGTCGGCATAATAAAGATAGCTCACCGCTCCCTGCGGCAGGAAACGCGCGGCGAGGCTGGTGGAGATGAGCAGGTTGAACTGCACCGCCCCCGCGCCCAGCGCCGCCGGGCCGATCAGCGCCAGCAGCCGCTTCACCGGCGGCGACAGGCGCGGCAGGCCGAGCTTCAGCCTCACCCCCGCCTGACGGCAGGAGATCATCAGCCACGCCAGTTGCATCACGCCGGAGACGGTGACGGCGATGGCCTGCGTATAGGCCGTCTCGACCGCCGTATCGCCATGAAAGAACAGGATCGCGACGATCATGCAGATATTGAGCAGCACCGGCGCGGCGGCGTTCACCCAGAAGCGATCCAGCGAATTGAGGATGCCCCCCAGCAGCGACACGATGCTGATGAGCGCCAGATAGGGAAAGGTGATCTGCGTCAGCCGGACGGCCAGCTCGAATTTCTCCGGCCCGCCATCGGGAAAGCCGCCGGTCATCGCCCAGACGACCGGCCCCGCCATCCCTATCATCAGCAGGGTAAAGACCACCAGCACCGGAAACAGCACCGACAGCACTTGTCCCGCAAAGACGACCGCCGCCGCCTTGCCGCTGCCCGGATCGTCGCGGTCATGTTCCGCCATGGTCCGGTTGAACATCGGCACGAAGACGGCGGAAAAGGCCCCCTCCGCAAAGAGCGCGCGGAAGAGATTGGGCAGCCGCCATGCGATCAGGAAGGCGTCCGACGCCAGCCCCGCGCCCAGGAACCGCGCCACCAGCATGTCGCGCACCATGCCCAGCACGCGGCTCACCAGCGTCAGTCCGCCGATGGTGGAGGTGGCTCGGATCAGGCCCATGAGGGTCAGCCGCCCTTCACCCTAAGGGGAAGGGCGCACCGGTTCAGGCGTGGCCCGCCGGTTCGCCGGCGGTCTGCGCCATGGCCTGCGCCTGTTGCAGATAGAGCCCGCCGAAGTCGATGGGATCGAGCAGCAGCGGCGGGAAACCGCCGTCGCGGATCGCGTCGGCCAGCACGCGGCGCGCGAAGGGGAAGAGCAGGCGGGGCGCTTCGGCCAGCAGGAAAGGCTGGGCCTGGTCCTCGGGCACGTTCCGCATTCCGAAAAGTCCGGCATAGAGCAGCTCGACGGCAAAGGCGGTGCCCTGCGGCGCGGCGGCCTTCACTTCGATCTTCAGGGAGACTTCGACGACTTCCTCGCCCACCTTGTCCGCGCCGATGTTGAACTGCACGTCGATCTGCGGCTGGTCGGGCCACTGATAGACGGCGGGCGCGTTCGGATTTTCGAAGGACAAATCCTTGATATATTGGCTGATGAGCGCGATCTGCGGTCCGTTGTCGGCGCCGTTGGGCTGGTTGTTGTCGATGATGTCGGCTTCTTCTGCCATGGTTTGTCCCCGCTGATGATGAGTGCGGATGCGCCCGTGCGCGTCCGTTCGAAACGATTGACCCGCGCGCTTAGCAGGGGGCGCGGGGCAGGGCAATGGCGGCGCGCGCGCCGCATGGCGCCGCGGCATTTGAAGTTGCGGCCAAACATGCCTATGTAGGCAGGAACCGTTATTGCGAAAAAGGGTATCTGCCCCCGTGTATGTGATCGTCATCCTCGCCATGATTGCCGGCTTTCTGGCGTTGCGGCTCTATTCCGTGCTGGGCAAGCGCACTGGCCACGAGCAGGAGCCCGCGCTGCGTCCGGCGGAGGAGCGCGCCAAGGTGACGGTTCTGCAACCCCGGCCCGCACCGGAAATGGGCGGCGATTCGGTTCGCCTGTCCGAAGGGCTGATCGCGCCGGGCGCGGAGAATGGCGTGCGTGCGCTGATCGCCACCGACCGCAGTTTCGATGTCCCGCAATTCGTCGAAGGGGCCAAGAGCGCCTATAAGATGGTGCTGGAGGCTTTCTGGCGCGGCGACCGCGACGAACTGGCATGGCTTTGCGACGGCGACGTCTTCGCCTCCTTCCAGGAAGCGATCGCCGCGCGCGAGGCGGAAGGGCATGTGCTGGACAACCGCCTCGTCCGCATCGAAAAGGCGCAGATCGTCGAAGCCTCGCTCAATGGCCGGATCGCCGAAGTCGCGCTGCGGTTCGAGGCGGACATCGCCGCCGTTACCCGCGACAAGGACGGCAATGTCGTCGCCGGGTCGCTGACCGATGCGGTCGGCACCAACGACATCTGGACCTTCACCCGCGACATCCGCAGCGCGGACCCCAACTGGAAGCTCAGCGAAACCGACGAGGCTGCATGAGCCTGCGCCAGTCGGGGGGTGCGCTGGCCGCGGCGCTGCTGCTGTCCGCCTGCGCGGGCGGCTTGATCCCGCCATCGGCGGAACGCCCCGCGCCAGGCGGTCCCGCGACGGGTGGTAGGCCCTCGCCCGGTGGCGAGGCCGCGACGAAGCCTCAACCTTCCACGCCGCGCCCGGCCTTGCCGGTCACGCCGCCGCCGACTCAGCCCGCCGACCAGCAGGGCACCGCCGTCGCCGCCGGAGTCACGCGCGGTCCCGACATCGCCAGCCTCATTCCTTCCGGCGAGCGGTCCCGCGTCGCCCTGCAAGCCTTTCGTATCTCCTGCCCGTCGCTGATGCGCCGCACAGACCAGAGCGGCCTGACGCGCGGGTCGGACTGGAACAATGCCTGCGCCGCCGCGTCGAGCTGGCCCGAAACCAGCGCGTCCGAATTCTTCTCCCGCTATTTCGAAGCGGTGCAGGTGGGTGACGGCGCGGCCTTCGTCACCGGCTATTATGAGCCGGAAATCTCCGGCTCGCGCACCCGCCAGCGCGGCTATGAAGTGCCGATCTACCGCCGCCCGTCGGACCTGATCGACGTCGACCTCGGCCAGTTCAGCGACAGCCTCAAGGGCAAATCCATCCGCGGCAAGGTGGATGGCTCGAAATTCATCCCCTATGACGAGCGGTCGCAGATCGTCGCCGGATCGCTCGCCGGGCGAGGGCTGGAATTGGCATGGGCCGCCGATCCGGTGGAATTCTTCTTCCTCCAGGTGCAGGGCAGCGGACGGTTGTTGCTGCCCGGCGGCGGCGTGATGCGCATCGGCTATGACGGGCAGAACGGCCGCGACTATACCGGCATCGGCAAGCTGATGAAGGATCGCGGCCTGATCCAGGCCGGGTCGATGCAGGACATCATGCAATATCTGCGCGCCCACCCCAATGAGGGCACGGCGATCATGAACGAGAATAAGAGCTTCGTCTTCTTCCGCGAACTCACCGGCGCGGGACCGGTCGGCGCGATGGGCGTCGCGGTGACGCCGGAAGCCACCGTCGCCGCCGATCCCAAATATGTGCCGCTGGGCGCCCCGGTGCTGCTTTCGCTCGACCGCGCGGAGCCGAACGGCGTCTGGATCGCGCAGGATACCGGCGGCGCGATCAAGGGCGCGAACCGTTTCGACAGCTTCTGGGGCGCGGGCGCGAAAGCCCGCGGCGTCGCGGGCGGCATGTCGGCGCGGGGGAGCGCGCTGGTGTTGCTGCCCGTCGGATCCTATGCGCGGCTGAGCGGCCAATGATCGCTCATGGCGCGGCGTTCGCTTTCTCCTGAAGAGCAGGCGCTCTGGGCGGCGCTGACCCGTTCGGTGAAGCCCATCCGCGCCGTTCCCCGGTTGCCGCTGCCCGCCGCTGTCCCGGTGAAGCAGCCGGTCGAACAAAGACGGTTAACGCCTTCGCCAACCCTCCCCGCTGCCGTCCAACCTCCGCGCGCACCTGCCGCCATCCTCGATTCCGGCTGGGAACGCCGCATCCGTGGCGGAAATCTGGTCCCGGACATGACCATCGACCTGCATGGCCATACGCTGGCCTCGGCCCATGCCCGGCTGGGGCAGGCGATTGCGCTGGCGCTTGCGCAGAACGCGCGCATTCTGCTCGTCATCACGGGAAAGCCGCCGAAAACAATGGCTTCGGGTACTGCGTCGCGTCGCGGCGCGATCCGGGGAGAGATCGGTCATTGGCTTGAAACCGGCGCCCATGCCGACCGCATCGCCAGCGTCCGCGCCGCCCATCCGCGCCATGGCGGCGATGGCGCGCTCTACGTGATACTGCGCCGGTCGCGGTAATGCTTTTTCTCCGCCCCGCACTGACCATTTCTTAACCACCGTCCTTCATATCCGGATGATCCATTCGTTCATTCCGGGCGCAGCAGGACAGGGAGGCACATGCAGGGCGTGACGATGACCAGCCGCGCGACGGCCTTTGCCTGTGCCGCCGGGGCTCTGGTCTTCATCCTTTCGCTGCTGCCGGGACCGGCGCAGGATCGCCAGTTGGCCGACATCGGCCGCTCGCTCATCATCGCCATATTGTGCGGCACGTTGACCTGGGCGTCGGCGCGCCGCAGCGTCGCGACCGTTGCCGCCGCCCTCGACCGCGCCACCGACCGCCTGCTTGCCGCCGCGCATGGCGACCTGCAATCGCCCGTGCCGCCCGAAGCGGGCAGGGAATTGCCGGACCTGTCCGTCGCGATGGAAAGCCTGTTCAGTCAGGTTCGCACCAATCTCGACCATGTGCAGGCGCTGGCGCTGTTCGATCAGGTGACGGGCCTTGCCAATCGCACCAGTTTCTGCCGTCAGGTCGAACGGCTGTTGGCGGAGCGCCCGGACGGCGGCATCGCGGCCCTGTTCTTCATCGACCTCGACGGCTTCAAGAATGTGAACGACACGCTGGGCCATGCGGCGGGCGATCAGTTGCTGGCGCGCGTCGCCGGACGGTTGCGCGAAGTCGTGATGGCGCAGGTCAGCGCCGGAACCGGCGATGCGGTGATCGGCCGTCTGGCGGGCGACGAATTCACGCTGTTCTTCCCCAGCCTGCCCGGCCGCGAAGCCGCGTTGAAGGTCGCCCGCGCCGTCCAGTTCGCGCTGGGCGAGCGGTTCGACCTTGGCAGCCAGCATGTCGATCTGGGCGCGTCCATCGGCATCGCCTGCTGTCCGGACGATGGCGGCACGCTGCCCGCTTTGCTGCGCGCGGCCGACATCGCCATGTATCATGCGAAGAACGAAGGACGCGGCCGGACCGAGATGTTCACCGCCGAACTGGCGCTGAAGGCGGCGGATCGCGCCGAACTGGAACGCGACCTCCTCCGCGCGCTGGAACGGGAGGAGTTCCTGCTGGAATTCCAGCCCCAGATCGAAGCGCCGAGCGGCCAGCCTGTCGCCGCCGAGGCGCTCGTCCGCTGGGCGCATCCGCAGCGCGATCTTGTCATGCCGGCGCTCTTCGTGCCGGTGGCGGAAGAAAGCGGGGTCATCGTCGCGCTGGGCGACTGGGTGATGGACCGGGTCTGCGAAACCGCGGCGCGCTGGGCGCGGGCGGGGATCGGGCAGCGTATCGCGATCAACATCTCCAGCCGCGAACTGGAGCAGGCCGATTTCTTCCTGCGCCTGCGTCATGCCATGACGACCCATGGCACGCCGCCCGCCATGCTGGAACTGGAGATCAGCGAATCGCTGGCGATGGACATGGATGCCCGCCTGCTGGAGCAATTGGACGCGCTGCGCCGCGAGGGCGTCCGCATGGCCATTGGCGGTTTCGGCACTGGCTATTCCAACCTGTCGCGGCTGAAGGACCTGCCCGTCGACCGGATCAAGATCGACCGCAGCCTTGTGCGCGACATCGCCATTTCGGCGGAGGCGCGGACGATTTGCAGCGCCATCGTCGGCCTGATCCAGGGGCTCGGCCTGGAAGTGGTGGTCGAGGGCGTCGAAAATCAGGCGCAGATGGACATGCTGCGCGTCATCGGTTGCACCTTGTTTCAGGGCTATCATTTCGACCGCCCGATGGAGGAGCGGGCCTATATCGACCGCTATGCCCCGCACCCCGCATTGGATCGCGGCCTGGTCTAGGGCCAATCGACATTCAGGAGATGGTGGAGCCGAAAAGGGTGATTTTGGAGCATCGGAGCGCAGCGGACAAATAGTCCGTGAGCACCGAAGCGCAGAAAATCGCACTTTGCAGGCCCGCCAGAACTGAATGTCGATTGGCCCTAGGCGTCACCCCGCCAAAGCGCGCCGGACCACCAGCGCATAGATCCTCGCCAGATCATGAAGGTCCGCCACGCTTACGGCTTCGTCCAGCTTGTGCATCGTGCCGTTGTTGAGCCCGAATTCCACCACCGGGCAGAGGCGCGAAAGGAAGCGCGCGTCTGACGTCCCGCCGCTCGTCGAAAGCTCCGCTTCCAGTCCCGTGATCTCGCGGATCGCCCCGCTCACCAGCCCCGACAGCGCGCCCGGTTGCGTCAGGAAAGGCTCGCCGCTGATCTTCGCTTCCACCGTGCCGCCTTCTGTGGCGGCGATGGCCCCGATCCGTTCGATCAGCGACGCACCGCTGTGCCGGTCGTTGAAGCGGATGGAGATGCGGGCCGTCGCCGCGCCGGGGATCACATTATGGGCGGGGTTGCCGACTTCCAGATCGGTGATCTCGATATTGCTGGGCTGGAACCAGTCCGTCCCTTCGTCCAGCACTTCCGCCTCGATGGCGGTCAGGATGCGGATAAGGCGCGGGATCGGATTGTCGGCCAGATGGGGATAGGCCACATGCCCCTGCGCGCCCGCCACGCGAATCCACATATTGACCGAACCGCGCCGCCCGATCTTCATCACGTCGCCCAGCCGGGCGGTGGAGGTCGGCTCGCCCACCAGGCACATGTCCGGCCGCAATTCCCGCGCTGCCATCCGCTCCATCAGCGCCAGCGTGCCGTAAACCGCCGGGCCTTCCTCATCCCCGGTGATGATGAGGCTGATCGTCCCCGGCAGGCCGTCCGGCAGGTCGTGCAAGGCCGCGACAAAGGCTCCGATCGCGCCCTTCATGTCCACCGCGCCGCGCCCATAGAGCAGGTCGCCGCGCACTTCCGGCACGAAGGGATCGCTGGTCCAGCCATGGCCCGGCGGCACCACGTCCAGATGCCCGGCAAAGGCGAAATGCGGCCCCGGCCCGGTCGTGCGCCACGCCAACAGGTTTTCCACCGGCTCGTCCGGCGCCTCCCCCGCGACGAACCGGTCGATGGTGAAGCCGAGCGGCGCCAGCATCTCCTCCAGCGCGGCGAACACATCGCCGGTCGCGGGCGTTACGGAAGGACAGGCGATCAGGCGCCGGGTCAGGGCCACCGCGTCGGCATTGGGGCTGGTCATGCTCATGCCGCTGCGTTAGCGAAAGCCTTGCCGCTTGACCAGCAGGAGGAGGAAGGCAGGCCATGCCCAGAATCGACCTCACGATCATTCAGCAAAGCAATTCGACCGGCTATCCCGCGCCCTATGCGGCGGCGGTGAGCGGGCGATGGGTCCGGCGATTGGGGCTGGCCTGTGGCCTCGCCGATTTCGGGGTCAGCCATGTGGTGCTGAAACCCGGCGCGGCTTCCTCCCAGCGGCATTGGCATGAGGATGAGGATGAATTCGTCGTGATGCTTTCGGGCGAAGCCGTGCTGGTGGAGGATGATGGGCGCACCGTGATGCGGGCGGGCGACATGGCGGCCTTTCCCAAGGGTGAGCCGAACGGCCATCATCTGCTGAACGAAAGCGACGGGGATTGCGAATTTCTGGCGTTCGGCCGTCCGCCCTTGGGCGATGCCCATTATTCCGATATCGACCTTCGCTGGGCGGGGGGGAGCTATGTCCGCAGGGACGGGAGCCGCTATTGACCATCGCATTCGACCGCCGCGCGTTGATCGCGGCCATGGGCGGCGCGCTGATCGCGGCCAAGGCGCCCGCCGCGCCGGGAACCGATCCGGCGCCTGCCTTCGTGAAGCCGCCCCGCCTGCGCCCCGGCGACACGGTGGGACTGATCGAACCGGCGGGCTTCACCGACGACGCCTTCGACCTTGATCTGGTCAAGGAAACCATCGCCGCCATGGGATTGAAGCCCAGGCCCGCGCGGCATCTGGTGGAACGCTATGGCTATCTGGCCGGGAAGGACGCGGATCGCGCGGCGGACGTGAACGCGCTTTATGCCGACCCCGACGTGCGCGCCATCTTTGCCGTGCGGGGCGGCTGGGGCTGCGCGCGCATCTTGCCCTTCCTCGATTTCAAGACGATCCGCGCCCATCCGAAGCTGCTGATCGGTTTCAGCGACATCACCGCGCTGCACCTCGCCTTCGCGGCGCGGGCGGGCTTCACCACCATCCATGGCCCTAACGCCTCGGCTAGCTGGCCGGGCTTTTCCTGGGACGCCTTCCGCGCCATCGCCTTCGACGGCGCGACGCCCACGCTGGTCAATCCTGTGGGGCGGGAGGATCGCCTCGTCCAGCGCATCGGCCGCATCCGCACCTTCCGTTCCGGCACGGCGAGCGGCCGATTGCTGGGCGGCAACCTCACCGTGCTCGCCGCGCTGATGGGGACGCCGTGGTTGCCTGACTTCACGGGCGCGATCCTCTTTCTGGAGGACACCAACGAAGCGCCCTACCGTATCGACCGGATGCTGACCCAACTGGCATTGGGCGGGGTGCTCGGCAAGCTGGCAGGCGTGGTGTTCGGCCAATGCACGGGTTGCGCCGCCGAAGGGCCGTCCTATGGCGGCTTCACCCTGTCGGAAGTGTTGCAGCAGCATCTGGAACCGCTCGGCATCCCGGCCTTTCAGGGCGCGCAATTCGGTCATGTCGCCAGCCAGTTCAGCCTGCCTGTCGGCATAGGCGCGCAGATCGATGCGGATGCGGGCACCATCCGCCTGCTCGAACCGGCGGTGATCTGAAGCAGCCTCCCCTGAAATGGGGACTGGCGGAACGGGCAGGGGGCCGGGCGTTGTATTTGGTGCAAGAAGCAGCCTCCCCTGAAATGGGGACTGGCGGAACGGCGGCAACCGGCACAACATGCGCGATCAAAGGGAGGAGCATGAGGTGAAAGAAGGGGACGCGCTTTCCGATCTGGAACGGTTGGTCGCTCTGGAGGACATCCAGACGCTTCGGGCCCGCCTGGCCCGCGCACTCGACAATCAGCAATGGGACAAGGCCCGAACCCTGATGACGCGCGATGCCCGGACCCTGTTCTGGGATGACAGCGGATCGGGCCTGACTCCATGGGGCAAGCCAGTGGAACTGGAAAGCCCCGATGCCCTGATCGACTTCACCAGCCGCATTTTCATGCAGGGCAGGATCGTCCATATGGCCGCCATGCCGGAAATCGAATTCGAAAGCGCGGACAGGGCGCGGGGCGTGTGGTGCGTTGCCGCTTATTCGGATTTCGGCACGGGCACCGGCCTTGGCTATGACGAGACGATCGAGGATTATGTGCGGATCGACGGCCAGTGGCTCGTGCAGAATATCACGGTCCGCGTGCAGGCGTTGCTGTGACCGGGGACGGGCGCTAACTCAGTCCCACCAGCGGCACGATGTCGACGGGGCGGCCGTTGCGCCGCAGTTCCACCGTGACCATGGGGCGTCCCGCGCCCGCCACGCCCACGGGATCGCCCTGCCTCACCGCTTCGCCGACCGTGGCGGTCACGCGATGCAACCCGGTGATAAGCGTCGTCCATCCCTGCCCATGGTCGATGATGAGGATCTGGCCATAGCCGCGATAGGGTCCGGCAAAGGCGACGCGGCCCGCCGTCGGCGCGACGGCCTGCGCCCCGGCCTGCGCCGCGATGGTAAGGCCGCGCGACCGGACGCCGCTGTCGTTCACTTCGCCCATGCCGGTCACCAGTTGGCCGATGACCGGCAGGCGATAGGGCGGCGGGCCGCTGCTCATTTCGTCCTGCTGGGGCGGGGGGGCCTGCGCCTGATCGGGCCGGGCGGGGCGGGGGAGCGGTCCTGACAGTTGCGCCAGCCGATCGCGCAGGTCGCCCGCTTCCTCCAGCCGATCCATCAGATCGACGATATCGCGCGCCTTTTCGCCCAGCGCCAGCGCGCGTTCGCTCTCCAGCCCGGCGTTGGAGCGGTAATCCCGCGCTGCCAGCCTTTTCTGCGCCTCCAGCTGTTCCAGCGCCGCTTGCCGCTGCTTCAGTTCCGTGCGGCTCCGCGCCAGCGCGTCCGCGGCCTGCTGCGCCGTCGCGCGGAGCGACCGGCTGCGTTCCAGTTCGGCGCGCAATCCCGCCGTCCGTTCCCGGATCGCGGGCAGCACATTGCCCAACACCGCGCGCATATGCACCGCGTCCGTCATCGATCCCGGCTGCACCAGCGTCAGCGCCAGCGGCCGCCGCGCCATCATCTGCAAGGCGGCGGTCAGCTTCACCACCGGCTCCTGCCGTGCCGCCAGCCGCGCCGTTTGCGCCCGTTGCAGCCGGGCGATGATGGTGATGCGGGCCTGCGCCGCCTGAATGTCCGCTTCCGATTCCTGTATCCGCGCGGCCATGGCGGCGGCGCGGCGGCGGGCCTGATCCGCCTCGTCGCGGGCCATCGTCGCCTGCTGCTCCAGCCGCTGCGACCGGTCGCGCGCTTCCTCCGACTGCCGTCGCGCCGCCTTGAGCGCGGCCTGTTCCTGATCCAGCGTGGTGCCCGCAGTGCCGGGGAGGATGATCGCGCCGCCATCCGCCGCGGGCAGACGCGTGGCTGCCATAGCGAGCGCGCTCGCCATTGCTGCCGCGCTGCACCATTTCGCTATGCCAGAACCCCCACCGATCATGCCTGTCAGACTAGAGCATCGCGTGGAAAAGTGGGAACGGGTTTTTCACCGAAAACAAACTGGCGAAAAAAGGGATGTGCAAGGTACAAACCGGCGGTTCCGTAATTGACTATTTTCGGCCATTTGCGGACGTTCAACCTTCGTCATCCCAGCGAAAGCTGGGATCTCTCTTCTTTTGGCACAGTCAGGCATTAAAAGAGATCCCAGCTTTCGCTGGGATGACGGAGAGAAGTGTCTGGAATCCACCTAAATTGAAGTGCATCGTGCTCCTGCGAAGGCAGGAGTC
>JASGDV010000250.1:0-7499 GCA_049841255.1 Sphingobium sp.
CCACGGCGATATCGTCGAGACCGGCAATGACAGTTGGCGCTTCAAAAACCGCAGCTAGCCGCCACTCTCACCCCAGCTTCAGAACCGGCTTGCGCTGGGTGCGCCTCCGGCCGGGCTACGCCCGACCTCCGCCGCACCCAGCGCAGGGCGTCCCCCACAACCCTCCGTTCAATCTCGAAAAGGGGGTCCCTCTTCGACGCCGATAGGGGGTCCCGTTTGCGCGCCGTTTGACAAGAAATAGCGGCGCGGGTCGCCGATATGCGAAACGCGCTCCAGCTTCATCAGCCGCAGATAGGCTTCCTGGATTATTTCCTCGACATCGCTCACCGGGTAGCCGAGGCGGAGCAGAAACGCGCGTAGCGCCCGTTCATGCGGCATGATCCGTTCCCGCACCCAACGCTGCCTTGCCGCGGCCTGCCGCCTGGATTGCCTTTCCGACACAGCCATCTACGCCTCCTAGGAAAACTGGAACCCTGGTTATGGACATGCAGGCGCGGCGATCACGCTCACGCGCCATCGAACCAGCCGGTGCCGATCGCATGTCCGGTTTCGGGCGAATGCTCGCAATGCGGGCTGCGTTCTCTACCGCGCGAGCAAGCCTCTCCAATGGAATACGGCCCGGCCAGCAAAATCCGCCATCGCATCGCCAAGCTTGACAGACCCTACCGCCGTCACCTCTCTATCGCGCAAGGAATGGACGACTCATGGACGACATCGATCAATGGTTCGCGGATCAGGTGCTCCCGCTTGAGGGGGCGCTGACCGCTTATCTGCGACGGGTCTGGCCCGACCCGCACGAGGTCGCCGATCTCCGCCAGGAGGTTTATGTCCGGGTGTATGAGTCCGGCCGTGTCAGACGGCCGCCGGTCACGAGCTTCTTTGTCTTCACCGTCGCGCGCAATCTCCTGACCGATCGCCTGCGCCATGCCCGCGTCGTCACGATCTGCCTCGTGGCGGATTTGGCGACGCTGGACATATTCTCGGATGAGGTGCCGGTCGATCGGGCGCTGAGCGGGGCTCCTCCCTTTGTTTGCTGGGAGCCGAAGCCGCGCCCGCCTTCCATGCCGACAAGCAAACAATTCCGTTTCCAATGCCCTAATGATGACCGTTAAGCATCCTCAACTCAGCCCCAGCTCGTTGCCTCCGCCGCTGGAAGCAGACGCCTTTCTTGCTATCTTCGTGATCACTGAAGCGGTCGATGATGAATGGCGGAAAAAGATCAGCCGCTGGGTCGTCAATCAGGGTGATGGCGTGGGGAGTGGAATGTGTGCTGTGGCACGATGACGTCGATCAAGCCAACATGAGGATTTTCCCAGCGGCGACATCCCTTGGAACAAGCTCGTCACGACCACATGGCATAGCGGCCAGACCTTGCAGAGGACATTCCGCTTCGCCCACTTCATCCGAAGGTGAAATTTTTGCGGCCGTTCTCAGCGACATTTCCCACGAAGATCGCAGGACGTATCTGCGAGCCTTGTTCCGAAGAGCCAAGAAATTGCTATAAAGGCTGCATATTATCACAATACACAGCCATTCACTAAGCATACATTATATTCCATGTCTTATAATTATATTTTTAATCCTATTCTTAATGAAATTTGCGTACCAAATTATATTATCAGGAATAGAGATTCCCGTCCAATTGAGTTTGAAAACTGAGAAAAGAATGAAAAAAATATTCTGATCGCCGTTATCGTCCCCTTTTCTTTTTTCGTAACCATGGATTCAGAGCGGGCAGGTACATTCCTGCGATAATACTCAATGCCAGAAAAGTGAGGCCAATGACCATTGCCACCACCCAGAACCTTGGGTCTTCCCTAGATATGAACCACCCCGGCAATCAACGACGGGATGAACAGTAAAATACGCGCAAGCCAAAGCATGGTTTTCTCCGGAGCAGGAAACAAGCCAAAGTGACAGACCGAACCGGTTTTGAAATAAGGAATTGTCGCAAAGGCAGGTCCTGAAGTACGTCAGTCACTGCGCTAGAACGGATACTCATGACTGACGAAGCTGATGACATCACTAAGCTTATCTCTGAACGGGTGGCCGCCGTTTGCTTCGAAATCCCATCTGGCGAGAGTTTCGAGAAGTGTCGTTTCATCGCGCTGTCATCACCTGAACGCAGGCACACGATGCAAATGGATGTTAGACGAGATCATGCTCACGCGTTACTTCGCTCGCCGATACCTTTAGTGACGGCCGGATATCGTCAGCATTTTAGCAAATAAAGCTCACGTCCGCTTTTGCAGCCATGTCCTCCAGGCCATCCGCAATCCAGCGACCATAGTGCAATCAGGGTCACCAATAAATCTAGATTATGCCCTGATGCTGAAGATGATCTCAATCATGCAACCGAACGCCCGTCATCTGTTCCAGCAACACAAGCAACCGGTCCTGAAAGCGGATGTCGGTCACCTCGCTCGCCGGATCCTCCACGCATCGGTTGTGCCAATATCGGCCGCTGACCAAGGCAGCCGGATCATCGCTCACGGCAAGCCAGCTTTGCGTCCGTTGTCCCGTGTCGAGGTCGATCGGCGCGCTCGTTCCGCCCATTCGCGTGCGAACCCAGCCCGGATCGACGGCGCTGCAGACAACATCCGGCCAGCGCCGGGCAAGCGCGGAGGCTAGTGCGGCCACCTGCAACTTCGTCTCGGCATAGGCCTGGGCCGCGTTCCAGCGGCGCTTCTTCCAGTCGAGATCAGCAAGCGAACCTTCGCCGTCGCGATGCAGACCGCTGCTCAGATAGATGAGTCTGTCAGGCCGTTCGATCAGGGCAGTCAGCATATAAGGCGCAAGGCTGTTCACCGCGAAGACCGTCGCATGGCCTTCCGGCGTCGCTGCCCGGTCTGGCGTGCTGTAAATGCCGGCGTTGTGGATGATCGCATCCATTCGCCCCAGCGCGTTGACCTGATCGCCGATCGCGCGAACTTCGGCCGCATTGCTGAGATCGCCGATGACGATCCCGGCGGATCGTGCGCCAAGATGTTCCATGGCCTGCGCGCGCTCTCGCGAACGGGCGTGCAGGATAACCTCATGCCCGTCGTTCATCAAAGTTTCCGCGGCGGCGCGGCCGAGACCTTCCGTGCTGCCGGTTATGAAAATGCGCGCCATGTCCTGTCCTGCCCGTTCGACCAAATATTCCCGGTGCGTTGAACCGGAAGAAAGGCTACTCAAGAACCGAGTGGAATTCCCGCAGCAATAAGCGGATTGCATTCCCACAGCAACAGGACGACGGCTCCGCTCAAAGCGCGGAACCCGTTTTCCCCAATATCGCGAGCCAGACGCTGGCGTGATAAAAGAAGCACAGCTATCGAACGAAATCCGGATTAATGCCCAACTATACCCTCTGAGGCCAAGATAAGTGAAACGCTGTCATACCGTATTTTCCCGGTTCTATACATAAAAGCGTCATCTACGGCCTTTAGAGGCGCTGGCAGAAAATAATATCTATCGCGCCTTATGGGGACAATCATGAAGCTTCTGACCACCAGTGCGGTTATCGCGCTGTCATTTTCCGCATGCTCTTTCGCCTTGGCTCAGGACAATATTCCTGCGGACGACAGTGTTGACGCCGACAATGCAATAATCGTCACCGGAACACGCGATGCGAAGCGCACGAAGTTGGACACGCTTGCGCCGATCGACGTTCTGTCATCGAAATCCATCGACAACAGTGTTTCCAACGATTTGTCCGATACGCTGGCGCAGCTTCTGCCGTCCTTCAACGTGCAGCGCCTTCCCGCCGCCGACGGACAGGCCTTCGTCCGTCCCGCGACGCTGCGCGGCCTTTCCGCCGACCAGACGCTCGTGCTGGTGAACGGCAAGCGTTATCACCGCTCCGCCCTGCTGGGCACGCGCGGGGCGCAGGCAGCCGATCTTGCCACCATCCCCAACCTTGCCATCAAGCGGATCGAAGTGCTGCGCGACGGCGCATCGGCGCAATATGGGTCCGACGCCATCGCCGGGGTGGTCAACATCATCCTCGACGATCAGCCGGGCATGGAAGCCTATGGCCAATTCTCCCAATATTATAAGGGCGACGGCACGGCATATCAGACCGGCGCGCAGGGCGGCATCGCGCTCGGTGACCGGGGCAGCATCGTCTTCACGGGCGAATTTTCCAAGTCCGACGCCACGTCGCGCACCCGCCAGCGGCCCGATGCGATCGCGTTTCAGGAGGCCCATCCCGAGCTGGACGTGCCCAACCCGGTGCAGCGTTGGGGCCAGCCCGATCTCCGTTCCCGTGCGCGCGGGCGTGAACGCCCATTATGACTTCTCCGACGCGGTCACCCTCTATGCCTTCGGCACGGTCGGAAATGGCGAAGGCGTCACCGATTTCAACTGGCGCAACCCGGCGAACACGGCCAATGTCTATGGCAACAGCGCGGCTTTCCCCGGCTTCAACTTTTCCAGTCTCTATCCGGCTGGCTTCACCCCGCGCTTCGGCACCAAATATGACGATTTCCAGAGCAATGCCGGTCTGCGCGGCGCTGTCAGCGAGCGGTTGACCTATGACGTCAGCGTTTCGGCCGGGCGCAGCCGCATCAACTATAATATGAATGAATCGCTCAACGCCTCCATGGGGCCGGACAGCCCGACCAGCTTCTATCTGGGCCGGTTGCGCCAGAGCGAGTTCAATATCAACGCCGATTTCGTCTATCGCCTGCCGTTGGGATTGGCGGAGCCCGCCAATATCGCCTTTGGCGCGGAACGGCGCAAGGAAACCTACGGCATCCGTCCCGGCGATCCGGCTTCCTACGCCATCGGACCGGGCGCAGCCACCGGCCTCGCGCCCAACAGCAACGGTTTTCCGGGCTTCAGCCCGCTGAGCGCCGGTGAATGGTCGCAGACCAGCTATGCCGGTTATATCGACGTGGAAGTCCGGCCGGTCGAAGCGGTCACGCTGGGCGCAGCGGGCCGTTACGAAGATTTCTCGGCCTTTGGCGACACGTTCAACTACAAGCTGTCGGCCCGCTTCGAACCGACGAGAGGCGTTGCGCTTCGCGGCACCTATTCGACCGGCTTTCGCGCCCCGACACCGGCGCAGCTCAACGCGTTGAACACCAGTCAGGGTCTCGACACGACCACGATGCAGATTTTCAACATAGGCCGCCTGTCGCCCAGCGATCCCATCGCCGTGGCTCTGGGCGCCAAGCCGTTGACCCCGGAAAAATCGCGCACCATCACGGCGGGCCTGACTTTCCAGTCCGATTTCGGCCTGACGGGCAGCGTCGACCTCTATCAGATCAAGCTGCGCGACCGTTTCAGCCAGTCGCCGACCTTCGCCGTGCCGAACAGCCTGCCCAATCCGCAGCGCTTCACATCCGTCACCTATTTCACCAATGATTTCGACACCCGCACCCGCGGCATCGACGTGGTGCTGGCTTATACGAAAAAGGTGGGACCGGGCACGATCGACATCAGCCTGGCCTATAATTACAACCAGACCAAAGTGACGAGCGGCACTTCAGCGGCAATCGCCAACGAAACCCAGCGCATCATTTTCGAGGATCGCCTGCCCAAGCATAACGGCACCGCTTCACTGGGCTACACGCTCGGAAAATTCGCCATTCAGGGCCGGGCGCGCTATTATGGCGCATGGACCGATGTCAGCGGCAATGCGACCGGCGACCTGTTCCAGCGTTTCGGTTCCATGGTGCTGTTCGACCTGTCGGCCAGCGTGCAAGTAACGCCGAACATCTCGATCCGGGGCGGCGCGGAGAATATCTTCAACAGCTATCCTGACGAAGCGACCAATCAGGCGGTGCGCGGCCTGATCTATTCGCGCAATGCGCCCTATGATACCGATGGCGGCCAATATTATGTCCGCCTGGGCCTGACCTTCTGATCGGCGGGCAGGGAAATGGACATGAACCGCAGGCAGATGATGGCCGCGACAGTTGCCGGAGCCGCCCTTATGGGGACGAACCGGCTTGGAGCCGCCTCTTCGCCTGCGGTGGCCGTCCGGCCCGATGACGAGTCCTATTGGGCCAAGGTCGCGGCGCAATATGACGTCACTCGCGATGTCATCCAGTTGGAAAACGGCAATTGGGGCATGATGGCCCGGCCGGTGCTGGAACATTATGAATCGGCCCTGCGGCGGGTCAATCGGGAAACCAGCTATTATGCCCGGCGCGGCATGACCGCGAATCTGATCGCGGCGCGCGATCGCGTGGCGGCGAAGATGGGCGTCGATCCGCAGGAAATCGCGTTCACCCGCAACGCGACCGAAGCGTTGAAGGCGTTGATCGGGGGCTATAACCCGCTGCGTCCGGGCGATACCGTGCTCTATGCCGATCTCGACTATGACAGCATGCAGGCCTGTTTCGATACGTTGCAGCGCAGCAGAGGCGTGGAGACGGTGCGGATCGCCTTGCCCGAGCCGGCGACGCATCAGGGGCTGATCGACGCTTATGAGGCGGCGCTCAAGGCCAACCCCAGGATAAGGCTGATCCTGCTCACCCATCTCAGCCACCGCACTGGGCTGGTCGTGCCGGTGCGCGAAATCGTGGCGATGGCGCGCACGAGGGGCGTGGACGCGATTGTCGATGCCGCGCATAGCTGGGGACAGCTCGATTTCCGTCCGGCCGATCTCGAAGCGGATTTCATCGGCTTCAACCTGCATAAATGGTGGGGCGCGCCACTGGGCGTGGGGGTCATCTACATCCGCAAGACAAAGGTCGACCTGATCGATCCGGATAGCGCCAACAGCCCGCCCTTCCCCGCCAATGCCTATGCGCGGGTCCATACCGGCACCGTCGATTTCGCGGCGCAACTGACCGTGCCCGCCGCGCTCGATTTTCAGGACACCATTGGCGATGCGCCCCGCGCCGCGCGACTGCGCCACCTCCGCGACCTCTGGGCGGAAAGCCTGCGCGGCACGAAGGGGCTGGAAATATTGACGCCCGCCGATCCGCGCCTGCATGGCGGCATTACATCCTTCCGGTTCGTCGACCGCACCAGCGTTGAGGACAATGCCGCCATCGCGAAGCGCCTGCTGGACGAGCATCGGATCTTTTCCGTCCATCGCGACGGACCGGCGCAGGGCGCCTGCGTGCGCATCACGCCAGCATTGTTCAATAATGCTGCGGATATCGGGGAGTTGGAGAAAGCGATCAGGACGTTGCTGACATCATCCTGATTTGCGGGCTCTTTTTGGCAAGAGACACGCGCAGGCTGAGGACATCGTCAAAATCCTCGAACCGTTCGGCGGGAATCATCATTCCCCAGAAAACTGATCCGCCGGGCAGATACCCGGCGGATCATAGCTTGATCAACTGACAGTCGGTTAGCGCCTATCGGCTGACGCGCCGTCCGAACCATGCTCTCCTCTGGCGGCGTTGCTGACCTGTTCCTTGCTCATGGCGGAGATCAGCACATCACCCTGGCCGGAGAAATTGGCGGCGGGAAGGTTCGCGCTGCGCCCCTTCACGTCGACCAGCAGGGATCGCACTTTGCCGCGGCTATCCGCCATCACCTGCTTCACATGGCCGATC
>JASGDV010000251.1:0-44065 GCA_049841255.1 Sphingobium sp.
ATCTCTGATAGATAATGTCTATCAAACAGGCCGGAAACCGGAGGGCAGCCGCAACTCCCGCGCCACCGCCAGCACCGTCTGGGCCAGCGGTCCCATCGGCGCCCGGTCCGACACGATCACGCCCACCCGGCTCCCGCTCCCTTCATCGGGCAGAGCCTTGGTCACCGCCCAGTCCAGCCCCTTCATCAACATCGCATGGCTGTCGGGGATGATCGAACAGAGCCGCCCCTGCTGCACCAGCGCCAGCAGGGCGACATAGCTGTCGGCAGTGGCGACGGGTTTCAGCGCCAGCCCCCGCTCCGCCAGCCGCGCGTCGAGGATGCGGCGGTTCTGCATCCCCTGATGCAGCAGGCAGAGGGGCAGCCGCGCCAGATCCGCCCATTCCAGCCGGTCCGGAAGCGGCACGCCCTTGATCGCGCTGACCAGCATGGTCCGTTCGGCATAAAGCGGCACCGCCAGCGCATGGGCAGGCGGCTCGAAATCCAGATAGGTGAGGCCCGCGTCCAGCTCAAAGGCCGCCAGCCCCCGCTCGATCTGCCGGGACGTCAATCCACGAACCTGGATATTGAGGTCGGGATGGCGCAACAGAACCGCCTCCACCAGAAACCCGATGGCGGGCATGGCGGCGGGAATGGTGCCCAGGCGCAATTCGCCCTTCAGCGGCCCCCGCGCCGTCTCCGCCGCCTGCCCCAACGCTTCGGCGGCGGCGACCAACTGCCGCGCCCAGGGCAATATCGCTTCCCCCTCCGGCGTCAGCCCCCCATATTTCCGGTCGCGGTTGATCAGCCGCTTGCCCAGTTGCGCCTCCAGCGTCGCGATCCCCGCCGACAGGGTCGGCTGCGACACGTTGCAGCGCGCGGCGGCGCGCGCGAAATGGCCTTCACTCTCCAGCGCCAGAAAATATTGAATGAGACGAGTCTGCACGAATACTCCACTCTCGCCCTGTCGATCCGACCGGCTCGGATCGATCATGTAACGCTTAACGCAAACCGGAAAAGGGTGATAAGGAAGGACATGCGCGCCGATGTCCTCAAGCTCAAGATCCAGATTTTCTGCGGCGACGAAATCGCCATGGGGCCGGGAAAGGCCGATTTGCTGGAAGCCATCGACGCCCAGGGTTCGATCTCGGCCGCCGGCCGGTCCATGGGCATGAGCTACCGCCGGACTTGGCTTCTGGTCGATGCGATGAACCGTTGCTGGCGCGAGCGGCTGGTGGAGACGGTCGCTGGAGGCGGAAAGGAACGTGGAGCGCGGCTCACACCGGCGGGCCGGAAGATATTGGCCGATTATCGCGCCATCGAAAAAGCCGCCATCTCAGCGACGGCGGGCGAAGATTTCGATCACCTCAGAAGCCTGCTGAGGGACGCGCCCGTGCCGCCCCCGCACGCCTCATAATTTCCGCCCGCACACCCGGTCCGGCATCGCGAAACGCAGATCGGCCAGAAAGGCCCGGTCCGTCAGGCTTTCCAGAAACGCCCGCAAGGGCGCCATTTCATCCGGCCCCCATTCCCCGCCATGACGCCGGATCGCCTCCTCCAAAGTCGCGGCGGAACCGTCATGCCACCATGGCCCGGTAACGGCGGCATTGCGCAAGGAAGCCGTCCGGAACCGGTCCGCATCGTCCGGCCGTCCCGTCTTCTCGATCAGCCCGCGATCCTTTCCCCGCCCTTGCTCCAGCCGATGATAGCGGTCATCCGTGAAGTCCTGCCCCGCATGGCAGGCAACACAGCCCCGCGCGGCGAACAGCGCGGCGCCCTTTCGCGCATCGGCGGAGAGCGCGCTGCCGTCTCCCCGCCGATGGCGGTCATAGGGACTGTCCAGAGAGATCATCGTCCGCTCGAAAGCGGCAAGCGCGCGGGAAATGGTGTCGAGGTTCACGGCCCCCTTCGCTTCGGGAAAGGCGCGGCGGAACATGCGGCGATAACAGGCGTCACTTTCCAGGCGGCGGGTCAGTTCGGCCTCTTTCCCCTTCATGCCCAGTTCCACCGGATCGTCACCCAGAAGCGGCACCAGCATCTGCGCCTCCAGCGTCGTCAGCGACGGATCGGCGAAGGTCAGCCTCGTGCGCCAGGCCACATTGGCAAGTCCGGGAATATTGCGCTTCCCCGGATCGCCGTGCACGCCGGGCCGCGTGGCGTTGCCGTCCGTGAAGGCCCGCTTCTGCTCATGGCAGCCCGCGCAGGAAAGCGTGCCGTTCGCCGACAGGTCCGCGTCGTAGAAGAGGCGGCGGCCCAGTTCGACCTTCGCCACGCTCATGGCGTTATCGGCCGGCACGACCGGCGGAGGGACATCGGACGGGATTCCCCAGTCCCACGCCCTTCCCGCGGCGGTCAGCGACAGCAGGGAAAGCGCCAGCAGCCAGCGTTTCACCGGATCGGCGTCACCAGAACGGTCATCCGGTCTTCCCCATTGGCGGCAATTTGCAGCGTATAGGTTCCCGGCTGCAAATCATAATCCACCATCTTGCGGACGCCGCTGCATTCCGGCCCATGGCCATGGGCGACGGAGGTATGCGCCTTGCCGTCCTTCACCACGTCCACCCAGGCGCCCGAACTCAGCGCCACGCGCCACAGACCGGCGGACGGCACGACGAAGCGGGCCATTCCCCCGAAGCTGACCGATCCGCCCGGCTTTTCCGGCCGCAGCGCATAGGCCACCTTGGGCGTCGGCGACAATGCGACGGCGGCCGCATGTCCAGCGGTCAATTCGGCCTTGGCCGTCCCCTTGCGGTCGGTCGCCGCCTGCAACGGCACCGGGCTGCGCCAGGAGAGGAAGGGCTCGGTCAATTCGGCAGGCGCGGAACAATCCGCCGCCGCCTCCATCGCCGCGAAGGCAGGCAAGGGCAGCGCCACGGCGCAAAGCGCCAGTCCCCAGCGAAGTGATAACATGGATGCCAAGAAACTTTCCTTCCGCAAACAAAACTATATATGGCTGGATACAGAGAGTCGAACGACCATCAAAGGGGATTTTATGCGTATCATATTTGCCGCCTTATTGGCGGGCATTTCGCTTGTGCCAGTGGCGCAGGCCCAGACCGGCGCAACGCCCGCCGCCGACCCGTCGGACCGCTTTTCGCTCGGCCAGATCATCGTGACCGCGCCTCGGATCGGCGGCGCGGGCATCGACGCCAACACCCTGTCTTCGGACGCGATCTACACCTTCAACCGCACCGCGCTGGACGATGCCGTCAATCTGATGCCCGGCGTGGCGGCAGGCAACAGCGGCGGGACGCGCAACGAACGCCTCGTCTTCGTGCGCGGTTTCGACCGTTTTCAGGTGCCGCTGTCGATCGACGGCATCCGCGTCTACCTGCCCGCCGACAACCGCCTCGACTATGGCCGCTTCCTGACGACCGACATCGCGGAGGTTCAGGTGGCCAAGGGCTATGCCTCCGTCCTCGACGGTCCCGGAGCCATGGGCGGCGCGATCAACCTCGTCACGCGCAAGCCGACGAAGGCACTCGACATCGACGTGCGCGGCACGATCAATCTGGACAATGACGCCGATTATGCGGGCTATTCGACATCCGCCATGGTGGGCACGAAGCAGGACCGCTGGTATGCGCAGGCCAGCTATGCGCGCAGCTTCACCGACCATTGGGACTTGCCCAATGATTTCCGCGCGATCGTTCCCGCATTGGAGGATGGCGGCGCGCGCGACTTTTCCCGCACCCGCGACTGGCGCATGAACGTGAAGGTCGGCTTCACGCCGAACGACACCGACGAATATGCAATCAGCTACACGCGGCAGGCCGGCGCGAAGGAAGCGCCCCTGCACGTCAGCGACACGGTTTCGACGCCCCGCTATTGGACATGGCCGAAGTGGGACATCGACAGCGTCTATTTCCTGTCGACGACGGCGCTGGGCGACCGCGCGACGCTCAAGACGCGCGCCTATTATAATCAGTTCGATTCGGCGCTGCGCTCCTTTGACGACCGCACGCTGACCAAGCAGACCCGCGGCTATGCTTTCGACAGCCCCTATTGGGACAAGGCGTGGGGCGGCTCCGCGCAGCTCGATTTCCGGGCGTCGGACGCCGACACGCTGCGCATCGCCTTCCATTATCGCCACGACAAGCATGTGGAGGCGCAGACCAGCTTTTCCGCTGCCGGCGTCCCCAGCACCGAACCGAAACAGACCCAGACGGAAAATGTCTTTTCCATCGCGCTGGAAAATGAGCTGAAGCTGACGCCGGACGTCACCTTCACGCTGGGCGGCAGCTTCGACTGGCGCGACCTCAAGCGGGCGGAGGAATATGGCTCGCCGCTCGGCACGTCGGGCACGCCCGCCACGCTCTACAACTATCCGCGCCGGGACGCCGACACATGGAACCTGCAAGGCCGGCTGGACTGGCAGGCCAGCGAGGCACTGGCCCTGCGCGCCAGCCTGTCGTCGCGGGCGCGCTTCCCCACCATCTTCGAACGGTTCAGCCAGCGCTTCAATCAGGCCATTCCCAATCCCGACCTGAAAGCGGAACGCGCGACCAACGCGGAAATCGGCGGCACATGGCTGAGCGGCCCGGTCAAGCTGGAAGGTGCGCTCTTCTATAGCTGGATCGACAATGCGATCATCCAGTCCGTGCCGATCCTCGCCTATCCCTGCACCGCATCGACCGCTCCGCCCGCCGTCCCCACCCCCGGCTGCGCCCAGCGTTACATGAGCCAGAGCCAGAATGTGGGCAAAGGCCATTATTATGGCGGGGAAATCGCCCTGTCGGCGACGCTGATGCCGGGGCTGGACGCAGGCTTCAACTATACGCTGACCAGGCGGAGCCTGCATTATGCCGGACAGGGCGCGTTCGAATTGACCGGCGTGCCGAAGCACAAGGGCTTCGTCTGGCTCGACTGGTCGCCCGTGGAGCGGCTGCATATCGTCCCCAGCGTCGATCTGGCGTCGAACCGCTGGACGCTGTTCACCGCCACGCCCGCCAGCAGTCCCGTGCGCTATTACCGGACAGGCTCTTACGCGAACGCCAGCCTGCGGATCGACTATGGGCTGACGGACAATATCGACATTGGCATCGGCGGGCGCAATCTGTTCGACGATTATTATGTGCTGACGGACGGCTTCCCCGAACCGGGCCGCACCTTCTTCGCCAGCGTCCGCGTCAAATATTGATGCGATGCTTCAGGCGCGGGCCTCGCCGCCCGCGCCTGAGCGCCGCTCAGTCCGCGCTGCCCCGGATCAGCACCATGCGAAGGCATTCGCACACCAGCTCGTCCCGCTGGTTGAACAGGCGATGGGTGAAGGTCACGATGCCCGCGCCGGGCCGCGACCGGCTGGGCTTGAGCGCGGACACTTCGCTTGTCGCGCGCAGCGTGTCGCCGATGAACACCGGCTTGGGCATCACCAGTCTGTCATAACCCAGATTGGCGATCAGCGTGCCCAGCGTCGTGTCCCCGACCGACAGCCCTACCATCAGCGCGAAGGTGAAGGTGCCGTTGACGAGGATCTGTCCGAACTCCGACGCTTTCGCCGCCTCCAGGTCCAGATGAAGCGGCTGCGGATTATGCGTCATGGTGGAAAAGAGGAGGTTATCCGTCTCCGTCACCGTGCGCCGAATCTCATGCTCGATCCGGTCCCCGATTTGCCACTGATCGAAAAACCGTCCCGCCATCATTCCTCTCCCTTGTCGATCCGGACCAGCAGAGCGCCCTCGCTCACCTGACCGCCTTCCGTCGCGTTGAACTCCGCTACAACGCCATCGAAGGGCGCGACAAGACCATGTTCCATTTTCATGGCTTCCAGCGTCAGCAGCTTCTGCCCCTTGGCGACATGCTCGCCCTGCGCCACGGCGACGGAGATGATCCGCCCCGGCATGGGCGAAAGCACCTGCCCATCCGAAGCGCCCCCGCTCGCCACGCCATCGACGCGCCAGGACGACAGGCGCCAGACCTGCCCGCCTTCCGCGATCAGCACGGCCTCTTCACCCTCGCCCGCCTCGCGAGGATCGAAAGCCACCGTCACCGCCTCGCCATCCAGCAGGAAGCAAGCCTCCGTCCGCAAAGGCGCGTTCAGCCGGAACCCGCGCAACCCGCCGCCACCCGCCACAGCCGCCGCCGCATCCGCCAACGCTTCCTCGGAAGGCCGCTCCGGCGGCATCAACGCCTCGCCCTCGCGCCCGATCAGCCCCGTATCGATCTCCGCCGCGACGAAGTCCGGATGCTCCAGCGCCTTCACCAGAAAGCCCGCATTGGTCCGCAGCGGCCAGATCGCGCTATCGTCCAGACAGGCCGCCAGCCGCCGCCGCGCACTCTCCCGGTCGCTCCCATGCGCGATCACCTTGGCGATCATCGGATCGTAAAAGGGCGAAATCTCCGCGCCCTCTTCCACGCCCGTATCGACCCGGCACCCTTCGCCCAGCTCGAACAGCTCCAGCACCCCGATGGACGGCAGAAACCCCTTCGCCGGGTCCTCCGCATAGAGCCGCGCCTCCATAGCCCAGCCATGGATCGCCAATTCCGCCTGCGCCACCGGCAAAGGCTCGCCCGAAGCCACCCGCAACTGCCATTCCACCAGGTCCTGCCCGGTGATCGCCTCGGTCACGGGATGCTCGACCTGAAGCCGCGTGTTCATCTCCATGAACCAGATGCGGTCCGCGCGCAGCCCTTCGGAACCGTCCGCGATGAACTCGATGGTCCCTGCGCCCACATAATCCACAGCCTTCGCCGCCCGCACAGCCGCTTCGCAGATCGCCTGCCGCGTCGCCTCTTCCATCCCCGGCGCGGGCGCTTCCTCGATCACCTTCTGGTGCCGCCGCTGGAGCGAACAGTCCCGCTCGAACAGATGCACCACATTCCCATGCCGGTCCCCGAATATCTGCACCTCGATATGGCGCGGATTCGTCACCCATTTCTCCAGCAGCACCTGATCGTTGCCGAAGGAGGACGCCGCCTCCCTCCGGCACGACAGCAGCGCCTCGGCAAATTCCTGCGGCCCATCGACTTTCCGCATCCCCTTGCCGCCGCCGCCCGCGACCGCCTTGATAAGCACCGGATAGCCGATGGCGTCCGCCTCCGCCGCCAATCGCGCCTCGTTCTGGTCCTCGCCCAGATAGCCCGGCGTCACCGGGACGCCCGCTTCGCTCATCAGCGCCTTGGCCGCATCCTTCAACCCCATGGCCGTGATGCTCGCCGGATCGGGTCCGACCCAGATCAGCCCGGCATCCATTACTGCCTGCGCGAACGCCGCATTCTCGGACAGGAACCCATAGCCCGGATGGATCGCCTCCGCCCCCGTCTCCAGCGCGGCGGCGATGATCCGATCCCCCAACAGATAGGATTCCCGCGCCGCGGAAGGCCCGATATGCACGGCCTCATCCGCCTCCCGCACATGCAGGGCATCGGCATCCGCGTCCGAATAGACCGCCACGGTCCGTATCCCCAGACCCCGCGCCGTGCGGATGATCCGGCAGGCGATCTCGCCCCGATTGGCGACAAGAAGGGAATGCATCATCGCCATCACATCCTGAACAGGCCGAACTGGGCGCGCTCGGCAATCGGCGCGTTCAACGTCGCGGCAAAGGCCAGCCCCAAGACATCGCGCGTCTGCGCCGGGTCGATCACGCCATCGTCCCACAGCCGCGCCGTGGCATAATAGGGATTGCCCTCATCCTCATATTTCTGGCGGATCGGCGCCTTGAAAGCCTCCGCTTCCTCCGCGCTCCATGTTGCCGCATCCCGATGCACCGTCGCCAGCACGGACGCCGCCTGCTCCCCGCCCATCACGGAAATCCGCGCATTGGGCCATGTGAAGAGGAAGCGCGGCGCATAGGCCCGCCCGCACATCCCATAATTGCCCGCGCCAAAGCTCCCGCCGATCAGCAGCGTGATCTTGGGCACCTGCGCCGTCGCCACCGCCGTCACCAGCTTCGCGCCATGTTTCGCGATGCCTTCCGCCTCATATTTCCCGCCCACCATGAAGCCGGAGATATTCTGAAGGAACAGCAGCGGAATGCGCCGCTGGCAGGCCAGTTCGATGAAATGCGCGCCCTTGACCGCGCTTTCGCTGAACAGCACGCCATTATTGGCAAGGATCGCCACCGGCATCCCCCAGATATGCGCGAAGCCGCACACCAGCGTCGTGCCGTAAAGCGCCTTGAACTCATGAAACTCGCTGCCGTCGACGATCCGCGCGATCACCTCCCGCACATCATAGGGCGCGCGCACATCGTCGGGGATGATGCCGTAAAGCTCTTCGGCCGCGAACTTCGGCGGCCGCGCCGCCCGCAGGTTCACGTCCGCCTTCCGCTCCGGCTGCAAGGTCGAAACGATGTCCCGCACGATGCTGAGCGCATGGCCGTCATTCTCCGCGACATGATCGACCACGCCCGACTTGCGCCCATGCAGGTCGCCGCCGCCCAGATCCTCCGCGCTGATGACCTCCCCCGTCGCCGCCTGCACCAGCGGCGGCCCGGCAAGGAAAATCGTCCCCTGATGCCGCACGATCACCGTCTCGTCCGACATGGCGGGCACATAAGCGCCGCCCGCCGTGCAGCTTCCCATGACGCAGGCGATCTGGGGGATGCCCTGCGCCGACGTGTTCGCCTGATTGAAGAAGATGCGGCCGAAATGCTCCTTGTCGGGAAACACCTCCGCCTGATTGGGCAGGTTCGCCCCGCCGCTGTCGACCAGATAGATGCAAGGGAGCCGGTTCTCCAGCGCGATCTCCTGCGCCCGCAAATGCTTCTTGACGGTCAGCGGATAGTAAGTCCCGCCCTTCACCGTCGCATCGTTGCAGACGATCATCGCCTGACGCCCCGACACCCGCCCGATCCCGGCGATCAGCCCCGCGCCCGGCACCTCGTCATCATAAAGACCATGGGCCGCAAGCTGCCCCACTTCCAGAAAGGGCGACCCCGCATCCAGCAGCCGCTCCACCCGCTCGCGCGGCAGCAGCTTGCCCCGCGCCACATGCTTGTCCCGCGCCCTGGCCGATCCGCCCTGCGCGGCCACGGCGACTTTCGTCCGCAATTCCTCCGCCAGAGCCGCATTATGCGCGGCATTGGCGCGGAAATCGTCGCAATCCAGCGCCAATTTCGTGTCCAGAACCGGCGCGCTCATGCCCCGATCAGTTCCCGGCCGATCAACATGCGGCGAATTTCATTCGTCCCCGCGCCGATGTCCAGCAATTTGGCGTCGCGCATATAGCGTTCGACCGGCCAGTCCTTCGTATAGCCCGCCCCGCCCAGCGCCTGCACCGCCTCCAGCGCGACCTTCATCGCATTCTCGCTCGCCAGCAGGATCGCGCCTGCCGCATCGAAGCGCGTCGTCCGGCCCGCGTCGCAGGCCCGCGCCACCGCATAGACATAGGCCCGCGCGCTGTTGAGCGCGACATACATGTCCGCGACCTTCGCCTGCATCAACTGGAACGCGCCGATGGGCTGGCCGAACTGCCTGCGCTCCCGCACATAGGGCAGCACCGTGTCGAGGCACGCCTGCATGATGCCGAGCTGAATGCCCGCCAGCACCGTCCGCTCATAATCGAGGCCCGACATCAGCACGCCGACGCCGCCGTTCAGCGGCCCCATGACATTCTCCTCCGGCACTTCGCAATCGTCGAAGACCAGTTCGCCGGTGGGACTGCCGCGCATCCCCATCTTGTCGATCTTCTGCCCGATGGAGAAGCCCTTATACCCTTTCTCGATGATGAAGGTCGTGATCCCCTTCGATCCCTCGCCGGTCCTGGCATAGACGACCAGCGTGTCGGCCTCCGCCGCGTTGGTGATCCAGAATTTCGTGCCGTTCAGCACATAGCGGTCGCCCCGCTTCTCCGCCCGCAGCTTCATCGATACCACGTCCGATCCCGCGCCCGCCTCCGACATGGCAAGGCTGCCGACATGCTCGCCCGAAATCAGCTTCGGCAGATATTTCGCCTTCTGCGCCTCATTCCCCCAGCGCCGAAGCTGGTTGACGCAAAGATTGGAATGCGCCCCATAGGAAAGCCCGATCGAAGCCGAAGCCCGCGCCACTTCCTCCTGCGCGACCACATGCTCCAGATAACCAAGGCCCAGCCCGCCCCATTCCTCCTCGACGGTAACCCCGTGCAGCCCCAGCCCCCCCATCTCCGGCCACAGGTCGCGCGGAAACCAGTCCTTCGCGTCGATCTCCGCCGCCAGCGGCGCGATCCGATCCGCCGCGAAGCGCGCCGCGCTGTCCCGGATCATGTCGGCATTGTCGCCCAGCGCAAAATCGAAATCGGTCATGGCCACTCTCCTCATCCCGAAGTGTAACGCGCCCGCGCCTCATAGAAAAATTGAAATTTCAGCAACCACTATATTGATGCTATCTATACACCTCGCCTCCTGCCCCACCGGATTCAAAACCGTGTTAGATCGCCATCTCACCCGCTATTTCCTCGCCGTGATAGATCAGGGAAACTTCTCCCGCGCCGCCGCCCATTGCCATGTGTCGCAACCCACGCTCTCCATCGGCGTCGCCAGGCTGGAGCGGACGCTGGGCTTCCCGCTCTTCATCCGCTCGAACCAGCGCGTCGAACTGACCGACGCGGGCGCCCGCTTCCTTCCCCACGCCCGCCGCATCGAACGGGAGTTCAATCTGGCGCTTCAAGCCATGGGAGAAGCCGCCGATCTCCCACCCCTGCGCCTGGGCGTGCTCAGCAGCATATCGGGCGCGCTGATCGCTTCCGCCCTCGCCTCCGCCCCGCCGCAAAGGGATTGGCGGTTCGAACTGGTCTATGGCAGCGAAAGGGAACTGACCGGACATCTCGCGAAGGGCCGGATCGACCTTTCCTTGTCGCTGGTCGGACGAGGCGGCGACCGCTTCGCCGAAAAACCCATCGCGACCGAAGGCTATGCGCTCGCGATCCCAGCAAGTCACCCGCTGGCGAACCGGCATGAGATCGCCGCCGAGGAAATCGCCCATGACGTCATGATCGTCCGCCGTCATTGCGAAGCGCTGTCCGAAGTCAGCCGCCATTTCACCGAACGCGGCGTGCGCCCTCACTTCGCCTTGCGCTCCACCAATGACGAACGCGTCATGCAGATGGTGGCTGCCTCGCTGGGCGTCACCGTCATGCCCGAAAGCTATCGCCATGAAGCTGTGGCGCGTCCCCGGCTCACCGGATTCGGGCTGAAGCGGACCATCGGCTGGGCCTTCTCGCCCGACATGGAGCATCTCTTGTCGGCCCCCTTGCCCTTCATGCTGGCTGCCGGTTCCGTTCTGAAGGGGGAATGAGTGCAGCTCTATTGCACCTGGCGAACAATTTAATGTGCATAAAGGGCAGACATGGTTTCGCTTTTCCGCAACAGCGGCTATTCTGCCTTTCAGGGATTCATTGGTTACGAGGATGAAAGATGGTCAAACTTTTTCCTCCTCCCTTTGACAAAAGCCCCGATGCCCCCGCAGCCCGTCACCGCCCGCAGCATGACCACATCGCGACCACGAAAGCGGAAGATCGGGACGGACGGCTTTCCACCATGGAAAGGCTGGACGGCTATATCTCCCTGTTGTCGCGCTGTGCCGGTCCCGTGGCGCTGATCGGGGGCCTGATGGTGATCGGCTGGCTGTTTTTGCGTTGATCCTTTCCTAGGATACGGAAATCAAAGGATAACAGGTTCGGCGCCAGTCGCGCATGGCAAGGTGACGCGCGACAGGCGGCTATTTCCACTTCAACAGATCGTCGGAAAACCGCGTCCGCATGTCCCACAGGCGATTGTCAGCGCCTGTCATTTATGTCCTGCTGCTTTGCAACATAAGTCGAAAGACATGGATCGCCGGAGGGGAATGTCCTGACGGCCCGTCAGCCGCGCTTCATGCGGTTGGCGGCTGAGCATGTCCTGACGCAGAAAAAGGGTTGCCGATGTCTAAGATCGATCTGGCGATCGAGGGAGTTCCCGGTCGTCAGCCCGCCGCTGCCGCAGTCCGTCAGAATACCAGGCTATGGTTATGCCTGCTGTTGCTGCTCGCCGATATGGCCGCGCTGGGCGCGGGGTTTACGATCGGCATGGGCACGGCTGCCGTGCCGGTGTTTTCGGGCGAACTATGGCAGCCTCTGTGCGGCGGAATGATCGTCTACGGATTTGTCGCCTTTCATAATCAGGCCTATAATCCGCGCTGCCTGACTCACGCCACGGCTTCCTGCCGCAGCGCAGCGATGGCGCTGGCGGGCACCTTGTTGATTTTCCTGCTCGTTCTCTTTTCCCTGAAGGCGACTGGCGGACTGTCGCGCCTCGGAATCACGACGGGGCTGCTGTGCAGCGGCAGCCTGCTGATGGTCCAGCGCCTGCTCATCACGCGGGCGGTGCAGCGGCATTTCGGCCATGACCTGTTCGCGCAACTCCTCATCATCGACGAAGGCTTCATCCCCGAAGACGTGCGCGGCATGGTGATCCTGGACGCGCCGACCATCGGGCTGAAGGCGGATCTGGACGATCCCTATATGCTGCACCGGCTGGGCATGGTGCTGCGGGATTTCGACCGGGTCGTCATCTCCTGCCCCGCCGACCGCAAGGCCGACTGGGCGCAGATGTTGAAGGGCGCGAACATATTGGGCGAGATCGTGGTGCCCGAACTGGCGCCCATGGCTCCGCTGGCGGTGCAGAACTGCCGGGGCGTCGCCACGCTGGTGGTGGCGCGGGGACCGCTGAACCTCGCCAACCGGGCGAAGAAGCGGCTGCTGGACATCGCGCTTACGGTGCCGGTTCTGATCGCGCTCATGCCGTTGATGATCGCCGTCGCCATCGCGATCAAGATCGATTCGCCGGGGCCGGTCTTCTTCCGGCAGGAGCGGATCGGCCGGGGCAACCGCCTGTTCCACATCCTCAAGTTCCGCAGCATGAAGCTGGAGCAATGCGATGCGGCCGGCGCGGCTTCCACGCAGCGGGACGACGACCGCATCACGCGGGTCGGACGCTTCATCCGCAAGACCAGCATCGACGAACTGCCGCAGCTCATCAACGTGCTGCTGGGGGAAATGAGCCTTGTCGGGCCGCGTCCCCATGCACTGGGCTCCACGGCGGAGCAGCAGCTTTTCTGGCAGGTCGACCGGCAATATTGGCACCGCCACGCGCTGAAGCCCGGTATCACCGGACTCGCGCAGGTGCGCGGGTTCCGGGGCGCGACAGAGACGCGGCGCGACATATTGAACCGGGTGGAAGCGGACCTGGAATATCTGCACGGCTGGAGCCTGACGCGGGACATCGCGATCCTGATCGGGACGGCGAACGTCCTGATGCACCGCAACGCTTATTGAATTACCGCCCCGCCCATTTGCGGTGAAGCGAGCGGTCCTTCCCGTTCCGATCAACCATTTGTTAACCAACGGAACCGAAAAGCCTGCGTCGGGAAGACCGGCGTGAGGATCGGGGCGATGAGTGACGAAGCGGTTCAGATCAAAACCATGAATGAGTCAACGAAGCGTTCGCGTTTCGACTATCGGCCGATGGGTCGGGCGGTGGCCGGATCAGGCCTTGCCGATCGGGCGGAGGAGTCGATCCAGTTCCTGTCGCGATGGGCGGGAATCGTAGCTTTCGCAGGGGCTTTGGCGGCCATTTCCTATTTTCTGTTCCGGGGCTGAAATCCTGTTTCTCCCTTTGGCAGATGCAAGTTCGCTGCGTGATGTCGGTTTTGACCATTTTCGGACGTTCATTCCATCGTCACCCTGAACTTGTTCAGCATGACGGCGATGGATATGTCCGCTCACCCTTAAAATTGAAGTGCGCTGTGCTGGATGGAAGCAGGCGGATCGCTCCTATCCAAAAGCCGTCCTTCGGCGCCGGGTTCGCTGGACTTTTTTCCTTGCTGCCAGATGAACGGGAAAAGCCCCGGTTCATGGGGTTTTCGCCGCGCATGAAGCGAACCGTGGCTTTGATGAGACCAGCCGCAGCCGGGCCTATATATTTTCGCTGAAATCGGACTAGCATGCCCCTTCGTTGCTGCGATGCAATAAGGGTCATATCATTTGAGAATAGCCAACCGCCTGCATTTGCAGGAGCGCCTTTGTGCGCCCGCAATATATAAGAATAGCTTGCAACGGACCGCCATGGCGGCGGCTCTGGGCAGCGCCGTAATGCTGTCCGCGACGCCATTTTCGGCAAGCGCGCAAGGGAATGACAGGAGCACGACCAAGCCGGAGAAACTGGGGCTTCAGATCGAAACGGGCCTCGACCTGCTGTATGACGACAATGTCTTCCGGGTCGACGACCGGGTCGAAAAGCCCAGCGACGACATCATCGTCACGCCGTCCCTGCAACTGACCTATGCCCATCCCGTCGGCCGCCACGACGTGCTGCTGCGCGCCAAGGCAGGTTATGACTGGTTCCTGTCGCATAATGAGCGGAGCAAGCTGCGGCTCGACGGCGAGGCGCGGGCGAATATCCGCTTCGGCGCGACCTGCGTGCTGACGCCGAGCGCCCAATATCGCCAGCAACGCGCCGATTATGGCGACATCAACGAGAATACCGAAAATCTCCAGCGTTTCACGACACTTGCCGCCGATCTGACCTGCGAACGGCCCGGCCTGTTTCCGGTCGCCGGATATGAACATGCCATGACGCGCAACGCCGACCGGTTCGACTATGCCGACCAGACGAGCGACAGCTTCTACGCGGGCGTGGGCTACAACAAGCCGAGCCTGGGCACGATCACGGCCTATTATGAACATACCTCCAGCGACCGCGACAATCTGGGCGTCACCAACCGCACCAACGCCTATGCGCTGCGGTTCCAGCGGTCGGTGTCGCCGCTGACCCAGATCGACGCGCAAGTCGCCTGGCTGGACGTGAAGAGCGATTCCGACGCCGTGGGCGATTATGACGGCCTTGGATGGGACGTGAAGCTGACCAGCGCCTTCATCCCCCGCCTGAAACTGTCGGTTTCCACCGAGCGCAACATCGTGAACGACAGCCTGATCGCCAGCGGCTTCGCGATTCGGTCGGATTACCGGGTCGAGGGCTATTATGCGCTGAGCGAACTGACCTCCATCGGCCTTTACGCCGATTGGGAGCGGCGCAAGTTCCGGCAGGACGCCGCGCTGCGCCCGTTCAACATCACCGCCGACAAGAACCGCCGTTTCGGCGCGGCGTTGAAGCGCAAACTCACCGACCGGGCCGATTTGACGCTCGACGCGCAGCATTACCGGCGACGCACCGACAGCAATTCGTCAAATTACAGCGGCACCCAGGTGACGCTGTCCGCCCTTCTGCGATTCTAGACATGAACATGGGAGCGATAGCTGTGAGAACAGGAAAACTCCTCCGGCCCTTGTCCATCCTGCTGACGGCGGCGACGCCGGTCACGCTGGCGGCCCAGGCCGGACCCGCCGCGCCCGCCCCTCCCCCGGCGGCGGCGGCCCCATCCGCGACAGCCAACCCCGGTTACCGGCTGGGCGCGGACGATGAGGTGAAGATCTCCATCTTCGGCCAGCCCGATCTTTCCACCACCAGCCGGGTCAAGGCGGACGGTTCGCTGACGCTCGCGCTGATCGGGCCGGTTTCGGCGCAGGGCAAGACGACATCCGAACTGGGGCAGGCCATCGCGTCGGCCTATGCCAGCGGCGGATATCTCAACAATCCGTCGGTCAGCGTGGAGGTCAGCCAATATGTGAGCCGCTTCGTCACGGTGCTGGGCAATGTGCCGCAGGCGGGCAATTATCCGCTGGACCGCAATTATACGGTCGCGTCCATGCTGGCGAAGGCGGGCGGATCGACCACGGCGGGCGCGAATGCGGTGATCCTGACCCCGGCGGACGGCAGCGGGCCGGTCCGCATATCGCTGGCCGACATGAGCGCGGGCGCGGGCCGGACCTTGCAGCCGGGCGACATCCTGTTCGTGCCGCCGGCCGAGAAGGTCTATGTCTACGGACAGGTTCAGCAGCCGGGCGCCTTCTCCTATGTGCCGGGGCAGACGTTCCGGCAGGCGCTGGCGCTGGCGGGCGGCCCGACGCTGGCCGGTTCGACGAAACGCATCAAGGTCAAGCGCGACGGCAAGGAGGTCGAGGCCAATCTCGACGATCCGGTGAAGCCCGAAGACGTCCTCATCATCAGGGAGAAGCTGTTTTGACGGCCATCGACCATGATTTCGCGCAACAGCGGCGTTCCGAAGGCGGGGCGCTCGACTGGTTGCGGGCCTTGCCGCGCAAGCTGGCGGGCGTGGACAGGCGCGACGAGCGGACCATTCCCGCTTCCCCGCCGGTCGATGGCGCCCCGCTGCTGCTGGAGGACATCGCGCCGCCCGGCTTCGGCCGTTCGTCCCGGGACGAGCCGGAAAGCGAAGGGCCGCGTCCCCTGTCCATGGGCGCGATGGCGCAGCCGATCAAGCCCATCAGCCTGCGGCGGGATTCCATCTATGCCGCCTTCAACACGGCGATGCCGGTGACCGACCGCCATGGCCTGACCGGGCGCAACGCGGAGCTGGAGAGGCTGGTCGAAGCCATCGTCGTGCAGCGCAAGCATGCCGTCATCTTCGGCACGCGCGGGTCGGGCAAGACCTCGCTCGCCCGCGTGTTCGGCGATCTGGCGGACGAGGCGGGCTGCGTCGCGCTGTATGGATCGGCGAATGGGGAGACGGATTTCCAGACGCTGTTCCGCCCCTTCCTGACCGAATTGCCGATGAGCGCGGCGGGCAAGGAAAAGGCGAAGGCGCTGCTGTCCGGTCCGTTCGACGTGCCGCGCCTCGCCAGCCTGCTGGTGGAGGATGTCCGGCAAAGGTCGATCCTGATCGTCGACGAATATGACCGGGTTCATTCCGAAGCCGCGCGGCAGGATGTGGCGGCGCTGATGAAGCTGCTGACCGATCTTCATTCGCCGGTGCAACTGGTGCTGGTGGGGATCGCGAGCGACATAGACGGGCTGATCGCGGCGCATCCGTCGCTGCGGCGGCATATTTCGCCCCAGCGGGTCAGCCCCATTCCGACGCCCGAACTGGCGCGGCTGCTGCTGAGCTGCGCGGAGCGGGCGAGCCTTTCCATCGACCTGGAGGCGCTGGACATGCTGGCAAACGCGGCGATGGGATCGCCCTATCACGCCCGGCTGTTCGGCATGCAGGCGGCGCTGATCCCCGAAGCGGCGGGGCGCACGCGCATCACGCCCGCCGATGTGGAGGCGGGCCTCGTTTCCGCGCTGGAGGACTGGACGGAGATGAGCGCCGTGACGCACGGCCATCTGGCCCGCGCGCTGCGCGACGCGCCGCACAACCGCCGCATGATCGCGCTGGCGGCCGTGGTGGCCGCGCAGATGTATGCGATCTCGCAGGAACGGCTGGTGCAGGCGGGGGCCGAACTGTTCGGGCCTTCCGACCGGCTGCACGGCGAAGCGGCCGATGCGCTGGCCCGGCTGGCTCCGGCTCTGGCGCCGGCATCGGCCGGGGAATCGTGGATGTTCGAGGATACGCTCGCGCCGCAATTCCTGCTGCTGATGGCGAAGCGGCCCGCGTCCAGCGCCGCCGCGCCCGACCGCACCGAAGAAATGCGCGCCATGCTGAAAGGAGTGGACGGGCTATGATCCTCAACCCCATCGACCTGCTGAGCGCGCTCAGGGCCCGCTGGCGGTCCGCCGCGATGGTCGGCGGCATCCTGTTCCTGCTGATCGCCATCGCGGCTTTCCTCCAGCCCCGGCAATATATGGCGACATCCTCGCTGATGCTGGACCTGTCGCAGACCGACCCGACCGAGGACGGCAATAATCAGGTGCGCGTCGACACCGAAAGCATCATCGGGACACAGACCGACATCATCCGCAGCGCGAAGGTCATCGACGCCGTCGCGAAGGAAGCGGGCTTCGTCGATGCGCTACCCGCCGACCTCCCCGCCGATCAGCGGTTGCAGGCGGCGGTGGCGCGGGTGCGCGCGGGCCTCGTCATCACGACGGGGCGGCAGAGCAATGTGATGCAGATCCAGTTCCTCGATCCCGATCCCGAAGTGGCGGCGAAGGTCGCGAACCTCGTGTCGAAAATCTACATGCGCGAGCAGGTGGAGCTGCGGGCTTCCCCGGCGCGCGGGTCGGCCAAATGGTTCAACGAACAGACCGCCGATGTGCGGCGGCGCTATGAGGCGGCGCAGAAACGGCTGTCCGACTTCCAGCGGGCGCACGACATCATCGGCATCAACCGCATGGACCTTGAGGCCGAGAAGCTCAAGAATATGAGCTATCAACTGACGCAGGCGCAGGCGGAGGCCGCCGCTGCGCGGTCCAAGACCGGGGCGGGATCGGTATCCGACATCGAAGGGTCGCTGATCGTCCAGAACCTTCAGGAACAGGTCGCGACGCAGGCGGGACAGGTTTCGGAACTGGCCAAGACCCTTGGCCCCAACCACCCCTCCATGGTCGCGGCCAATGCGCGGCTGCATGAATTGCAGTCGAAGCTCGCGGCGGCGCGAGGCAGCCAGTCGGCGGCGGTCAACGCCAACAGCGTGGCGGCGGGGCGGCGCGAAGGGACGCTCAAGTCCAGCATGTCCGAGCAGGAGGACCGCATGATCCGCATGTCCGACGTGCAGGATCAGCTGATGGTGCTCCAGCGCGACGTGGACGCGGCGCGGCAGACCTATGACACGGTGCGTCAGCGGTTCAACGAGGCGGAACTCAAGAGCCAGATCTCGCAGCCCAACGCCAGCCTGCTGGACGAGGCGACCGTGCCGCTGCTCCCGGCCAAGCCCAATATCCTGCTGTGGCTGGTGGGCGGCATCGCGCTGGGGCTGGTCGGCGGCGTCGCCTTCGTGATCCTGGGCGAGATCGTGACGCCGCGCGTCCGCTCCGCATCCGGCGTGGCGCGGGCCACCGATGTGGACGTCATCACCGAACTGAACCCGGTCCAGACGCGGACGCTCTGGTTCCACAAGCAGCAGGAGGCGGCATGAGACTGCGTTCCACGGCCAATGTTCATCCCGGCCTGACTTCAGGGACTTCGGCGGGCCTCAAGCCCCGCGCCCGGGAAGGGCAGGACCCGGCGCGGCTGGCGGTGCAGCACGGCCTGCTCAGCGAAGCGGAGGCCGCGCGGACCGACGCCCATGCCCGCGCGTCGGACATGAGCTTCGCGGAGGCGGCGGTCGATCTTGGCCTGTTCGACGCGGACATGGTGGGGCTGCTGGATGCGATGGGCGGCGGCTTTGCGCTGTTGCGGACGGGAGACGAGCGAATCGATCCGCTGGTCGTCGCCGCATTCGACCCCGCCGATCCCTATGCGGCGAAGGTGCGGGCGATCCGCGCCAAGATGCGCGCCACGGCGAGCGGCAACGATTCCACCGCGCCGCGCATGGCGATCCTGTCCATCGAGACGGGCGACGAAGCGGCGATCCTCGCGGCCAATCTGGCGGTGGTGATGGCGCAGATGGACGGCCCGACCATGGCGGTCGACGTGGACATGGGCAATCCTTCGCTCGACCGGCTGTTCCGCATCGCGAACAAGGCGGGGCTGGCGGAGCAGTTGATGGGCAGCGCCACGCTGCTGCCCGCCGCGCAGACGGCCATCGACGGGCTGTGGCTGATGACGGCGGGGCGGCCTTCGGGCAGCGCCAAGGGGCTGCTGACGCGCGGGCCGCTGGCGGAGACGGCGGATGGCTGGGGCCTGGGCGAGATGGGAATGCTGTTCTACCTTGCCGAGCGGCGGGGCGATCAGACGCCGTTCGGGTCGATCCTCGCAGGGTTCGATGCGGTCACGCTGGTCGTGCGGCGCGGCGGGACGGCGATCGCCGACATGCGCCGCGTGATCGACGATCTGGACCGGCACAAGGTGCCTATCGCCGGGACGGTGATTGCATGAACGCGGAGCATGTCTTTCCCCGGCCCCGGCCCACGCAGCCCGGCAGCGGCGACCATGGCCGCATCGCCAGCGTGGGCGGCGTGCCGGTGTCCACGCTGTCGCTTCAGGCGCTCATCCGCAAGATGCTGGAAGAAGCGCCGTTGCGGCGGTCGCTGGGCGAACCGGCGTTGCTGGTGTTCGACTGCAACGGACAGGGCCTCTCCATGAATGCGAGCGACCCGGCCTTTCGCGCGGACCTCGCCCAGGCCGACCTCATCCATGCGGACGGGCAGATCGTCGTCGCGGCCTCGCGCTGGCTGGGCGGGCCGGTCATCGCCGACCGTTCCGGCACGACGGACATGTTCATCGACAGCCTGAAGGACGCGGCGGCGGCGGGCGTCAGCTACTATCTGCTGGGCGGCGACGAGCGGGTGAACGCGGAATGCGCGCGCCGGATCGGGGAGATCGCGCCGGGCATCAGGATCGCGGGCCGCCGCAACGGCTTCTGGACGCCGCAGGAGGAAGATGCGGTGATCCGGGCGATCAACGACGCCGCGCCCGATGTCCTGTGGGTCGGAACCGGCAAGCCACGGGAGCAGGCATTCTGCGTCCGCAACCGCGACCGGATCAAGGCCGGGTGGATCGTCACCTGCGGCGGCCTGTTCAACTATGTGACCGGCGATTATCCGCGCGCGCCGATGTGGATGCAGAATGCCGGCCTCGAATGGCTGCACCGCATGGCGACGCGGCCCAGGCAGCTTGCCTGGCGCTATCTCACCACCAATCCCCATGCGCTCTGGCTGATCTGGAAGCATCGCCATGGCTGAGGCGCAAGCAGCGGCGGGCGGACGCATCCAGAAGATCGGCGGCATCTTCGGACGCTTCGGCCTTGCCAGCCTGTCGTCGGCGGTCGTGTCGGTGAGCCATTTGCTGGTCCAGCTTTTTTCGATCCATCATCTGGGCACCAGCGGCATCGGCGTCCTCGCCTTTCTGCTGGTCATCATCCAGTTCGGTTACAGCCTGTCCAACGCGCTGGTGTCGACGCCCTATACCATCGCCGTCAATCAGGAGGATGAGGTCGCGGCGGGCGCGCATGACTTCTTCTTCCCGGTCAACCTGCTGCTGTGCCTGAGCCAGGGGCTGACCTGCGCGGTCATTGCCTGGGTGATGGCGTCTCCCGCCGCCGCGCTGGCGTTCGGGATCGCCGGGACGCTCTCGCTGGTGCGCTGGTTCGGGCGGTCCAACGCCTATGCCCATCATGCGCCGATGCGGGCAGCAAAGTCCGACTTCGCCTATGCCGCGACGATCCTGATCGGCCTGCTCGTCGCATCGCGCACCGGGACCGATCTGGCCGGGATCGGGGCGATCATCGCGCTGGCGGGACTGGTGGGGATGCTGTGCTTCGGCACCGTCTATCTGACCCGCCATGTCGCGATGAAGCCTCTCCGCGCGCTGGGCCATTATCGCGCCGTCTGGAAGGAGCAATCCGCCTGGACGCTGCTGGGCGTGCTGTCCACCGAGGCCACGTCGAACGCGCACAGCTATGCGGTGACGCTGCTCGCCGGGCCTGCCGCCTTCGCGCCGATCGCGGTGGGGATGCTGTTCTTCCGTCCCGTCAATGTCTGCATCACCGCCCTCACCCAGTTGGAGCGTCCGCGCATGACCCGCGCCGTGGCGCGCGGCGACGGACGGGCGGCGATCCAGTCGGAACGCATATTCATGGGCGCGCTGGTCATGCTGTGGCTGGCGACCTGCGTGCTGGCGGCCATCGTGCTTTACGGCTTTCCGGGACTGATCCTGAAACCGACGCTGGACCATGGCCTTGTCGCGACGGCGGTGATGCTGTGCGCCCTGCTCTCGCTGGTCCAGTGCATCCAGACGCCGATGAGCGTGCTGACGCAGGCGCGCAAGGCGTTCCGCCCGCTCGCCGCGCAAAGCATGCGAAGCTGCGTCGTCGGCATCGTCGCTGTGACCGCGCTGACGCTGACGGTCGCGCCGGTCTTTTCCATCGCGGGCGTGGTGCTGTCGCAGCTTGTCATGATGCTGGGCATATGGCGGCTCGACCGGCACTGGCGGCGGCGGCAGAAGGCGGAGGGCTGAGCCATGGCCTCCCTCGCATGGCGGCGCAGCGCGCATATGGAAGCCGGAACCTCCGAACCGCGCGAGTCCAGACGGCTGATCCTCACCGCGCAGATATTCTATTTCGTGTTCCTGATGATGGTCTTCATCGGCCAGCGCCCCTTCGCGGAGCGCACGCAGGAGGAACTGGTCGAACTGGCCGCGCAGAATGACGGGTCGGACCTGTTCAAGCAGGCGCTGTTCATCGGTTTCGCGCTGCTGCTGACGGGCGTGCAGATCGTGCGGAAACATCCGCCGCGCTATCGCTTCAGCTATTGGCCGGTGGTCGTCATGCTGCTGTGGTTCCTCGTCACCTGCACCTGGGGCGTGGACCCGTTCATTTCGTTCAAGCGGGTGATGCAGCAGGTGATCGTGATCTATATCACCTTCTGCACGCTTTCCATGATCGGGCCGGAAAGGCTGATGCAGTCGCTGCGAGCGGCGCTGATCCTGTCGCTCATCATCTGCTGGGTGTCGCTGCCGGTCATCCCGGCGGCGGTGCATCCGCCCAGCGAGAGCGACAAGGCGCTGATCGGGGCGTGGCGCGGATTCTTCTTCCACAAGAATATCGCGGGCGCGGTGATGGCGCTGTGCTTCATGGTGACGGTGAACGCGTGGATCGACACGAGGAAATGGATTTATGCGCTGTGGTCGGCCATGGCGTTCGTCTTCGTGGTCGGGACGAAGAGCAAGACGTCGCTCGCCCTGTCCTTCGGCATATTGATGGTGTGCGGCGTCTATCGGGCGCTGAGCGATTCGACCCAGAAGCGGGCGGTGCTGCTGTTGCTGCTGGCGCTGGGGATGGTGGGCGTGCTGTGGCTCTATGTCGCCTATCAGCCGGTGGTGGAGCGGTTGTTCGCCGATCCCACATCCTTCACCGGGCGCGTCTCCATCTGGCATGTGCCGCTCGCCTATCTGGACGATCATCCGTTTCTGGGGGCGGGTTTCGGCGGCTTCTGGCAGGTGGGCGACCTGTCGCCTTCACGCGATTACATTAATCAACTGTTCCAGCTCAGCACGGCCCATTCGCATAATGGCTATCTGGAAATCTGGGTGACGACCGGGCCGCTGGGCCTGATGATGCTGATCCTGTCCTTCGTCGCGCTGCCCGCCTGGTGGTTCCTGACCGGCACAACGCGGGAGAATCAGAAGCTGATGGTGCCCGCCTTCGCGATCTGGGTCTTCGTGCTGTATCAGAATCTGTTGGAGACATCCTTTTTCGACAAGGATCGGCAGGTCTGGGTGATCTTCCTCGCGGCCATCGCCACCGCGCACGCGACCTACAAGACGCGGCCGCAACCGGCGTGGCGACGGCGCTTCCTTGAAACCCCGAAAGCGCAGGAGCCCGCCTTTGGCTAAGGTCATCATCTGCATCGCCACCTGCAACCGGCCGCAAGGGCTGACGCGCACGCTGCAATCCCTCGCGGCGCTGGACACGCGGCATGAGGTGGAGCTGGCGGTGGGCGACAATGACGCCGACCGCCGGGAGGGGCTGGCCACCGTCGAGCGCATCGCCAGGGCGGGCTATCGCTGGCCGGTCGTGGGGATGCCCGTGGCCCGCCGGGGCATCCCGCATGTCCGCAACGCGCTGGTCGAGGCGGCTCTGGCGCGCGAGGGCGTCACCCATGTCGCGATGCTGGACGATGATGAGGCGGCTTCCCCCCGCTGGATCGACGCGCTGGTCGAGGCGGCGGAGAAGTGGCGGGCCGATGTGGTGGGCGGCGCGGTGCTGCGGGAGATGGACAGCGAAGTCGATCCTTGGGTGGCGCGCCATCCCTTGCTCCAGCCCAAGAGCCGGGGTCGGTCCGGGCCGGTCGATCTGGTGGACAGCACGGCCAATGTGCTGATCGGCGCGCGGGCGCTCAAGGCCATGGGTCCGCGCCCCTTCGACGAGCGGATGGCGCTGACCGGCGGGTCGGACAAGCAGCTTTTCACCGCGATGAAGCGGGCGGGCCACCGTTTCGCATGGTCGGAGGAGGCGGTCGTCACCGAACTGATCCCGGCGAGCCGCGTCACGGCGAAATGGCTGCTGATGCGCGGCTATCGCGTGGGCATGACCGACATGATCGTGGCGCGGACCCAGCATGGGCCGCTGCGCGCCGCCGCGAGCGAAGCGCCGCGCATCGTCGGCGGGTTCATCATGGGCGGGATTGGCGCCGTGGCGACGCTGGACCGGGGCAAGCGGGTCGAGCGGCTGGGCAGGCTCTATCGCGCGGCGGGCAAGATCGCGGGCCTCACCGGCATCCATTATGAAGAATATCGGAAGGTGCACGGCGCATGACCACGCCCTTTTTCTCTGTCGTCGTTCCGCTTTACAACCGCGCCGATCAAGTGGGCGATACGATCCGGTCCGTGCTGGCGCAGGATTGGACCGATTATGAGATCGTGGTGATCGACGACGGGTCGCGCGACAATCCCCGGCCCGTGATCGACGCCATCGGCGATCCCCGCATCCGCTATATCCGGCAGGATAATGCGGGCGGCGGGGCGGCGCGCAATGCGGGGATCATGGCGGCGCAGGGGCGCTATATCGCCTTTCTCGATTCCGACGACCTGTTCCTGCCGGGCAAGCTCTCCATCATGGCGGCGGCGTTGAAGGACGACGATGGCCTGACCGTGCTTTATTCGCGGATGAAGGTGGACCGGGGGGTCGACCGCTACTGGATCAGGCCCGACCGGGGCATCCGCGAAGATGAGGATGTCGGCGAATATCTGTTCTGCGCCAACCAGTTCATGCAGACATCGACCATGGTGATGTCCGCCCCGCTGGCGCGCAAGGTGCTGTTCGACCCGGCGCTCAAGAAAGGGCAGGATCTGGATTTCTGCGTCCGGTTGCAGGGCGCGGGGGCGCGGTTCCGCATGATCGAGCAGCCGCTCACCATCTGGCTGGACGCCACGGAGGCGGGGCGGACATCCTATGTGAAGGGCTATGAAACGTCGCTCGACTGGCTGGAGCGGTGCGGCCATATGCTGACCGGGCGGGCGCGCCGGGGCTATCGGGCGACGGTGCTGGCCTATCATATGGCGCCGGTGCGGCCGGTGGCGGCGATCCGCGACCTGATCGTCGGATGCGTCGCAGGCGGCGTGCCGCCCAGGATCATCGCGCGGCAGATATTGCGGTCCTATCTGCCCAAGCCAGTCTATCGGTCGCTGGTCAACAATTTCGTCCTTCGCTTCGGCAAGGCCGAACCCAGTCACGGCTTCAAGTCGTGATGAGCGAGTGGCAATCCCCCGAAGCCTTGCAGGCGGCCGCCGCGCGCCCGCTCTTCTCCGTCGTGATCCCCACCTATCAGCGGGCCGACGCCATCGTCGGTGCGGTCATGTCGGCGCTGGAGCAGACCGTCGCCGTCATCGAGGTGATCGTGGTCGTGGACGGATCGACCGACGGCACGCAGGCGGCTCTGGCGGCGGTGAGCGACCCGCGGCTGCGTGTCGTCGTGCAGGACAATCAGGGCGCGGCGGCGGCGCGGAACCGGGGGATAGACGAGGCGCGCGGGCGCTATATCGCCTTCCTCGACTGCGACGACCGCTTCCTGCCCCATCATCTGGCCGACCTGTTGCCGCTGGTGCAGCAGGACGACCATGTGGTGGGCTATGGGCAGGTGCTGGCCGACCGGGGCGGCGGGCGCAATTTCCTGAAGCCGCCGCGCGCCATCGCCGACGGCGAGACCATCGACGGCTATCTGATGTGCGACCGGGGCTTCATCCAGACGAGCAGCATGGCGCTGAGCCGCGCGCTGGCGGAGAAGGTGCGCTATCGGGAGGATGTGCGTTTCGGCGACGACACCGATTTCGCGGTGCGCCTGTCGCTGGCCGGAGCGCGTTTCCTGATGACGGAGCGGCCCGGCACGATCTGGACGGACCGCAAGACCGGCAATCGCCTTTCCCATGTGCGCGGCAATGTGGGGAGCCTCATGTGGCTGCGCGACCTGCGCCCGCATATCTCGCCCCGCGCCTTTTCCGCCTATATGGGCTGGCACGCGGCGAAGAGCATCTGGCCGACCAGCCGGTCGCGGGCGATGCGTTACTATCTGGAGGCGCTGTGCCGGGGGGCTTTCGGCCCGCGTCTTGCCGCCACGGTGTTGATGCAGATCGTGCTGCCCGATCCGGTCTATCGTCGCTGGTCGGACCGCTGGATCGACCTGTCCCACATGGTCATAGGAAGGCCCAGAGTGTGAAGCGGCGGGATTTCGTCATGGGCGCGCTGGCGCTGGGCGTTCTCCCTTCCGCCCCGGCGCGCGCGGCGATCCCGCCCTCCCCCGGCCTTGCGGCGCTGGCGCGGCGGACGGGGCGCTATTTCGGCTGCGCGGTCAAATCGCGGCAGTTGCGCGAGGATGCGGACTTCACTGCTGCTGTGGCGCGCGAGTGCGACATCGTGGTGCAGGAATATGAAATGAAGCGCGGCACGACCGAGCGCAAGCAGGGCCAATATGATTTCAGCGGCACGGACGAGATCGAAGCCTTCGCCCGCAAACATGGCATAGCCGGGCGCGGCCACCCCCTCGTCTGGTATGCGGCCAATCCCGACTGGCTGGAACCGGCGCTGATGGCGGCGAAACCGGATCAGCGCGAAAAACTGATGACGGATTATATCCGCGTGGCGATGCGCCGCTATGCCGGGTGGATCACCGAATGGGACGTGGTGAACGAGGCGATCGAGCCGAATGACGGACGCCCGGACGGGATGCGCGCCGACAATATGTGGCTCCGCGCCATGGGCGAGGGCTATATCGACACCGCCTTCCACACGGCGCGGGAGACGGACCCCAAGGCTTCGCTGTTCCTGACCGATTTCGGGCTGGAGCATGACTCGGTCCGCTGCGAGCGGCGGCGGACGGCGTTCCTCAAGCTGCTGGACCGGCTGATGGTGCGGGGCGTGCCGGTGGATGCGGTGGGCATACAGGGGCACCTCAAACCCTATAAGGAGGGGTTCAGCCAGAAGGTCTTCGCCGATTTCCTCGACCGGATCACGGGATATGGGCTGAACCTCTCCATCACCGAGTTCGACGTGGCGGATCGTGGCGGGCCGCCCGATCCCGACAAGCGCGACCGGGAAGTCGCCGCCTTCGCGAAGGCTTTCCTCGATGTGGCGCTGGACAATCCGGCGACGCGGGGGGTGGTGTGCTGGGGGCTGTCGGACCGCTATTCCTGGCTGTCCAACTATCCCGAATATAAATGGCCGGACGGGCAATTGTCGCGCGGCCTGCCGCTTGACGCTGCGGGCCAGCGCAAGCCGCTGTGGAGCGCCATCGCCGCCGCCTTCGAGGCCGCGCCGAAGATGCGGGAGCGCAAGGCGTGAGGGTCGCTTCGCTCACGGGGCTGCGCGGGATCGCGGCGGTGGCGGTGCTGCTTTACCATATCCCGCAGCAGGCGGTTTTCGCCGGGTTCGCGATGCCGCTCTTCTCGCGCGCCTATCTGGCGGTGGACCTGTTCTTCATCCTGTCGGGTTTCGTGATTTCGGTCGGCTATTATGAGAAGGTCGGGCGGCACTGGAGCCTGCCCGCTTATGGCGATTTCCTCGTCAACCGGGCGGCGCGGGTCTGGCCGCTGCATCTGGTGGTGACACTGGTGTGCATCGCCCGCATCCTCGTCAACATATCGGGGAGCCAGAGCATCCCCCTCACCCCCGCCAATATCCTGAGCAACCTGCTGATGGTGCAAAGCTGGGGTTGGGGGACGGAACCGATTGCGGGCAATAGCTGGTCGGTGAGCACGGAGGTCGCGGCCTATCTGCTCTATCCGCTGGTGGCGGCGGTGGCGTTTTCGCGGTGGGTGTGGGTGCAGGGGCCGGCGGCGGTGGCGCTGCTGTGGCTGGTGTCGCGGTCGGGACTGGGCGCGAGCGGGCCGATGGATGTTCTGGCGTCCGATAGCGTGCTGACGCTGCTGCGGTGCCTGGGCGGGTTCGCGCTGGGGGTGATCGCCTATCGGTGCGCGCGGATGCGGTGGGCGCGGGCCTTGTTCGACAGGCCGGGGGCGTTTCTGGCGGTGTGTGCGGTTCTGGCGCTGGCGCTGTGGCTGCCGGGGAAGCAGGATTTGCTGGCAGTCTGCGTCATGCCCGCGCTGGTGTTGTGCTGCTATTATGATGGGGCGGTGGCGCGGGGGCTCCTCGCCAATCCGCTGAGCTTTCATCTGGGGCTTATCAGCTATTCCATCTATCTGTGGCATCCGCTGGTGCGCGACATCGGGGCGCGGGCGCTGAGCGTGGCGCAGCGGCATGGCGTGACGGGGATGGATGCGCTGTTCCTGATCGGCACGGTGGCGGCGACATGGCTGCTGTGCTGGGCGAGCTATCATCTGATCGAGGTGCGCGGGCATCGGGCGATCAAATGGCTGTATGACGGCCATCGCGCCCGCGCCAAGGCCATCGGGGCCGCCGCCTGGTGATCCCTTCTCCCAGCGCGCCGGTGTGGATCGCGGTGCCCACTTTCCGCAGGCCGGAGCGGCTGCGCTATCTGCTCGAACGCATGGGCGAGGTGGTGCGGCGCGAAGATGTGGCGCTGCTGGTCGCGGAGAATGATGCGAAGGGTCAGGAAGGCGCGGCGGTGGCGCGGGCGATGGCGGCGGAAGGCTATCCCCTGCCCCTGCATGTGAAGGTTGTCGAGGAGCCGGGGCTTTGCGCGGTGCGGAACGCGATCGCGGCGGCGGCTGTGGCCGATCCGGCGATGCGGATGCTGGCGATGATCGACGATGACGAATGGCCGCAGCCGGGATGGCTCGACGCGCTGATCGCCTGTCAGGCGGAAACGGGCGCGGAAGCCGTCGGCGGGCCGGTCGATCCACATTTCGCCGAGCCGCCGCCGCCTTGGGTGAAGGAAACGCTGGTGTTTCAGGCGGAGGAACGGGCCGGAGGCATGACCGATATGCTCTGGGCGAGCAACAATCTGCTCCTGACGCGCGGGGCGCTGGAGCGGGTCGCGCCGCCATGGTTCGATATGCGCTTCAACCGTAGCGGGGGGGAGGATCTGGATTTCCTGATGCGGCTTCGCGCGGCGGGCGGGACGTTCGGCTGGGCGCCGCGGGCACGGGTCAGCGAATGGGTGCCGCCGGAGCGGGTGCGCCTGTCATGGGTGCTGCGGCGCATGGAACGTATCGGCTGCACGGAGACGCTGGCGCGGCGCAAGCAGAGGCCGGGGATCGGCGGAGGGCTGGCGCTGTTCGGGCGGTCCGTGGCGTTGCTGGGGCTGCGGACGGCGGGGCTGGCAGGGATGCTGCTGCCCGGTGCGAAGCGGGTCGATATTGCGGGGCAGTGGGTGAAGTGCTGGGGCCGCCTTCATGCTTTCGCGGGCGGCTCCCAGACGCTTTACGGGTCGGACTGAGTTTTACTCCGCCGCTTGCACCAGCGGCTCGGCGAGTGGGGGCGCGCCCCGGCCGACGCTGGCGTAGGTGAAGCCCGCCGCTTCGGCATCGTCCGGACGATAGATGTTCCGCAGGTCGACAAGGGCATCGCCCGCCATCACGCCGCGCAGCCGCTTGAGGTCGAGCGCGCGCAGGGCGTCCCATTCGGTGACGAGGACGACCGCCGCCGCGCCTTCGGCCGCGACATAGGGGCCAGTGGCGAATTCGACGTCCTTCAGCAGGGCGCTGGCCGCCTCCATGCCTTCGGGGTCGTAGGCGCGAATCTGCGCGCCCGCATCCTGCAACGCCTGAATGATCGAGAGCGAGGGCGCGTCGCGCATGTCGTCGGTATTGGGCTTGAAGGTCAGGCCCAGCACCGCGACGGTCTTGCCCCGGACGGAGCCGTTGCAGAGCGCGATCACCTTGCGCGCCATGGCCCGCTTGCGGCTTTCGTTGATGGCGACGGTGGTCTCGATGAGGCGGACGGGCGCGCCCGCATCCTCCGCCGTCTTGACCAGCGCCAGCGTGTCCTTGGGGAAGCAGGAGCCGCCATAGCCCGGTCCGGCGTGGAGGAATTTGGACCCGATCCGGTTGTCGAGGCCGATGCCCCGCGCCACCTGCTGCACATCCGCGCCGACCTGCTCGCACAGCTCCGCGATCTCGTTGATGTAGGTGATCTTCATCGCCAGGAAGGCGTTGGCGGCATATTTGATGAGTTCGCTCGTCCGGCGGCCGGTGAAGACCATCGGCGACTGGTTGAGATAGAGCGGACGATAGACTTCCTCCATCACCGGGCGGGCGCGTTCGTCTTCTATGCCGACGACGATGCGATCGGGGCGCTTGAAGTCCTGGATAGCCGCGCCTTCGCGCAGGAATTCGGGGTTGGAGGCGACGGCGAATTCCGCCTGCGGGTTGGTTTCGCGGATGATGCGCTCCACCTCGTCGCCGGTGCCGACCGGGACGGTGGACTTGGTGACGATGACGGTGAAGCCCTTCAATGATCCCGCAATCTCTCGCGCCGCGTCATAGACGTAGCTGAGGTCCGCATGGCCATCGCCCCGGCGGGCGGGCGTGCCCACCGCGATGAAGACGACATCGGCCTGCTCGACCGACCCCGCCAGATCGGTGGTGAAGGTCAGGCGGCCCGCTTCTACGTTGCGCGCGATCAGTTCCTTGAGGCCCGGCTCATAGATCGGGACGCCGCCATCGCGCAGCATCGCGATCTTGCGCTCGTCCTTGTCCACGCAGATGATTTCGTGACCGAAATCCGCCAGACATGCCCCCGACACCAAACCCACATAGCCCGATCCGGTCATCACGATCCGCATGACAATTTCTCCTTCAACACGATATTTTGCGTATCCCCCGGCGTTTTCACAGGGCGCACAAAGCCACCCCCGAAAAGCATCGGGATAACCCTCAACCTATTCTTTCGAGACAATCCATTTACCGTCCCGCTCAAGGGATCGGCCGTTGACGCATCGCAACATAGCGTCGGCTCCCGCCTGCGCGCAACGCGGCCCGGCGCATATCGGCGCGCGGAGACGCCATTTCGTCGCCTCAGCCGGTTTCAGGGATCAGATTCCGCCCGTTATGGCAGGCCAGCCGCCCGCTTCCAGCGCGGCGCTCAGGTCCGCCATGCAGCGGTCCAGCGCCGCCTGGTCGGTCGAGCGGACCACGAAATTCGCGCCCGTGCGCCCTTCGCGGAAAAAGGGATAGCTGCCGATCTGACAGCCTTCATGGCTGCGTTCGGCATCGGCCAGCAGGTCCGCGATCTCGCTTTCCGCGACCCAGCAGCCGACGGTGGCGGAGAGCAGCGGCAAGCCGCCCTCCAATGTGCCGGTCAGGCTCTCCAGCATCCCGGCGGTGATATAGGGCACCCCCGCCATGATGAAGATATTGCCGTGCCGGATGCCCGGCGCGCCCGACATGCGATTTTCGATGAGGCACGAGCCGGCCGGAACCCGCGCCATGCGCAGGCGCGCTTCGGTCAGGCCGCCGCGAGTCTCATAATAGCTTTCCAGCATCGCCCGCGCCTGCGCGTTGATCTCCACCTCCACGCCCAGCGCCCCGGCGATGGCGTCGACGGTGATGTCGTCATGCGTCGGCCCGATGCCGCCGGTCGTGAACAGATAGTCGTTGCGCGCACGCAGGGCGTTAACCGCCTCCGCGATCGCCGCGCTGTCGTCCGCGACGACCCGCACTTCCCGAAGGCGGATGCCCTGCACGTTGAGCCAGGTGGCGATCTGCGCGACATTCTTGTCCGCCGTCCGGCCGGAAAGGATTTCATCGCCGATGACGACCAGGGCAGCGGTCCAGATGCGTTGGGGATCAGGCATGTCCATGGCCATAGCCTGCGCCATGCCCGCTGCCTAGAGCCTGTATCCTTGCGGGTAGCTTCCCATCCCCCTCGCATTATCCGGCGCACGGCCCTATAATCGCGGCCATGACCGAATATATGACGATGACGGCTGACGCGCCGATTTCCCGCTCCACCGCGATCAAACTCCATGACGCGGAAGGTTTCGAAGGCATGCGGAAAGCCGGGCGGCTGGCCGCGGAGATACTCGACGCGCTGGTGCCCCATGTCGTGCCGGGCGTGACCACCGGGGAACTGGACGATATCGTCCGGCGCATGACGCTGGACGGCGGCGGCGTGCCCGCGACGCTCGGTTATCGGGGCTATACGCATAGCTGCTGCATCTCGCTCAACAATGTGATCTGCCACGGCATCCCCGGCGATCTGAAGCTGCGGGAAGGCGATATCCTCAACATCGACGTGACGCCCATGGTCGATGGCTGGCACGGCGACAGCAGCCGCATGTATATTGCCGGGGAAACCTCCATCAAGGCGCGGCGGCTGGTCGAGGTGACCTACGAATGCCTGATGCTGGGGATCGAACAGGCGAAGCCCGGCAATCATCTGGGCGACATCGGCCATGCGATCCAGCGTCATGCGGAAAAGCACCGCTATGGCGTGGTGCGCGATTTCTGCGGACATGGGTTGGGGCGGGTGTTCCACGACAGCCCGGAAGTCGTGCATATCGGCCGCCCCGGCACCGGGCCTGAGCTTCGCCCCGGCATGTTCTTCACCATCGAGCCGATGATCAACATCGGCAAGCCGGGCGTGAAGATGCTGGACGACGGCTGGACCGCCGTGACGCGCGACCGCACCCTTTCCGCCCAGTTCGAACACAGCATCGGCATCACCGAAACCGGATGCGAAATCTTCACGAAAAGCCCTGCCGGACTGGATGCGCCGCCCTATGCCTAAAAATTAGGCAAGCAGGCGCGGAGTTGCCCGGAATCCGGGCAATATGGACAAAGAATGTTGCATCGCCGAAAGCATATCCGGCGATTCGCCAATTGGCACGGGAATTGATTGAGGGAACAGGCGGCGCGTGCCTGATGGGGGGCATGACGATCGTCACTCGAAAGTCGGGAGCGAAGGGCCTTCCCCTTCGTAAAATGCGTCTGGTGGGATTTTTTTGAGATGAAAAAGATCGAAGCGATCATCAAGCCGTTCAAGCTGGACGAGGTGAAGGAAGCGCTGCACGAAGTGGGCGTGTCCGGCATCACCGTCACCGAAGCGAAGGGCTTTGGCCGCCAGAAGGGGCATACCGAACTCTATCGCGGCGCGGAATATGTCGTCGACTTCCTGCCCAAAGTGAAGCTGGAAGTCGTCGTCGACGACACGATGGCCGACCGGGTGGTGGAGGCGATCTCGTCGGCCGCGCAGACAGGGCGCATCGGCGACGGCAAGATCTTCATCTCCCCCATCGAGGGCGCGGTCCGCATCCGCACCGGCGAGCGCGACAGCGACGCCATCTGATTTTCATCGGACATTCCCGCCTTCAATCCAGGGGGTCGGCGGGCATCGGCATCAACGATATTGACGAAAGAAGGGCAAGTTCACATGGCCAACACGCCGAAAGACATCCTCAAGATGATCGAGGAAAAGGAGATCGAGTGGGTCGATCTGCGCTTCACCGATCCCAAGGGCAAGTGGCAGCACTTGACCATGGTTTCGACCGTGCTGGGCGAGGATGAGCTGAACGAGGGCCTGATGTTCGACGGTTCGTCGATCGAAGGCTGGAAGGCGATCAACGAGTCGGACATGATCCTGAAGCCCGACCTCGACGCCGTCTATGTCGATCCGTTCAGCGCGACGCCGATGCTGATCCTGTTCTGCGACATCGTGGAGCCGGACACGGGCGAGCTTTATGCCCGCGACCCCCGCTCGACCGCCAAGCGCGCCGAGGCGTTCGTGAAGTCCGCCGGTTTCGGCGACACCGTCTATGTCGGCCCGGAAGCCGAATTCTTCATGTTCGACGACGTCCGCTTCAACTCGGACTATAATGAGTCCTTCTACAAGATCGACGATGTCGAGCTGCCGACCAACACCGGCCGCGAATATGAGGGCGGCAACCTCGCCCACCGTCCGCGCGCCAAGGGCGGTTACTTCCCCGTCGCACCGGTCGACCCGTGCACCGACATCCGTGCCGAGATGGTCACGACCATGCTCGAGATGGGCCTGCCCTGCGACAAGCATCACCATGAAGTTGCAGCCGCGCAGCATGAACTGGGCCTCACCTTCGGCACGCTGACCCAGACCGCCGACCGGATGCAGATCTACAAATATGTCGTGCAGATGGTCGCGCAGGCTTACGGCAAGACCGCGACCTTCATGCCCAAGCCGATCGCGCAGGACAATGGGTCGGGCATGCACACCCATATGTCGATCTGGGACGGCGGCAAGCCGCTGTTCGCGGGCGAAGGCTATGCGGGCCTCAGCGAAATGTGCCTCTACTTCATCGGCGGCGTCATCAAGCACGCCAAGGCGCTCAATGCCTTCACCAACCCGACCACCAACAGCTACAAGCGCCTGGTGCCGGGCTTCGAAGCGCCGGTCCTGCTCGCCTATTCGGCGCGCAACCGTTCGGCCTCCTGCCGTATTCCTTACGGTGCGGGCGCCAAGGCGAAGCGCGTGGAGTTCCGCTTCCCCGACGCGATGGCGAACCCCTATCTGTGCTACGCCGCGCTCCTGATGGCGGGCCTCGACGGGATCGAGAACAAGATCCATCCGGGTGGCGCGATGGACAAGAATCTCTACGACCTGCCACCCGAGGAACTGAGCCAGGTGCCGACTGTCTGCGGTTCGCTGCGTGAAGCGCTGAACTCGCTGGCCGCGGACCACGACTTCCTGCTGAAGGGCGACGTGTTCACCAAGGACCAGATCGAAGCCTATCTGGAACTCAAGTGGCCCGAAGTCTACCGCTGGGAAATGGCCCCCTCGCCGGTCGAATTCGACATGTATTACAGCGCCTGATCGCTGTTATATCGCGAAAAGGAAAGCCCGGCTGCGCAAGCGGCCGGGCTTTTTTGTTGGGGAGGCAGGACGTAAGAGGCGGGAAACGGCCAATTGCAGATGCGGTTTACGGGACATGCGGTCGGCCGGAGAAGCTTCACGCCCGCGCGGAAGCGATGAGAAGCATAGCTGTCCGGGCCTCAAGAATTTATCTCTATTTATTGAGTAGACTTTAAGGCAACCGCGGGTCATGGCTTGCGAAGGCCTTCGCCCTCGCGGGGGAAAGGCAGGAACGGACATGGCAGGCATATGAGCGACGACATTCCCCTCCCCTCTTCTCCCGGCGACGGGCATTATTGGGACATTGACGGGCTGGTCCGCGATCTGGCGGCGGCGCGGGCGCGGTGGCGGCAGGAGCAGCGGCATCATAGCGAATATGGCGGCGTCGGCTTCCCGTCGCGCGGCGACATATCGAAGATCATGATGTCGCTGTGCGGGGCGCTGTTCCCGCTGCGGCTGGGGCCGAGCTTCGTGCGGATCGACAATGAGGACGCCTTCGTCGCCGAGACGCTCCAGACGTCGCTCAGCCGGCTTTACGGGCAGATCCGGCTGGAACAGCATTATGCCTTTCCGAACGGTTCGGCAGAGCAACTGGATGCGGAGGCGGCGCGCATCATCGGCGCGTTCGCTGCGGGGTTGCCCGAATTGCGCGTGCTGCTGGACACCGATGTCGAGGCGGCCTTCACGGGCGATCCAGCGGCGCGCAGCGTGGACGAGGTGCTGATCTGCTACCCTTCCATCCTCGCGATCATCCATCATCGGCTGGCGCATGAACTGCACGGGCTGGGCGCGCCGCTGGTGGCACGGATCATTTCGGAGGTCGCCCATTCCAAGACCGGGATCGACATCCATCCGGGCGCGCGCATCGGGCATCATTTCTTCATCGACCATGGCACCGGCGTGGTGGTGGGCGAGACGGCGATCATCGGCAACCATGTGCGGCTGTATCAGGGCGTGACACTGGGCGCGCGGAGCTTTCCGGCGGACGAGGCGGGATGGCTGGAGAAAGCGCGCCCGCGCCATCCGGTGATCGAAGACCATGTGGTGATCTATGCCGGAGCGACGATATTGGGGCGGGTGATCGTGGGCAGCGGATCGGTGATCGGCGGCAATGTCTGGCTGACGCAGAGCGTACCGGCGGGCAGCAATGTGCGGCAGGCCAAGGCGGAGAATGAGATCACCAGCCGGATCGACGACATGCCGTCCCATCGCGTGCGGCGGCAGGACGAAGCGGCAGTCGGGCAGGCGTGACGGCCCGCCCGCGAAGCGCGCTTCAGGCGGCCACAGGCTCGGCGCGTTCGAAAGTGAGGGTGCGGCGGGCGGAGTCGGCGGTCACCAGCCGCATGTCGGCGAGGGCGCCGGGCGTCATGCCGTCGCCCGGCAGGCGGGCGATCACCGGATAGTCGCGGAGCTGGACCTTCGCGCCGCGCTCGTCGGCTTCGATGACGACGGCGCGGAACAGATCGCCTTCCCGCCCGCCGAGCAGCACGGTTTCGGCCAGGTCGATCACGGCGCGCTCGATCCGGCCCGCGCGGGCGTCGGCGCGGGCCATGACGGCGGGGAGAGCCTCAAAAGCCTGCGTGACGGCCTCCGGCACCGGGCGGCCGTTGGCGATTTCCAGCACGGCGCGCAGGACATAGCGGTCGGCCAGACGGCGCAGTGGCGCGGTCGCATGGGCGTAAGTCGCGGCCATGGCGGCGTGCCACGGCGTCTCGCCCGCGCGATAAGGGGCATAGGACGCCCCCGGTCCCGCGCGCCGAATCGCCGTCATGAGGGCGGCCTGCCGGGGATCGCTGGAAACCAGGGTGCGCTCGAAATCCGGGAGCGGCAGGGCGTCGGGCCATGCCACGCCCAGGGCCCTGGCGCTGAGGCGCAGGCGCTGGACGGCCTTTTCGTCCGGCTCCGCCATGACGCGGAACAGGCCGGTGCCATGCGCCTGAAGCATGTCGGCCACAGCGAGATTGGTGACGAGCGACAGGGCCGCATTGTCGGCTTCGGATTGAAGGCGCGGGCGGAAGGAGAGCGCGAAGCGGCCATCGGGCAGAGCGTCGACTTCCTGTTCGGGCGGGTCGACGCGGGCCGCGCCCCTTTGCGCTTCGGCGGCCTGAACGCGGCGGGCCAGTTCCCCGAAGGCGGGCGGCAGGTCGGAGGGGCGGACGCTGTCATAGGCGAGCTTGGCGCGGCTGCGGATGACGGCGCGCTCGGCTCCGTCCAGACGGCCCGCGCCCGCCGGATCGACGCGGACGGTGAGGATGATGGCGGGACGGGAACCGTCGGGCAGCAGGCTCGCCGCCTTTTCGCTCAGCAGCGGGGGATAGAGGCCGGCCCTGCCGTCGGGCAGATAGAGCGTCTCGCCCCGCCGCCATGCCTCGGCATCGATGGCGCCGCCATCCTCGACGAACCAGGCCACGTCGGCGATGGCGTAATGCAGCAGCAGGTCGTCGCCGGACGGCTCGATCCAGAAAGCCTGATCGAGATCGGTCGAGGTCGCGGGATCGAGCGTGACGAAGGGCGCGTCGGTGCGGTCCACATGGGGGTTCGGGGCGCGGGCGGCGGCTTGCTCTGCGGCGGCCAGCACTTCGGGCGGGAAGGAGGCATCGACCTGAAATTCGGTCCTGATGGCGGCGAGCCCTTCGCTGAGGGCGTTGCTGGCGTCGACGATGGTCTTCATCGATTGCCCTTAAAGCCCGCGCCGCCGCACTTGTCCATCGTCAACATAATGTCATGATAGGATGGCATGCGAACCGTGACTTTTCACGGAAGCCCCGCTCATGACCTTTACCGACAATCCCGCTTCCACCTTCTCCATGGACCGGGTGAAGGAGGAGATCGCCGACAGTTTCGACGAGGAACTGGAGATGGAGATCGATGAAAGCCGCCTTGAAACCATGTTCGCGGAGATGGAGGACCATCCCGAGCGCGAGCAACTGGAGCGACGCGTCTATTTCCGGGAGTTGTTCCGGTTGCAGCATGAGCTGGTGCGGCTTCAGGAATGGGTGGTGCACAAGGGGCTGAAGGTCGTCGTGATCTTCGAAGGACGCGATTCGGCGGGCAAGGGCGGCGCGATCAAGCGGATCACGCAGCGGCTCAATCCGCGCGTCTGCCGCGTCGCCGCCCTCCCCGCGCCCAACGAGCGCGAACGCACGCAATGGTATTTCCAGCGCTATGCCGCGCATCTACCGGGGGCGGGCGAAATCGTGCTGTTCGACCGGAGCTGGTACAACCGCGCAGGCGTCGAGCGGGTCATGGGTTTCTGCACCGAGGATGAGGTGGAGGAATTCTTCCGCTCCGTCCCCGAATTCGAGCGGATGCTGGTGCGGTCGGGCATCATCCTCATCAAATACTGGTTCTCCATCACCGACGACGAGCAGCAGTTCCGCTTCAACATGCGGATTCACGATCCGCTCAAGCAATGGAAACTCTCGCCCATGGACGTGGAGTCGCGGCGGCGGTGGGAGGATTATACGCGCGCCAAGGAAGCGATGCTGGAGCGCACCCATATCCCCGAAGCGCCATGGTGGGTGGTCGAGGCCGTCGACAAGAAACGGGCGCGGCTCAACTGCATCGCGCATCTGCTGGAGCAGATTCCCTATGAGGACGTGCCGAGGAGTCCGGTGACGCTGCCCGACCGGGTGCGCCATACCGACTATATCCGGCATCCGGTGCCCGAAGAGATGATGGTGCCGGGGCGGTTCTAGAGACGGTGCTGTTCAGGAGGATTCGTGCTCCTGTGCAGATAGGAGTCTACTGCCAATCGCCATTGATGCGGGTTCGATCCCCCTACCCGTTCCCGTGTTTCCGTCAGTTTTCGCCTTTAACTCTTGAGGTCGACATCCCGGATAAGCATGCGGAAGCAGTCAGCTAACCGCATCAAGACGTTTAAGAAGCCGTAAGGCGTGTCGGAGCAGGTAAGCGCGAGCGGCCGCTAAGCCCGCCCGACTCCCTCGCCGCGGATTTTCAATGTCCAAGTGTGCTGCTGTAAAGCGCCATAAGCTGATCACGATAATTGTCTTCTGAAAATTTAGCAGTTTGTTCAGGACCGGCTGCAACCAGCTGTTCGCGAATGATTTCGTCCCGATCCAACCTTTCGATAGCATTAGCGATGTCACTGACACTATAGGGATCCACTAACAATCCCGCTTTGCCGACCACTTCGGGCAGTGAACTGGTATTCGAAGCGATGACAGGCGTACCCAGTTGTATGGCTTCCAGTGCGGGCAAACCGAATCCTTCGAAAAGCGAAGGGAGAAGCACTGCTCGCGCAGTGCGGATCAGCCGGAACAGCAGAGCACGGGGCATGTAGTCGAGCTGCATGATCCGGCCAGATACCGAATGGCCATAGACTTGGACTCCATTGCCCAGCGCACTCTTTTCACCCGCCATTCCCCAGTCTCTCGCACCTACGATGACGAGGGGGGACGCGGAATGGCTCGTCAGATAGGCCTCGATGATCCGTCCGATATTCTTCTTCGGATCGAGTGCGCCGAAGAAAAGGAAATAGCTTTTGGGCTTGAGGCCGAACAGGCCGTCGATCATCTGGGCATCCCGTTCCGGATCGCTGTCCAGTACTTCTTCCGGAATGGGGCTGATCTGATAGGTGTTGAAAACCTTTTCCTCGGGGACGGGGAAATGATCCAATATGTCCTGCTTACTGGCTTCCGAAACCGTGCAGATGCGGTCACCCTCCATCACGCATTGGCGAACCAGCCGATGATAGAGATGTTTGAAGTCCATCGTCGCATAGGGCATCCGTAAGGGCACCAGATCATGCAGCGTATAGATATTCTTGGTGCCCGCCATCCGTGCTGGAATGGGATAGGTCCAATGCATGATGTCGGGCGGATCAGCCATATGGATGGTCAGGAACGACTTGAAATAATGCAGATGCCAGTGCGCTGCTTCGAATAGGTAAGGCGCGGACCACAGGCGATCGAATTGGGGAAGTCTGTCCTTGAATGCCTGCTTTTCCACGCGGTTGGTGATAGGCACGTCGACCAGACGGGGGCGGCGGAACGCCTGCAGCTTGTTCCGCCGCACGCGCGCCCGCGCCTGCGATTTATTTTCCTGCCGCTCGCGTCCCAGATGGTCGTAGAACATTACCTCGCGGGTGTCCGGGTTTTGGCCGACATCCAACCCAAAAACACCTTCGACCCGGTGGCCCATGCCCTGCAGAACGCGTGCGAGGGTCATGCCATAGGTGGCGACTCCCGTTCCTTTGGGCATGGCGAAATTATAACCGTCGATGGCAATGCGAAGGGAACGGTCGGTCGGCATAGGGTCGGTCATCGGGTCTCCGCCAGACGGGGAAGAAGTGCGCCATAAAGCGCGTGAAGGCGCTTTGCAAAATTATCTGGGGAAAAGGCAGCGGCTCTCATCTGCCCTAGGTGAATGAGGCGGGCCACCAGATCGTCATCGCGGACCAGTCGACGAATGCCCTCCGCGATTTTTGACACATCATCGGGAGAGACGGAAAGGGATGCGCCTCCGGCGATCTCCGCCATGGCTCCCCGGTCTGAACTCAGCGTCGCCGTCCCCAAGGCCATCGCCTCCACAATGGGAAGGCCAAAGCCTTCCGCCAGCGATGGCAGCAAAAGGGCGCGGGCCTGCGTGATGAGGGTCGACAGATAAGACGCGGACTGATCGGACGGAAGGCAGAAGATGCCCGTCTGCTCATCAATGAATCCGGCATGCGGCCCCACCAGCAACAGGGGCATGGTGCAATCCGCCAACTGATAGGCCTGGACCAGCCGCTCCACATTCTTTCGGGGGTCGTCCGACCCGATGAACAGAAGAAAACGCCCGGTTCGCAAATTAAAGGGCAAGGCTGCGCCGTCGGGATCGGCAGGCTGGACGGCAATCCCGCAATTGCTGATCCGGTTGGAATCGCAGCCGATCGCCATGCGAATGTCCGCACGGGCCTGTTCCGATACCGTGACGATATGATCGGCATTGGCGATGAGCCGTGACAGCAGTCTCCCATAATGCTTGCCGTTCATGGGTGTCAGTTCCGGATGAATAAGAGGTATGGCATCATGAATCGTATAGAGGTTTAGCCAACCTTCCATTCGGATCGGCAAAGGCAGGCTCCAGTGCATGATGCCGCCTGGCCTAGGCGGCCTCAGACTGAGAAAGCTGCCGCTTTGCCGGAAGCGGACGTGAGCCAGCCGGTATATATCGGAGCCATGGAATGTGAGGTAGTCCTTCCGCCCCCCCGAATTGAGGTCGACAGGGCCACGAACCATTGCTGCTCTTCCCCATCGGCATATGCGTTCCAGGGAAGAAACGGGCTTGGGGTTTTTGGTGCAGCTATCGTCCATCAGGCGGATCGGACAGGGGGAAAGGCGCTGTTGCGTCTTCCAAAGGCTTCTAGCATAGGTTGCGATGCCCGATCCTTCCCTTTCCAGCATCCGGCCGTCCATGGCCAAGGTGACATCAATCTGATCGCACATCCTATGTCTTTGGCATACAGGACACTGGCCGCAAACCATAATATAGTTGACAGGCACACGGAACGCCATGACGGATTGCACGTATGATTCAGTTTGAAAATGTGACCAAAATCTATCAGCGCCATCACCTTACGCGCACGGTTTTCAATAATCTCAGCTTTCAGGTGAATCGTGGCGACAGCATTGGCATTTGCGGGGCGAACGGCGCAGGCAAATCAACGCTGATGCGCCTTTTTGCGGGGGTAGAGCATCCAACTTCGGGCCGTATCCACAAGACCATGACGACGTCTTGGCCGCTGGGATATACATCGACTTTCGATCGAAGTCTCACCGGATCGGACAATGTTCGTTTTATCGCCCGGATCTATCAATATGATGTTCAGCAGGTGCTCGATTTCGTTGAGGAATTTGCGCAACTCGGCCCTTATATGGACCAGCCCGTATCCACTTATTCCGCAGGCATGGTGGCGCGCCTTGCATTTGGAGCATCGCTGGCCATCCAGTTCGATTGCTATCTGATCGACGAAGTCACGGCGGCAGGCGACGCCCGTTTCCGCCAGAAGAGCGAGGAAGCATTACAGGAAAGGCGTAAAAATGGAACGCTCATCATGGTATCCCACGATCCCTACACTTTGGAGCATTACTGTACCAAAGGGGCGGTCCTCTATGGCGGCACATTGACTTTTTATGATTCGGTGGCGGAAGCCAATGAAGTGCATAACGCGCTGCAGATGCGGGTGAGTTGAACAGGGGGCCGGGCAAGCCAGCTACAGATGGCACGGCTTTCTTCGGGGAATGAAGGATTTGACCTTGCGCAAGGGAATCATATTGGCGGGAGGGTCTGGAACCAGGCTTCATCCGCTCACCAGAAGCGTGTCGAAGCAGTTGATGCCGGTTTATGACAAACCGATGATTTATTATCCGCTGTCCACGTTGATGCTGGCGGGCATAAGGGACGTATTGGTCATCACGACGCCCAATGACAGCGCCGCTTTCGCCCAATTGCTGGGCGATGGATCGGACCTGGGACTCTCTATCCAATATGCGACGCAACCCAGGCCAGAAGGACTGGCGCAGGCTTATCATATCGGCGCGGACTTCGTACAGGACAAGCCGTCGGCGCTCGTCCTAGGCGACAACATCTTTTATGGCCATGGCTTCGCAGATATGTTGAGCATGTCCGCCGCGCGCGAAAACGGCGCGACCATCTTCGGTTATTATGTGAAGAATCCGTCGGCCTATGGCGTCGTGTCCTTCGACGCCTCCGGCCATGCCGAGGGGTTGGAGGAAAAACCCACCCATCCCCGATCCAACTATGCAGTGACGGGTCTTTATTTCTATGATGGTCAGGCCGTCGACCGGGCGAAGACGATCAAGCCGTCTGACCGAGGCGAGCTGGAAATCACGGATCTCAATCGGCTGTATCTGGAAGCGGGTGAGTTGTCTGTTGAACTGATGGGCCGTGGATATGCATGGTTGGATACGGGAACGCATGAATCCTTGATGGACGCGGCGCTCTATGTGCGGTTGATGGAAGAGCGGCAGGGTTTGAAAATCTGCTGTCCGGAAGAAATCGCATGGCGAATGGGCTATATTGGCGATGAACAGCTTGAGCGGCTGGCCACCAGCCTTAGAAAAAGTGGCTATGGCGAATATCTGATGACTCTGCTGGCCGGGCAGGGGGCGGCCGGATGAACATCATTCCCACCGCTATCCCGGAGCTCCTCATCATCGAACCACAACTGTTCGGCGACGACCGTGGCTTTTTCCTGGAAAGCTGGAATGCCCGCCACTTTCGTGAGGCCGGACTGGACCTCGATTTCGTGCAGGACAACCACAGCCGCTCTGCGAAGGGCGTATTGCGTGGTCTTCATTTCCAGAATCCCAATCCGCAGGGCAAGCTGGTCCGCGTGGTGGCGGGCAAGGTGTGGGACGTGGCAGTCGACGTCCGGCGGTCCTCGCCCCATTTCGGTCGATGGGTGGGCGTGGAACTGTCGGCGGAAAACAGGCGCATGTTTTGGGTCCCACCAGGCTTCGCTCATGGCTTCGTAACCTTGCAGGATGGCACCGACTTTCTCTACAAATGCACCGATTTCTATGATCCCGAACATGAACATTCGCTTCTCTGGAACGACTCGACCATCGGGATTGATTGGCCTCTCGACGGGATCGAGCCGCAGTTATCGGCGAAGGACAAGGCAGGCAAAAGACTGTCGGAGATCGAGGCCTTCTTATGAAGGCGATGATCGTGGGAGCCGGAGGGCAATTGGGACAGGCATTGGCAGCCACCGCTCCTGAAGGCTGGAAATTGTTATGCTGCGATCGGCAATCGCTCGACATCACGGATGCGGAAAAGACACGGGCGCAAGTGCTTGCCGTATCGCCCGACCTTCTTCTGAATGCTGGCGCCTATACGGCAGTCGACCGGGCCGAAAGCGAGGAACGAGCGGCCTTCGCCATCAATGCCTTGGCGGTGCGGACATTGGCCGATGCCGCGCGGGCGGCAGGCAGCCAGTTCGTCCACGTGTCGACCGATTTCGTTTTCGATGGTCGATCTAGCACACCTTATGCTCCCGATTCTCCACCCAACCCGTTGGGTGTCTATGGCCGCAGCAAGTTGGAGGGCGAAAGGCTGGCCGGGCCGGATGCCCTGATCGTGCGGACGGCGTGGGTCTATGGCCGGAATGGAGGTAATTTCGTCCGCACCATGTTGCGCCTGATGACCGAACGTCCCGAGATTCGCGTGGTGGCGGACCAGATCGGTACGCCCACTTATGTCCCTTCCCTAGCCCGGGCGATCTGGATTCTGGCGATGAAGAAGGCGCGGGGTCTTTATCATTATAGCGATGCCGGGGTCGCCAGTTGGTATGATTTCGCAGTGGCAATCCAGGAGGAGGCCTGCACCATCGGCCTGTTGAAGAGCGCGATCCCCATACTGCCCATCGCGACGGAGGATTATCCCACGCCTGCGCGGCGCCCTGCCTTTTCCGTGCTGGACAAACGATCCACACTTGCACTGACGGGATTGACTGCGGTGCACTGGCGCGAAAACCTGCGCTCTTTTCTGAAAGACCTCAAGGACAATGGCTAATCTTCTCGTTACC
>JASGDV010000252.1:0-26941 GCA_049841255.1 Sphingobium sp.
CATGCTGTCGACGTCATGCTGGAAGGTGAAGATGATCTCCGCCCATTTGGCGGCGAACTCCCTGCCCCGCTCCGAAGCCCCCGCCTGCATGATGACCGGCCTGCCTTGCGGCGAGCGCGGCACGTTCAGGGGACCGGCGGTGGAAACATATTTCCCCTTGAAATCGACCCTGTGCACCTTTTTGGGGTCGATGCAGACGCCGGTGCGTTTGTCCATCTGGAAAGCGCCGTCTTCCCAACTGTTCCACAGCGCGCAACAGGCTTCCAGAACCTCGTCCGCCCGGTCATATCGCTCGTCGCGCGGCAAAAGATCGTCCATGCCGAAGTTGCGCGCCTCCGCCTGCGAAGAGGATGTCACCACGTTCCAGGCGATGCGCCCTCCGCTCAGCACATCCAGCGTCGCGAGGCTGCGGGCCAGTTGATAGGGCGGCAGGAAGCTGGTGGAGATGGTTGCGCCCAGCCCGATATGCTTGGTGGCGCGCGCCATGATGGCGATCAGCGCCAGCGGGTCGAGCAACCCCACCTGGACGCCCTTGCTCAGTTCGACGCTATTCGGATCGCCGCCGCCGAATAGCGCGACGCTGTCCGCGAAGAAAAGACCGTCGAAGAACCCCTCCTCCATCGTCCGCGCGAATTTTTCGTAGCGCTCCGGATTGAGAAGGTCGTTCTGCGTTTCCGGGTGCAGCCACATGCCATGATGGTGAGCGCTGGGGCTGACCATGTTGAAGCCGATCAGCCGCATTCTTCTCGTCATCGTCTTTATCCTGACCGTTGGCGGAGGAGGCCGCGCGCCTCCTCCGATGGTTCAACCGCGTTTCAGAAGGTAAATCTCGCGCCGACACCAAATTCGCGCGGGCGATCATAGACTTCGGCAACCATGCCGAAATCGCTGGTAAGGTCATAGGCGAAAGACCTTCTGTCGACGTTGGAGATATTCTTCACGAAGCCATAGAGTTCCCACTGCCCATCGTTACCGCTATAGCTTATGCGGGCATTGTGAACGAAGCTGGACTTCAAGCGCAGGACATTCTGCATGGACAGCGAACTATAGCGGGAACTCAGATAGTTGAAGTCCCAAAGAGCGGCGAAGGAACCGGATCCGACCGCCCATTCCTTGCGGATCAAGCCGTTCGCGGTCCATTTGGGCGCCATAGTGGGAGGGACATCCCGCGTTTCGCCGCGCACGAAAAGGCCTTTCACCTTGGCATTGTTATAGGAACCGCCCAGCTTGATGAGGAACTTATCGAAAGGCTCGACGGACAATTCCGCTTCCGCGCCATACATGCGGGCATCGTAATTGCTCACGAAACCGGCAAGTCCCCGGAAATCGAAAGCCTGGAAATCGCTATAGTCATAGTAGAAACCGCCCAGATTCAGATAGGAGCGCCCTCCCATGAAGCCGATCTTTGTCCCCAGTTCATATGCGACGATCGTTTCGTTCCCGAACGGAATGTTTTCATGGGCAATGGGCGTCGTGGAAACGGCATTGAACCCGCCACCGCGAATGCCCCGGCTGACACTGGCATAAACCAGCGTATCCCTGTTGGGTTTATAATCGAGTTCCACCTTTCCGGCCCAGTCCGTCTTCTTGATCTTTGCAAGAGAACCGACGGTAGCAGTATCAAAGCGATCGATCTCCACCGGCGAACCCGTCGTGAGGTCATCGACAATCGTAGAGAATTCTTTCTTTTCATGATTGAGGCGACCGCCCACAATCAATTTGAACGCATCGGAAAAGGCATATTCGCCTTGCGCAAAGGCTGCATAGTTCTTTGTTTTTTGAGCATAATCATTAATAATTGCAAAATAATATGGTGTTCCAGAAAAATAAGGCAGATCGAAATAAGAACTATAGTCCGCCTTGATACTCAGATAATAGGCACCCACTGTCCAGTTAAGATTACCGGCATCGCCGTTCAGACGAATTTCCTGCGACCACTGCCGAGGCTTCGCGCCAGTGATATAACGGCAAACCTGATCGGGGCGGCCATCGCAATCTTCCCGGTAACGGGATTTGAAGCTGTTATAATTAGTGATGGAGACAAGAGACGCTTCGCCGATCTTCCCGGATAGCTGGAAGGTTGCGGAAACAAACCGCTTGTCGATGCCGGCTTCGTCGGTGAACTCGCCCTTATTGCCATCCTTGGGCCCCAGATAGCCGAACATATCGGCGCCCGGACCCGTGCCATAATAATCCACGTCACGCGGTAGGAAGAGATGATCGCCGGTGGTAGGATCGTTATAAGCGGAGCGGTGGTGATATTTGCCGCCGCGGCTCTTTTCCTCATTATAGGTGACGGAAACCAGCGCTTCGAAATCCGGCCCCAGATCCGCGGCGATCTGCCCGCGTCCGCCCCGGAAATGCCGGTTGTTTCCGTCCTTGTAGCCCGGCAGCAGATTCTTGAACGACCCTTCATCGGTATCGATGAGGCCGGCCAGCCTGATGCGCAACCCCTGGGTCAGCGATCCACCGGCCGCGCCTTCGACCCTCAAGCGATTAAAAGAGCCATATTGCGCGTCCACGAAACCCGACAGTTCTTCAGTCGGCCGCGCCGTGATGTAATGCACCAGCCCGCCCGTCGAATTGCGGCCAAACAGGGTGCCTTGCGGACCGCGAAGCGCTTCCACGCGCTGCATATCGTAGAGGCCGAAGGTCACCGCAGCGGGCGACGCGACATAGACATCGTCCAGATAGACCGCGTTCGGCGCTTCCTGATGGGTGCCGAAATCCGTCTGGGACACGCCGCGAATGGTGAGGAAGGCGGAATTGGTGCCGCCCGCGAAGACGATATTGGGCGTCTGCCGCACGATTTCCGTCGAATCCTGCATCGCGAACTGCCGCAACGATTCCGCCCCAATAGCAGTGATGGAAACGCCGACATCCTGAATGGACTGCTCGCGCCTTTGCGCGGTGACGATAATATCGCTCATCGCCCCTTCGGACGCGGATCGCGCACCACTCTGCGCCAGGGCAGTATTCGATGCCAATCCAGAAATAATCAGGCCAACCGCCACAAATGATGAAGAGGTACGGATACGCATATTTTTGTTACGATTCCGGCTCATGATAGGCTCCCCTTTCCCTGAAAATTGAATCCCCAGATATCGTTGATCATGAAGATTATTTATCGATGATAATGCTTCGCCACGATATGCGGCCAAAGCTCGACCCAACCCGATATGCAGGCCCCCGCTTCATGCAATCACAATCCCTCCCCTCTTGGTCACAGAGGCATGAATCGAGGTGGTTATATTTATTGTGTTATCACATCATAATCATCGAAAGCGGCACCGCTGTCAAGCAACTGGCTTTCAGCAAAAAACCATTATTTTACATGGTATTAGATACTACTTCTTTGTGGAACATCGCAAATCAGGAAAAGGCCCATCTTCACATCAAACCGAATCAATCAAAAACCGGCCTTACAAATCCCACCTGAGTCACGTTTTTTCCACCCTCCCCTCGCCCCGCAAAATGGCATGAAAATGGCCAGCATCTCACTCGACCGGGTTCCGGATTCTTCATATTTATATTTATTCCATTGTTTTATAATGATAAAATTTCCATTCCCAAATGGCGCATAAGGCAAATTTTTTGGCGCAAAAAGCCATTTTGAATGCTTTGTATCCGCGTCGGATTTCCTCTATATCCGTGATAACATTGTAAGGCCCTGCGGCCGGGATGTAACATCGGTATAACGCAGTCAAATGCTTGGAGAGCGCAATGAATAAGGTTTTGCACAACTACTTCGCCACCGGCGGGAAAGAACATATCATGTTCCCGCACAACGACCCGAAGAGCGAGCAAAGCATATCGGTCATCTCCAAAGGCGATGGCATCCATGTTTACGATGAGAACGGCAAATCCTATGTCGATGGGGTTTCCGCACTCTGGTGCAACACTTTGGGTTTCAGTTGCGATCGACTGGCCGATGCCGCCTACAAGCAGCTCAAGGAACTACCCTTCTACCAAAGTTCGTCCTATAAGACGCACCCGAGGTTGATCGAAATCGCCGCCAAGCTGCTTTCCGTAGCACCGCCGCAGATGGACAAGGCCATTTTCGCCAATTCCGGATCGGAGGCGAACGACACGGCCATCAAGCTGATCTGGTATTATAATAATGCCCGCAACAGGCCGGAGAAGAAGAAGATCATCGGTCGGGTGAACGGTTATCATGGCGTCACGGTCGCCACCGCTTCGCTGACCGGCATCAACTATAACCATCAAAGTTTCGACGTTCCATTGGACAGGTTTCACCATGTCATGGAGCCGCATTTCTACAAACACGGCCTTCCCGGCGAAACCGAGGAGGAATTCTCGACTCGTTGCGCCAAGGAGTTGGAGGATCTGATCCAACGGGAAGGGCCGGACACGTTCGCCGCCATGTGGATGGAGCCGGTGACGGGCGCCGGCGGCGTGGTCAACCCGCCTCGCACTTATGTGGAGAAGATGCAGGAAGTGCTGCGGCGTTATGATGTGCTGCTGGTGGTGGACGAGGTCGTCTGCGGCTATGGCCGCGTCGGAGAATATTGGGGCAGCCAGGCCGTCGGCATGACGCCCGACATCATGACCACCGCAAAGGGGCTGACTTCAGGCTATATCCCGTTCAGCGCGCTGCTGTTCAGCAAGGAGATCGCGGACGTTATCAACGAACGCGCCCATGAAATCGGCGGCTTCGCCCACTCCCTGACCTATTTCGGACATCCGGTGGGCGCGGCGGTCGCGCTCGAGACGCTCAATATCTATGAGGAAATGGACGTGGTGAACCATGTCCGCAAGCTGGGCAAGGCGATGGGCGACGGGCTGCGGAAGCATTTCTCCGATCACCCGCTGGTGGGCGATGTCCGTTGCCAGGGCTTCCTGGGCGCGATCGAACTCGCGTCCGACAAGGCGGCGCGCAAGGGTTTCGATCCCAAGCGCAAGGTCGCCCAGAGGCTTCAGACGATCTGCGAGGAAAATGGCGTGATATTGCGCGCGATGAACGGCGACGTCCTCGCCCTGTGTCCGCCCTATATCATGACCGAAGACGATGTTCGCGCCATGGTCGACACGCTGGCCCTTGCGGTCGAGCAGCTATCGAAAGAATTACAGGACGGCAGCCTGTAAGGACTGCGCCATTCTGCAAAAGGAAAGCATGGTGCTGCCACCACATGGGCGGGCATCATGCTTCCGAAAATGCGGGTCCGCGCCGGGATGAGGATCGAATGAACGCCAAAAAGGCGCCCGCGCTTCGCGTGCAACTCATGGAACCTTATCTCGCGATCCTGGATGACAGGAACATCCCGACCCGCAATCTGCTTTCCCTGCCCGGCTTGCAAGAGGCCGATCTGACCAATCCGCTGGAAAGGCTCCCGATCGACGCCTTCCTCACTTTCACGCATCAGGTCGCGCAAGCCATTGGCGACCCGCATATCGGCTTGCGCCTCGGCGCGATGCGGCAACCTGCGGCTGGACCGATCCTGAGCCAGCTTTTCCTGTTCGCGGGCACCTTGCGCGAAGCCATCAGGAATTTCGCAGACGCGACCGCTTCCTTTCAGGAAAAGACGCAGATCGACCTGATCCCCCATGGCGATGACTGGAGTGTCATATACAGGATAGACGATATCGATCCCGAACTGGCCCGGCAGGACAATGAATATACGCTGGCGGTGTTGTGCAGCCTGATCCGGTCAAGGATGGGCGGAGAATGGAATCCCATCGAGGTCCATTTCGAGCATGGAGCGCCTGCCTCTCCGGCGATTTACGAACGGATTTTCCGTGCGCCGGTTTTCTTCGATCATGCCATAAGCCAGATCGTCATCCGCAAGAACGACCTCGACCGGATCAATCCTCATGCGGGTGGAAAGATGGTGGACCTCATCATCGAATATCTGCGTGAGCTGAGGGACGATATGGAGCAGTCCTGCACCGTATCGCATCGGGCATCGCTGGCGGTGATGAACAATCTGGTGCGGCCGGGTTTCGGCATTGCCATGATCGCCCGGCATCTCAACATGTCCGTTCGCAGCCTGCAACGGCATCTTGCCAACGAAAATACCAGTTTCCAGGAGATCGTCAGGCAGCATCGGGAAAGACTGGCAAGATCGCTGATGCATAGCGGGCGGCGGACCAAGATGGCGGATATTGCCGCCACGCTGGGTTACGCCGATGAAACGACCTGGTCGCGTGCCTTCAAATCGTGGACCGGCATGTCTCCGGGACGGTATGCGCGAACGCGCCGGACGCCGTCGACGAGCTGATGGAGAGTTTGAGGACAAAACTTACAGGCAGGGAAAGGACCTCGGCAACAGGGCAATTGTGCGCGGCAGTCGAGCCGGGTTCCGGAACTCCCGGAACCCGACCCAGTTTTCTGAAATCAGGCGAGAGCAGCTTTCAACACCACGGTGTCGGCATAGAAGGGGCGCAACGACACGACTTTGCCTGAGCGGATTTTCCAGACTTCCGCAACGGGCATATTGATTTCGACCCCTGATTTCTGGGACTTCGCCTTAAGCTGACACAAGGCAAAGACCGTGTCGCCCGTGCCCGCAAGGCTTACAAGCTCCGCATGAAATTCGGACCAGGATGCCATGAGCGCACCGACCTTTTCCTGAATGGCAGCAAGGCCCGTGGCCGTTCCGCCATAGGGAAGGGAGTCCGGCTCGATCATCTGGGACTGATCGTCGAAAACGCTCATGAATCCTTCGAAGTCGTCCGACAACAATGCCTTATAGGCCTTGTCGACCACCTCGACTGCGGCATTGCTTTCCATCATTCTACTCCTTGCTATTGGATGAAACGAGTCATTTGACCGTTTTCAGATAAGCGACGATATTCTGCCGGTCCGGCTCGTTGGCGAGGCCGGGGAAGGCCATCTTGTTCCCCGCAACCGTCGTGCGCGGATGTTCGAGATAGGAATCGATCGTCTTTTCGTTCCAGACCAGTCCCGATTTGGCCATGGCGGGCGAATAATTATATCCGGCCAGCGTTCCGGCCTTGCGCCCCACGACGCCGAAGAGATTGGGACCCATGCGGGCGGGTGCGCCGGCCTTGGCGGCATGGCACATGGCGCAACGCTGCTGAAACAGCGTCCCGCCCTTTGCCGCGTCCTGCGCCATGGCAGGTCCCGAAAAACCGAGCGCCATAATTGCGGGAATGATGAAAAAACACTTCATGGATATACTCCGATGGGAAATGCCCAATCCCCTGTTTTGGTGAGCGATGACTTATGAATGCGGATCGACCAGCGCGATGAGCGTGCCGTCAGGATCGCGGCAAAAGATCATGTCCAATGGATTGGGTCCGACGTCGGTCAGCCGCGAACGGGTCGATTCCAATATCGTCCCGCCCATGCGCTGGATCTCCGCCGCGACGCCGTCCAGATCGCTGACGAGCAGTTCCAGATGCGCCAGCCCATATTGCGCCGCGGCGCCGTCAGCGGGCTTTTTCGCCGGAGCGGGCGAGATTTCCAGCAGCAGAACCTCTGCTCCGTCACGCGTGAGCTTCTGCATCGCCATGGCGGCATCCGCGCCCGTCACGCCCATCGCATGCGCTGCCGAGACGGGAAACGGATATTTTTCACCGGCCTCGAATCCCAGCGCTTTGTAGAAGGCGACGGAACGGTCCAGATTGCTGACAGACAGGGCGAAAGGCCCCAATTTGCGAATGCTCTGCACGACATGATCTCCTTTCTGATGCGATGCGGCGACATGAACGCCCTGTTCCGCATCGGCCGGATGCGCGGACGCAACGGACGCCCCGAACAGAAGGCAAGCGGAAGACAATAAGAGAAACGCGCGCATCATATGCCTCTTCTTCACAGGAATATTTCTTGATTATTTTAGGACAGACTATTTCTTCTTCTGCCCGTCATATCCTTCCCAGGCCTGATTGGTGACGAAGGCTTGGATCGCCGCGATGTCCTCATTCGTCATATGCGGGAAGGACGGCATGCCGGTCTGGGCGAAAGCGCCCTTGATCACGATGTCGGGCATCATGTCGAAGGTGTCCTTCGACGATCTGCGAAGATCAGGAATGCCCTTTCCGCGTTTCTCTGCGTTGAAGCCATGGCAGGCCCAGCAGCCATTGTCATAGAAAAGCGCCTGTCCCTTCTTCGCCAAAGCCTCGGGCTGGCGCGGACGGAATGGTTCTGGCAACGGCTCGCGCGGCGTGCCGTGCGCCAGCGTGGCACTGCCGCCGATCTTGAAGGCAAGAAGCCGGGAGGGCGACTCATAGTTTGGATTGGCAGTAAAACGCGCATAAACCTGAGCGGAAGGATTGGCGCCGCCGTCGCCCACGGGCACGAGGACGAACTGATCTCCGCCGATCCGCACCGTCACCGGCGCGGCAAGGATCGCGCCCTGCACATCATAGGACCATAGTTTCCGCCCATCCTTAGCCGAATAAGCTTCGAACCGGCCATCAACGGTGCCCTGGAAAACCAGATTTCCTGCTGTGGTCAGGACGCCGCCATTGAGCGGCAGAGGTTGATCGGCATGCCATACTTCCCGCTGCGCGACGGGATCCCAAGCGATCAGCTTGCCTTCAGTTTTATATTGCACATTGTTGCCCAGATAGATTTCCGGCGTTCGCTTTTCTTCGCCCGGCTTTTTCGCAGGCATGATCCGGGGCCAGACAAAGGCTGGAATGTAGGCAAGGCGCGTATCAGGATTATACGCCATCAGCGTCCAGCTCCGCGCGCCCATGAAGCCGGGCTGAAGCAGATGGTCCTTCTCAGGATGCTCCCAATATTTCATTTCGGGCTTGATCGTCATGCGGCCCGTTTTCATGTCGATATTCTGCACCCAGTTGTTGGGAACGTAATTCTTCGCCGACAGCAGCTTTCCGGTTTCCGGATCGAGCACGTAGAAATAGCCGTTCTTCGATGCCTGTATCAGCACCCGGCGGTTCCTGCCGTCTATGGGCAAGTCGGCAATGGAAATATTGCCTACGGCATCCCCGTCGAACCCGTCGGGCGAAGTCGTGTGATAATGCCAGAGATATTTGCCGGTCTTGGCGTCGAGCGCGACGATCGAATTGGAAAATAGTTCGTCGCCTGCGTCCGGGACCCGCTTTTCATGCGGATTGGGCGCGGGATTGCCAACGCCCAGATAGACGCGGTCCAGCTTGTCGTCATAAGTGATCGATTCCCAGACATTGCCGGCGCCGACGCCCTTTTTCCAATATTCCGTCCCCCATGTCTTCGACGCCATTTCCATGGCTTCATTTTCGAACCCCTTGGCGGGATCGCCCGGCACGGTGTAGAAGCGCCACAACTGTTTGCCCGTCGCGGCATCATAGGCATCCACATAACCGCGCTCGGTGCCCATTTCCGTATTGGTGTTACCGATGAAGACCTTGCCGCCGCCAATGCGGGGAGCGCCGATGATACCATAATATTTCTTGGGATCGCAGGCCGCCGCTTCCCAAACAAGCGCGCCGGTCTTGCGGTTGACGGCGAACAGGCGGCAATCGCCCGAAGCGATATAGGCGTTGTTCTCGTCGACTGACAGGCCACGGTTGAAATGCGTCGCCCAAAGGGCCGAGAAACTGTAGCCGGTCCGGTCGACTGGCTCCGGCTGGAACGTCCAGATCTGCTTGCCCGTGCGTACATCATTGGCAAGGATCACGCCACCCGGCGCGCCCTGATAGACGATGCCGCCCCGCACGATGGGATTGCCCACCAGACCATCCACCACAGGCAAGTCCACCGACCATGCCAACCCCAATTTGCCGACATTGCCGTCATTGATCGTCTTCAACGGACTGAATTGCCATTGAGCGGAATTGCCGCCCAGAAATGGCCATTCGCTTCCGTCCGCGCTGCCTGCCGACGTATCCGCCAGAAGCCCCTGAAGTCCCGGATAAGCGACAACGCCCGCGACGACGGCCCCCGTCAGACATGCGGCAGCGATGATGTTGCGACGAAAAGCACGCATTTGCCTCTACCCTTTCTTGCTTTTTGCTTTTGGCGGAGCGGCCTGACCCGCTGCCCCTCCTCCATATGAAAAGCGCCGCAGTCTCCTGCGGCGCTTTCCTTTCAATCCAGCGAGAAGACGAACAGTGCGTTCGATCCCGTCACGCCGTCCACTTCCGATTGCAGCGATTGCATATAGCCCGCCAGCAGCGATCCCCCGGCAGGGACGGCGATATATTGCTTGCCGTCCACGGCATAGCTCACCGCATGACCCGTCACCTGCGAAGGCAGGCGCGTTTCCCACACGACCTTGCCGTCTGCCTGATCGATGGCGCGGAAATAGCGGTCGAAGCCGCCGGTAAACAGCAAGTCGCCCGCCGTCGCCAGAATCGGCGAGTAGAGCGCGGCCCGCTGTTCATAAGTCCAGAGAGTCTTGCCCGTTTCGACGGAAATCGCATCGATCCGGCCCAGCTTGTCGCCCTTCTCCTCCGGAATCACGAAGGTGAAGTCCGCATTATAGCCTGCTTCCGGAGTGGGCTCATCCGGAAAGACCGTGGTGTCGCCGCACAGATTGCTGAGCGGGACGAACATCGCATGGCGCTTTGGATTATAAGCGGACGGGGGCCAATCCTTGCCGCCATTGGGCGGCGGGCATTGGTGAACGGGCTTGCCGGGATCGGAAATGACCAGCGCCTCGTTGATCTTCACATCCCCCTTCGCATCGACGCTCGACACCAGATTCTGCTTGGTCGTCGACTTGACCCACAGGAATTCGCCCGTCTTGGCGTCCAGGGTCCACATCAGGCCGGTCTTGCAGGGAACGCCGGTCAGCACCTTGCGAGTCTGCCCTTTGACCTTGCCGACTGCCATCATGCCCTGCGCCTGCGCATCGGGATTGACTGCGGTCGTCAGCGGCATCATCTCGAACACGCAATCCTGTTCCCAATTGTCGCGGGGCAGCACCTGTCGGCTCCAGACGATCTCCCCGGTTTTCGGCCGAATGGCGAAGCGGGTGTTGGTGCCATAGAGGGACGCGCCCGGCGTCTTGCGCTGCGCTTCCGAAATCGGCATCGCGCCGTTCGAGCCATAATAGACGAGGTTCAGTTCCGGATCATAGGTGATGGCGCCCCAGGAACTTGTTCCCCAGCGCTTTTCCTCCGGCATTCCGCCCCATGTGTCATAGCCCTTCTGCCCCTTTTTCGGCAGGAAACGCGCCCGCCACAATTCCTTGCCCGTTTCGGCGTCATGGCCCGTCACATAACATTCGATGCCTGAATATTGGCAGGTCGTTCCGGCGATGACCACACCGTCGACGACGATCGGCCCGGTGCTGTTGGACACCCCCTTCGGCCCGTCGCCGCGATCCGTTTCCCAGACGAGCTTCCCCGTCTTCGCATCCAACGCCACGATGGCGTTGTCCCATGAACCGAAATAGACCTTGTCGCCATAAAGCGCGATGGACCGCTTGTTCCGGCCCAGGATATTATATTCGCTGATATTCTTGGGATGCTTGCGGCGATATTCCCAGATCAGGTCGCCATTCTTGGCGTTGATGGCCTGAATGACATCCTTGGTCGCGCCTAGGAAGATGACGCCGTTATGAACGATCGGCGTGGATTGCTGCCAGCCCGGCTCCATCGCACGCGACCATGCAAGATGGAGGTTCTTCACATTGTCGGGCTTGATCTGGTCCAGCGGACTGAATCCCCAGCCCTGATAATTGCGGCGGTACATGGGCCAGTCCGCCGGATCCGGATTGAGGAGGTCAGCCTTGCTGACGGGTTTCAGATTGGTGATCTGTCCCTGACTCAGTTCCACTCCCGGCTCCAGATGAGCAATGTCGCTCTGCGACACCTGCGCCATGGCGGAAGAGCTCGCCAACACCATGCTGCTGCAAAGCAGCCTTTTCCAGAACACCATCTTCACCCCTTCATCCATCGCCGGACAGACATGCCTTCAATCTTCCAATGCGAACACGAACAGCGCGTTGGCGCCCACGGGCGCGTCGATGTTCGGCTGGGTCTGCTGCAAATAGCCTGAAACGAGGCCGCCACCGGTGCCGACCGCGATATATTGCTTGCCGTTGACGGCGTAGCTGACGGCATGCCCCGTCACCTGCGAGGGTAGCCGCGTTTCCCACAGCACCTTGCCATCGGCCTGGTTGATCGCGCGGAAAGTGCGGTCGGAGCCCCCCGTGAACAGCAGGTCGCCCGCCGTCGCGAGCACCGGCGAGAACAGCACCGCCTGCTGTTCATAGCTCCATACGGTCGCGCCGGTTTCCACCGAAATGGCGTCGATGCGCCCGATCCTGTTTTCCTTGCCCGGGGTCGGAATCCAAGTGAAATCGACATTATAGGACGCTTCAGGCGTCGGCTCCTCGGGAATGGGCTGCGTGTCGGAACAGATATTGTTGAGCGGTTCGAAAATGACGTTCCGCCGGGGATTGTAAGCGGCCGTCGGCCAGTCCTTGCCGCCCAGATAGGACGGGCATTGTGAAATCTTCTTGTCCACGCTGTTCAGGATCATGGCTTCGTTGATCTTGACCTGCCCCTTGGGATCGATGGCTTCGATCAGATTCTGCTGGACCGTCGACTTGGCCCACAGGAATTCGCCCGTCTTGGCGTCGAACGTCCATGCGATGCCGGTCTTGCAGGGAATACCGGTCAGCACCTTGCGGGTCTGGCCCTTCACCTTGCCGACCGCCATCATGCCCTCGGCCTTGGGATCGGGGTTCACGGCGGAGGTGAGCGGCATCATCTCGAACACGCAGTCCTGTTCCCAATTGTCGCGGGGAAGAACCTGATGCGTCCAGACGGTCTGACCCGTCCTGGGCCGTACGGCAAAACGCGTGTTGGTGCCGAACATGGTCGCGCCCGGCGTCCTGCGCTGCGCCTCCGACAACGGCATCGCTCCGTTGGAGCCATAATAAATGAGGTTCAGTTCGGGATCATAAGTGATCGCCCCCCACGAGCCCGTCGCCCAACGCCTGTCATCGGGCAGCCCGGCCCATGTGTCATACCCCTTCTCCCCCTTGCGCGGCAGCAGGTGGTTGCGCCACAATTCCTTGCCGGTGGCGGCATCGTGGCCGGTCACATAGCAATCGATGCCCGCATATTGGCAGGACGTGCCCGCGATGACGACACCGTCCACGACGATCGGGCCGTTGGTGTTGGAGGCGCCCTTTTCGCCGTCACCCCGGTCCGTTTCCCACACTTTCGCGCCGGTCTTGGCATCCAGCGCGATGACGTGATTGTCCCAGGAAAGGAAATAGAGCTTGTCACCATATAGCGCGACCGACCGCTTGTTCTGCCCCAACGTATTATAGCTGGTCATGTCCTTGGGCAGCTTGTGCTTATATTCCCAGATCAGATTGCCGCTATTGGCGTCTATCGCCTGAATGACATCCTTCGACGACCCGATGAAGATCACCCCATTATGAACGATAGGGGTGGATTGCTGCCAACCGGCGGGCAGGATGCGCGACCAGACCATGCGCAGGCCCTTGACGTTGCCCGTCTTCACCTGATCCAGCGGACTGAACCCCCAGCCTTCATAGTTACGGCGGTACATGGGCCAATCGGCCGGATCAGGCTTTTTCAGATCCGCGTCGGTAAGCGGCTTGAAATTGGCGATCTGGGTTTGCCGGATCTCCACTTCCGGTTCCTCGTGCGCCGCATCATTGGCGATCGCGACGGAACTGACACCCAGCGAACACAACAGCATCACGCACGAAAATTTACTCATTTCCAACTCCCGCTCTTTTCTCTTTGCGGCTTTCCTTGCCCTTTTCAGGCGAGGAAAGCCGCGGAAGGTTTTTGTTTTCAGCCGTCTCCGATCAGGCGGGCACCTTCTGCCGCAGCTCCGCTGTCCTTTCCGTGTCCACGGCCAGACTTTCGTCTTCGATTGAGCCCGTGAACGCGACGGCATAGACATCCCTTGCGCGCTCCAGCGTCTCATAGCCTTCCAGCACGTCCCTCAGGACGCGTGCGGGGTCGCGCTCGCGCGGGTCGCCATAGCCTCCGCCCGCACAGCCATGCCCCCGGACATATTCGCCCTTCTGAAGCTCGACCATCACGATATTGGGCAGTTCTTCCTCCAGCCCGTTCGCGCTCACCTTCCAATGTTGCGACAAGACGCCGTCACGACCGCCCAGCACGCCCTTGGATGGGAACAGCGTGCCATCACAGGCCCACCGGGCCTCCATCGGCAGGCCGCGCGGCCCATAAGCGATCTCGACGGCCGGGGAGCCGCGATAGCGGCCTGCGCCCGCCGTGCCGGGAAGCAGCCTGGTATAACCGATCTGGAGCGGGACCTTGACCTCCAGCACCTCGACGGAATCGCGGTAGAGCATGCCCGCGCCCGCCGGGACGATATAGTTCATCCATCCGTCGGCGGAGGGACTGCCCGGCCCGCCGGCGGCGCAGGAAATGAGCTGCGTGACATAAGGCTCGTTATCGGCGCGGCCATCCCTGCCGGCCACCACGCCGACGCCAGCCCCCGTGCCCACGCCGCCCTCGGCCAAACCGAAGCCGTCGCCCAGATCGGCGAAGGCCGACTGCGCCATGTTGATGAGCCGATCCGAGAAATTGGTGGTCGCCAGCGAGCAACTGGCGGGGAACTTCGGATTGAAGACCGATCCTTCGCGCAGATGGATGGTCAACCGCCGGAAAGACCCGGAATTGCGCGGAACCTCATTGCCGATCGCGTTGAAGATGCCCGCGAACGTCGCCGCCGTGGAGCAGGCGATGCTCATGTTAAAGCCGGTTTCGATCTGGTCGGGATTGTCCCGCAAATCCGCTTCGATCATCGCATTGTCAGGATCAAGATCGATCCGCAGCTTGAAGGGAACCGGTTCGGGCAGGATTCCCGCCAGCGGATCATGCGCGCTTTCCGCATGGAGGGTTTTTTTCGGGAATTTGCGGATCGCCTGGATCATCCGCTGTTCGGAATAATCGAACCAGTCGCGAATGAATGCCTTGATCCGGTCCTTGCCATATTTGGCGCACAGTTCCTTGAGGCGCCGCTCGCCGATGCGCGCCGATCCAATGCCCGCCAGAAAATCGCCATACCATTGATCCGGCACGCGGATACGCAGGCGGCACAGACGCACGATATCTTCGATCATCTTGTAATCGCGCTGGATACGGACCGCAGGGAAAAGCAGCGCGCCTTCCTCATAAACGTCCTTCGCGGTCGGCATGTAGGTCGAAGGCTGCGCATTGCCGATGTCGGCCTGATGCGCCTTGGCGACGACCGTGAACAGATGCTCTCCTTCGATAAACACCGGAGCCAGAAACGCCCAATCGCCCGGATGGCTGTTGCCCGAATAAGGATCGTTATGAAGGTAGCAATCGCCTTCCTTCAGATCGCTTCCATGATAGTTCACCATGGTCTGCGTCTGCATATGGCTGCTGAAGATATGCACCGGCAGCCCCTCCGCCGAAGCAAGAAGCTGATTGTCGCCCGTGCAGATCGAACAGGAGAAATCCCGCGCTCCGCTGATGACCGAGGAACGCGCCGCGCGCAGCAGCGTGTTGGACATTTCACGGATGATGCCGTCGATCCGGTTCGAAAGGATCGCCGTCATGAAGGGATCGAAATCGTCGGTTTTCAGTTCAGACATGGCTTCCTCCCCTTCAGGCGATGTTCAGAATATAATTGCCGGTCTCGCTGACCTCGACCGACATGTCAGGATAGACGACGAGCGTCGTCGTGGGCTCCACGACCAGGGCCGGGCCTTCGATCCTGAAACCGGTAGCCAGACGGTCGCCTTCGAAGATCGCGGTCTTCACCGGCTCGGTCGAGCCGAAATAGCAGTCGCGATGTCCCACGGCCTCGATCGGCCCGTCGACCTTCGCCTCATAGGCGGGGGCATCGGGCACCGGCAGGCTGGCGATCAGGCGCGCCTTCCAGTTGATGATCTCCACCGGACTCTGCTCGTCGCGCACGGAAAAGACGCGCTCGTGGACATCGTGGAAGGCATTGACCAGCACATCCACATCCGCCTGGCCGCCAAAATGCGCGTTGGAAAGAGGCGCATCCAGTTCCCAATTCTGGGCAAGGTAACGCGCTTCCGCCACATATTCGACCCGGTAATCGCCGCCCCGGTCCCCCAGCGTGGTGCGGAACTGCTCCAGTCTTTGCGTCAGATCCGCCAGCATCCCGTTGACCGCATCAAAATCGAAACGGGTGGAGATGGTGACAAGGCTTGCCGCTTCTTCCGCCACGATGTCGGCATATTGCATGCCCGATGCGGAGAGCACCGACGCCACCTTGGGCAGGATGACGCGGCGGCATCCCAGTTCCTGCGCGATCGTCATGATGTTGAGGCCTGCCGCCCCGCCGCCCGCCACGACGGCGCTTTCGCGGGGATCGAACCCTTCATTGATGGTGATGTCGCTCACCGCGCGCATCATGAAGTCGCCCGCCAGCGTCAATATCTGATAGGCGGCGACCTCGATGGGGATGCCCAGCGGATCGGCCACCGACGCGACCGCGCGGCGCGCCGCTTCCTTGTCCAGCTTCATGCGGCCGCCCAGGAAATTGTCGGGATCGAAATAACCCAGCACGACCGCCGCGTCCGACACGGTGGGCAAGGTGCCGCCCCGTCCGTAACAGGCCGGACCCGGATCGGCGCCCGCCGATTGCGGACCGACCCGCATCAACCCGCCTTCATCGATCCATGCGATGGAGCCGCCGCCAGCGCCGATGGAGCGCATGTCGACCGCCGATATGCCGAGCAGATGGCCCGTCCACATCGGTCCGATCCAGGTGTCGCGCGTGTAGACAAGCTGTCCTTCGCGAACCAGCCCCACGTCGAAGGTCGTGCCGCCCGTATCGCACACGATCACATCGCCGCCGAACTTCTCCAGATCGGAAAAATAGCGGGCGGCGATGGGCGCCATGGCCGGGCCGGAGCCGATGGTGGTGATCGGCTTTTCGGTGACGGCCGCCACATGCGTGCATCCGCCCGCCGTCGTGCTGACCAGCAGTTCGCCGGTGAAGCCCGCCGCCCGCACGTCGTCTTCGAGTTCCCGCAGATGATGCTGCATCAGCGGCTTCAGCGAAGCGTCGATGGCGGTGGCCGATGCCCGCCGATATTCGCGGATGATCGGGATAAGCTGATGGGACAGGGTATAAGGCACGCCGGGCAGATATTCGTCCAGCAACTCGCCGATGCGCAGTTCATGCTCCGGATTGGCGACCGACCAGATGAGGCTGACCCCCACCGCCTCAAAGCCCTTGTCGCGCAGATGCTTTATGACGTCGATGGCCTGCGCTTCGTTCAGCGGCGTGGAGGCGGTGCCCTCCGCGCTCATCCGTTCCTCGATCTCGAACGTATGGCGGCGCGCGATATAGGGATCGGGATAATCCCTGGAGAAATCATGCGCCCCTGTCTTGCCGCCTTCGCGCAGCAACAGCGTGTCCTTGAAGCCCTGAGTCGTCAGGAAAGCAGTCTTGGCCGTGGTCTTCGTCACGATCGCGTTGGTCGCGCGGGTGGTGCCGTAAATCAGCATCTCCGCCTGCGAGATCAGGTCGCTGAAGGGAATCCCCAGCCCGTCCGCGGCATTTTCCAGCGCGCCCCGGATACCGACAAAGATTCTGTCCTTCGTGGTAAGCGCCTTCCCGATGGTAAAGCGGCCGGATTCATCCGAAACCACAACGTCCGTGAACGTACCGCCCGTATCAACCGAAATAGTATAAGACATCGGACCCCTTCTCCGCGCAAGCCGGCGGTATGCCGCCTTGTTATTCCGGGGCGGTCACGCCGCTCCCAACACACTCTCCACATCCGGCCCGCGTATAGCTCGCCCATGCACCAGCCCCACTTGAATGACTCTGATGCGCAAGCGATGTTATCACACCCGAACAACGCATTTCAATCACATCGGACGGCCCTTGGCAAGCCGAACCTGCATCCATGTAATCACACTATGCCGGGGTTTCGAAATATCGCTCTTTCCTGCGCTCCTCATCGGATCAGCCGGAAGCATGAAAAATATATCTATTTGATTTTAGATGATATTTTTTAATAATGTCTGAAGCAATCTTCATAGCTATTTCTACAGCCATGCGCTTCAATCGCCTCGAACGGGAAGTATTTCCATCTACGATGCCGAAAAGAAAAGCAGCAAATGCTTTCGCAGAATCCGGCGGAATGATTCGCGCGCCGAAAGGCCCGTTTCGCCTTAAAATGCAAAATTTGTGATGATATAGCTGTTCGCCATCCCCTAAATCGGAGAATCGTCCTTATCGACATTCCTTATCGACGCGACGATCCAGCAGCTTATTTCGTGTGATGACAGAATGGGAGATGACGTTCCCGTCCAGACGCGCAAAAAAGATGAAGCGCATCTGACAATGGCTCATCCATCGGGGAAATGCCTGCTTTCAAGCGAGATGGAACCGCGCCATGCGGTCTTGTCTTCCAATGAAGAGACATGGCGGACGGCGGGAAGCGAGCAGCCTCGCCCCCCGCTGCCCATGCATCAGAACGCCACGGTCAGCGACGCCGCGATGGTCGTGCCGATCTTGTAGCGGTTATAGAAGACCTTATTGCCGTCCAACTGCTGAACTTCCTGATATTTCCGGCCGGTTATGTTGCGTGCCTCGAACTTGAATTCGCTGTTGATCGCGTTGAACAGCTTCACGCCCTGCCGCGCCACGAAATCCAGCGTCAGGCCGGGCTTTTCCTTGATGTCCGGTTGCAGATTTGGCCCCCGGCTGGTGACGCGTGGGCTGGCATAGGTCAGCATCAGCGTCTGCTGCGACAGCCTGTCCGTATCCTCCAGCCCCAGTTGCAGGTTCACCAGATGATCCGACTGCCCCGTCATCGGCGCACCGTCGCGGAAATAGTCCGTCGCGGCAGGCAGTGGCCCGGTCGTATAGCTGTAGGGAATGGTCGTGTCGTTCGCGCCCACCTTCAGCTTCGACTGGGTATAGGTGTAATTGCCGATCAGCACGATGCGGCGGCTCTGGAAGAAGGGCGAATCCCATCCGTCGAGCGGCAGATATTTCTGCGCCTCCACCTCGACCCCGTAGAGCGTCGCTTCCGGCGCGTTCGCGAAGCTGGTCGTGACGTCATATTTGTCGTTGATGGTGGTGTAGGTTTCGATCGGATTATCGATCTTCTTGTAGAAGGCCGCCGCCGTCAGCCGTTCGTCACGGCCCATATACCATTCTGCGCGAATATCGGCATTCCACAATTCGCTGTCCCGCAGGAAGGGGTTGCCGCGATAGAAGCGGTTGGCGTCCGTATCGACGAAGGGCTGCGCGATCAGCTCGCGGAACTGCGGCCGGGCGATGGTCTTGGAACCGCTGACCCGGAATTGCAGGCCCTGCCCCGCATCGAAGGTGATGGTGGCGGCGGGCAGCCAATAGCTTTTATCGATGCGGTTCACCGGCTCGGTGCCGGTGTTGTAGACATCCACGCCCGTGACGGACTGTTTGCCCTTCTCATAGCGCACGCCTGCATCGACCGACAGGCCGGGCAGGATTTCCGCGCGCACCTGGCCATAGCCCGCATGGACCGTGAGCGCCGCATCATAGACCGGGTAATTGCCGGAGAAGTCCAGCAGCGTCAGGTCGTAAAGCTGGATCGTCGCGTCCGACAGCAGATAGTCCGGCCGCAATTGCTGCACCGGGATCGGCAGATTGGTCGCATCGAAATGCAGCTCATAACGCGACGACGTGCGCTTCGTGTCGCTAAAGGCATAGCCCGCCGTCAGCGTCAGCTTGGGCGAAACCTTGTAGGAGAGGTCCGCGCCCGCCGACCAAAGGTCTTCGTTCAGGTCGCTGAAGGTGATCGACGCATCGCCGCGCTGGCGGTTGAGCGCGTTGATGAAGCGGTCGCCCACCGGATCGACATCCAGATCGCGATTGGTCCGCACATAGACGAACTCGCGCTCATAAGGCGCTTCCCGCTGCGAATTGGCATAGCCGCCGCGCAGGTCGAGGCTGAGGGCATCGCCCAGCTTGAACTCGCCGACAAGTTGCGTATCGATCAACTGCCGCTCATACCAGGCGGTGTTCTGGTGCATGTAATCCGCGCCAGCGATCGCGCCGTCATTCTGACCGACCGACAGCGCGCCGCGCTTCAGCGTGTCGCGGATATAGAGGTTGGTCCAGCGGATTTTCTGTTCGCCCAGTTCCAGCCCGACGCCCAGCAGACCGTTCAGCGTCACCTCATTGTCGGTGGTGATCTGCTGATAATTCTTGCCCGCCGGTTGCGTCAGGTCGATGGAGGCCTGCTGCAAAGCGTCGCGCGTCCGCCATTTGTTGCTGTAGGAAAGCGTGGCGATGACGCCCAGCCGCCCGTCGCTGCCCACGTCCACGGCGGTGCCGCCGTTGATCGATCCGGAGAAGTTGAACGGCAGGCTGTTCGTCCGTTGCAGGACCGATGCCTTCGCGTTCAGGAACTGCATCGAAATGGCCTGAAGGTCGCTGCGTTCCATGTTCGCGAAGGGCACGCCGCTCTTGAACGCCTGCTTGAGCAGCGGCGGCACGTCGCGCGAACTGTCGTCGAAGCCGGTCCAGTCCGACTTGGCGCCATAATAGGTATAGCCCATCTGGCCGGACGTCTCGGTATTGGCGGAGCTGCCGACGCCGATTTCCAGATAGCTTTCGCTCGGGATCGCCTTGGTCGTCAGGTTGATGACGCCGCCGCCGAACTCGCCGGGGAAGTTGGGGGAAAAGCTCTTCTGTACCAGCGTCGAAGCGATCACGCTGGTCGGAAAGATGTCGAGCGGGACCACGCGCTTGAGCGGTTCCGGGCTGGGCAGCGGCGAACCGTTGAGCAGCGCCAGCGAATAGCGGTCGCCAAGACCGCGCACATAGACATAGCCGCCCGACACGACCGAAAGGCCGGTGACGCGCTGGAGCGATCCGGCGATGTCGCCCTCACCCGTGCGCTTGATGTCCGCGGCGGACAGCACGTTCACCACCTGCGGCGCGGCCTGCGAAATATTGCTGGTGCGGCGACCGGTGACGATGATGTCCGAACCGGGAATGGAAACATCCACGCGGCCCGCATCGGCGTCGGCCTGTTCGCCGGCGGTCGGCGTACCCGGTCCGGCGCTGGGCGGAGCATCGGATGCCGTATTGGTCTGGGCCATCGCCACCGGGGTGGCCAGCGCGGTGGAAATCAGGAGCAGGCGGGCCAGAGTGAGCGGCTTCGACATGCGTTTGTCCCCCTTGGGAAAAATCTCTGCAAAGAAGGCGGGGAAGCGCCTGAACACGCTCCCCCGCCTTTGTTGTTGCGTGGTCCGGTCAGGTGGTCGGGATGGCGGTGCAGGCACCGCTGGTCGAACCGAAGCTCGCGCTCGCCGAATTACAGGTCCAGCCGGCATACCATGTGTCGTTGCTGTCCTTGACCGCGCCAATATAGTTGGTGCTGGTGAAGGCCGCGTCGATCGTCTTGGGATCGGTGGCAGTGACGGCGGTTTCGGTCGCGCCGTTGATGAACAGGCTGGTCAGCGACGGCGTGTAGGTGAAGCTGCTGTTCGCACCCGCCGTGAAGATCGACTGGACCAACGCATCGGTGACGCCCGTGCCGGTGCCCTTGAACGGCGTCGCATTGCACTGCATGACGACGGACAGGTAACGCGGCTTGCCCGCATCTTCCAGCGCGCTGTCGGCATCGCGAACCGCTGCAGCGCCGTTGATGCGCAGGCAGCTCTGGTTCGGGCTGACGATGATGCCGTTGATCAGCGCCAGATCGGCGCCGCCGCGCAGCAGCATCGACGCGCCGTCGTCGCCGGTGTTCGACCGCTGGATATGGGTGAAGTTGGCGACCTTGAGATACTGGCGGGGCAGCGCGTCCTCGCTGGCATTGCTGGCGGTCGTTGAACCGTTCGAGTCGGTTTCGAGGAAGGTGTCGCCGATATTGGCATCGGCCCGCTGGGCAGAGATGATGAACTGCGCCGTGCCGCGGAAGCCGACATCGGTGTCCAGATTGTCATCCTCATTGCCGGTGAAGACCAGATATTTGAGGTGCGTCGACCCGCCGAATATCTCGATGCCGTCGTCGGAGCTGTTGTGGACCTGGATATGGTCGATCTGCGTGCCGGTGCCCACGCCTGACGGGGTGAGGCCCTGCAGTTCCTTGCCGTCCGACAGGACGAAGCCGGAATAGCGGATCTGGACATAGCTCATGCGGCCGGAATTGTCGGCATCGTCCGCGCCGCCATAAATGGCGCCGCTGGTGCCTTCGGTATCGCGCTCGCATGCCACCGTGCCAGGCGCCGCGCCGCCCGCGCCGCAGTCCGTGATCTTCGCGCGGCCCAGCAGGACGATGCCGCCCCACTGACCGGAAGACTGATCCGTCGCATTGCCCAGCACATTTTCGCGGCTGGTGAAGACGATGGGCTGCGTCGCCGTGCCGACCGCGTTGATGCGGTTGCCGCGATTGACGGCGAGGAAAGCGCTGCCGGTATTGGCGAAGACGACCACGCCCGGATCGATCGAAAGCGTGACGTCCAGATTCTTGCTGGACGCGCCCTGATCCGTGCCGACATCGACACGGCCGGGCAGCGAGTAGATCACGCCGGCCACCTTCGGAATGGTGACGGAAGAACGAAAGCGCGTGGGGAAGGAACAATTGAGCCAGGTGTTTCCGTTCTTGTCGGAAATCTCGCCCACATTCTTAAGCTGATCCGAACCGGTCAGCGTCGGGCATTCCGAAGCGGGCGTCACGCCGGTCGGCGTGGGCGTGGGAGTCGGCGTGGGGGTCGGCGTCGGCGTGGGAGTGGGGATGATGATCCCGCCCTCGCCCGGCGAGGCGATGTCGTCAGCGCCGCAAGCAGCCAACGCCGCGCAGGCGCAGCTCGCCATCAGGATGGTGTGGATACGGTTGATCTTGGCCATGTCGTCTCCGCTCCGGCCTCTGCCGGTTTATGTTGCAATGCGGAGCGCAGGGGATTTTCGAATCGGACAACGCCCCCTGTCGCCCTCGAAGGCGGCAGCTAGGCGCGTCGGATGACAGGGGCATTTTGATTTGGTGACGGAATGGCGACCTTGAAATGACAGTTTCATGAATCGCCCGCCGGCGAAGGAAGACGGCCAAGGCGTTTGGCCAGCGTGATCTGGCCTTTTCGGCCAAAGACGGACATCCCGATCTCCGTTCGGGCCGAGCTTGTCGAAGCCCTGTCCTCCTTTTAAGCGCCGCGTTTAAAGAAGAAAGTGTAGCCTTTCGACAAGCTCAGGGCGAACGAAAATGGGTGACTGCCCCATTGGGCATATCTGTTTGCAAATTCCATAATCGCTCAACGAAAAGGGAGCCGCCCCGAAGGAAACGACTCCCCTTTTTCGTTGAGCGTCGGTTTTGCGCCATTCAGCGCATGGCGTAGCTCGCCTCCAGCCTGCCCATGGCCCGGCGCGCGATGTCGCGTGAGGATTCCTCACTGCCGTTCGCGAGAACCAGCAGCGTTTCAGGTGCGAACCGTGCGGCCTTATAAGCGTCGCGGGCATCGGCCATGCGACCCATGCCCGCATAGGCATTGCCCAGATTGATGAGACGCGCGGGATCGTTCGCGCCGTCAGGCGTCGGAGCCTTGAGCTTGTTCGCGGCCTTCTGGAAATCTCCCGACATCAGGGCATTGGCCGCCAGTCCGCCATCGGGTACGCCCACGACCAGCACCTCATCGGGCGCGGCGAGCGCGACCCCCGGCGTCGTGGCGACGAGCGCGAGCCCGATTATCGCAGCGACCTTCAGCATCTCAATCTCTCCCAAAAAATCTTTCTAAGATAGCCAGAATTATTTCACCTTCATGACATTCCGGCAATAGCTTGAAAGAGCATGAAAAAGCATTTTCATTCCTTATATAACAAGTAGTTATAATTTTTTCTTCAATATGTCATAAAACTGTAATCGAATGGATTCGCCATTCCCTCCCGATTCGCATGGGAAAAGGACGCGCAAGGACAGGCTCCGAACAAGCGCCGGACCTAAACAGCATCGAAAGCAGGGAAATAGGTCCGGAGGGTTCTGTTGCCCGGCCCCTCCGGCGGCCGCTGAATTCCCTTCTGTTGCCCGGTGGGTTCAACCGCGTTCTTTTTGGGTAATGTCAGGCCGTGAGGCCATCAATTACGCAGCAAGAGCAAGAGCCTCGTTATCGTTGGCACTTGTGAGTTTTGAACCTTTTTACGGCGTACTCAGGCCGGGTGAAGGCATCGCTTTTCAACACACGTCGATCCTAGTTCGGCCCCGTCAGACATCCCGGACAAGCGGGACATGTGGTGGAGCCGCCGGGTACTGCCCCCGGGTCCGCTGCGCCTATTGCACGACACGATTTATCACCATAGCCGGGCGAACCCGGCAGCCCCTATATGGAACGCCGCGGCCAGCTTATCAAGGGAGACGAACAGATGTGCATCATGGCGATGGCATGGCACGCCCATCCGCGCTGGCGATTGCTGCTGATCGGCAATCGCGACGAATTTCACGCCCGGCCCGCCGCGCCACTGGGCCGCTGGGACGATCCGGAGGACCATCTGATCGCGGGCCGCGACCTGCAGTCGGGAGGCACATGGCTGGGCGTGTCGGAGCGGGGCCGTTGCGCCATCGTCACCAACCGCAGGGGTTACGGTCTGCCCGATCCCGCCAAAGCCTCACGCGGGGCTTTGGTGACGAAGCTGCTTCGCGGCGAAGCTCCCTATGCCGCGCCTGATCATGTGCCGATGGACGATTTCAATCCCTTCAACCTGATCCTGATCGACGGCGATCAGGCCCATTTCCTCACCAACCGCCCGCATCCGCTGCATGGCGCGCTGACGCACGGCCTTTACGGCCTGTCCAACGGCGAACTGGACGATCCCTGGCCCAAAACGCTGGCGCTCAAGGCCGCCCTGCTCGACTGGCTGACGACAGATGCGGACGATCCGGCCGCCCTGCTGGACGCGCTACGCTGCGAAACCTTGCCCGAGGCAGGGATCGCGCCAGAGATTCCGTCCGATGTCCCGGAGGAAGCTGCTGCCTCCCCTATCTTCATATGCCATCCGGTCTATGGCACGCGATGCAGCACCATCGTCGCTATCGATGAAGAAGGACGGGGAACCATCATGGAACGGCGCTACGACGCGAATGGGGCTTCGACGGGGGAAAGCCATTTCGCTTTCGCCTGGCCTTCCCCCGCCGAAGGGAAAGCCGCCCCTTATCCGGCTTCCAGTTCGTAGGTGAGCGGCGCTGATCTCGGTCCTGGATTGAAGGTCTTCGCGCTGTCTTCCTTCAAAGCCGCGATCGGATCTTCCACGTCGCGAATATAGCCCAGCCCGTAACAGCCGCACTGATAACCCATCAGTTTCAGCAAATCCTCCGGCAGGGTCTGCGCTATGTCCTGGGGGCAGGACAGATACTGATTCTCCTCCTGCCGCACCCATCCCACGCTGTACATCAGGCTGATCGCGCGCCGCATCCTTTGCGAGCGATTCGCTCCCGCGCCGTGATAAACCTTGCCCGTGTAGACAAGCACCGATCCGCGATCCATTTCGGCGGGCAAGGTGTCCTGCGCGGTGAATTGCGCCCCGACACCCGCCTTGTGGCTGCCCGGAACGATCCGCGTCGCTCCCATCTCATCCGTATAATCCGTCACGGCCCACAGCGTGTTGCATTGGACATGATAATCGTCCGGGAAAGGATACATGTCCCAGACAAGCTGATCCTGATGCAGTTCCTGCGCGCCCGCGCCCGGATGGACTTCGATAAGCTGGGTCAGATGCAGTTGAAACGTGCTGGCCTGCGACAACAGTTCGCCCGCGACTCCGGTAATCGTCCTGTCCATCACGATGTCGCGGAATGTGGGCGAGCGGGCCACGAGCGATCCCACGCGTTTCGTCCGCCTGCCGCAAAATTCATCGGCTCCATAATCCGCCGCGTCCAGATAAGGCGAAATTTCCGCTTCGAAGCGATCCATCACATCGGCGGACGCGACCCGGTCGACGATTGCATATCCATTTTCGCGCACGCAGCCGGTAATCTCCTCAACCGGCGCGCTGCTGGGAAAATGCTCAAGTTTCATGACTTTCTGTCCCGGTAGATTGCATGCCTGACGTCATGCTAGGCTGACGTCCACCGGCGGCAATCCGACTTTGGGTGGAACGGATACGCACATTCCGTTTGCGCGCGCATTGGTTTTCCCTTCGATCTGTGACAACATGGCCTATAATTCATCCTGTGCGCATGCCAGATGATAGGATGCGTTTCATGCCGAAGCGCAAGTCCGGAGCCTTCGATGTTTGGAAGTCCTGATCCTCGTTCCGAAGCCCTTGTCCACAAGATCGTCGAATGCGGGCGTACGCTGTCCCGCTCGGATGTCGCGATCTTCTATTGGTTCGATGAACGGCATGAGATGGGCGAATGGCAGGGTTCAGCCTGGGGCTCCCAGTTCCAGCCCAACTACCGGACCTATGAAGCGGTCGATCCCATGGCTCCTCGCGAACTGGCAGCGGACGGAACCGAAATCGCCTTCTTTCAGAAAGACCGGTGCAGGCGCGGTGTCGTCGATGCGCTGTGGCTGAAATGCTGCGAGGAAAACGACATACTCGATGAAGCGGAACTGCTGTTCTGGAAAGACGGCGTTCCGCTGGCCGGGCTGGCGCTGTTGCGGAACCGCGACGGCATCCCTTATTCCCACGAAGACCTGCACTGGGAATCGATGCGGTCTTATTTCGAATTCACCGTCCATTCCCATGAAACGGTAAAAGCCCGCACCCTGGACGGCTTTCTGCGACATAAATGCCAGTTTTCCGCGCGCGAGATCGATGTGGTTTCCATGATCGCCGCAGGAGCCAGCAATATGGACATCGCCGCCGCCCTTGGCGTGGAACTGTCCACCATCAAGACTCATGTGCTCCGCATCTTCGACAAGCTGGGCGTCAATTCCCGTCATGCCGCCACGTCCCTGCTTCAGAAAATCTATCATAGCTGAAGGACGGTCCTTTCCCCCGCGCCCGTCCCACGCTAAAGCCTTTGTCCCATGATCCTCGTCATCGACAATTATGACAGCTTCACCTGGAACCTCGTCCATTATCTGATGGAACTGGGCGCGGAGG
>JASGDV010000253.1:0-11431 GCA_049841255.1 Sphingobium sp.
CGCGAAGCCGGAAAAGCCGTGGCGCAAATGGGCGATCCGGGGCGGCATCGGCATCGCGCTGCTGATCGTGATCCTGCTGCTCGCCCGCTGTTTTTCGGGCGACGACAAGCCCGATTATGCGACGCGTGAGGTGCGCAAGGGCGACCTGACCGTCACCGTCTCCGCCACCGGCAACCTCAAACCCATCAATCAGGTGGATGTGGGCTCCGAACAGTCGGGCAAGATCACGGCGGTCTATGTCGACGTGAACGACCGGGTGACAAAGGGGCAGAGGCTGGCCGAACTCGACACCCGCCGTCTGGTGGACACCATCAACCAGAACCGGGCGCAGGTCTCCTCCTCGCAGGCCAGCGTGTCGCAGGCGCAAACGCAACTGGCGCTGGCCAAGGCGACGCTGGACCGGCAACTCAACGTGTTCAAACTGTCGGGCGGGCGCGTCCCCGCCAAGACGGAACTGGATGCGGCCCGCGCCGATTATCAGTCGGCCCTCGCCAACCTCAATTCCGCTCAGGCGCAGGTCCGCGTGTCGCAGGCCCAGCTTTCGACCGCGCAGACCAATCTTTCCATCGCGCAGATCGTGTCGCCGGTGACCGGCGTCGTCCTCTCCCGCGACATCGAGCCGGGGCAGACGGTGGCGGCGTCCCTCAACGCGCCGGTGCTCTTCACCATCGCCGAGGACCTCACCAAGATGGAGGTCGAAGTTTCCGTCGACGAGGCCGATGTCGGGCAGGTGAAGGAAGGCCAGAGCGCCAATTTCTCCGTGGATGCCTTCCCCGGCCGCACCTTCCCGGCGAAGGTCACGCGGGTGAATGTGGGATCGAACAGCTCCAGCAGCTCCTCATCCTCCTCCTCGTCCAGCAGCACGACCAGCAGCAGCACCGGCACCGTGGTCGCCTATACCGCCGTGCTGTCGGTCGACAATCAGGACGAGATATTGCGCCCCGGCATGACGGCGACGGCGGACATCGTGACGCAGGAACTGCATGACGTGCTGCTGGTCCCCAATGCCGCGCTGCGCTTCAAGCCCAGCACGGGCGCCAGCAAGGGCGGCGGCATCACCAGCCAGATCGTGCCCGGCCCCCGCCGCTTCCGTAGCGGCAACGCCCGGCAGGTCAGCTTCGGCGCGGGCAGCAGCCAGACCGTCTATGTGCAGGACGAAAATGGCGAGCCCAAGGCCGTGCAGGTCACGGTCGGCGCCAGCGACGGCACGCGCACGGCCATCATCGGCGGCGACTTGAAGGCCGGGATGCGGGTCATCACGGGCCAGCTTGCCGCCGGGCAGCAGCAGCCCGCCGAGGATCAGAAGGCCGATCAGAATGGCGGCGACCGCAAGACCGGGCCGCGCAACAAGGCGGCCGACGGCAGTCCCGCCACCGTCGGCAAGCTCGGCAATTCGGGCGATTCGCCGCCGGAGACCGCGCCGGTCGCTCCCACTCCCGCGCCACAGGGCCAGCGAAGCGAACCGCGCGGCACGGGCCGGACGAACGGAACCTGACGCCATGGCTTCCCTGTCCCCCTCCGCGCCGATCATATCGCTGCGCGGCATCACCAAGACGTTCGGCTCCGGTCCCACCGCGTTTCAGGCGCTCAAGGGCATCGACCTCGATATAGAGGAAGGCGATTTCGTCGCTGTCATGGGCCCGTCCGGCTCCGGCAAGTCGACGACAATGAACATATTGGGCTGCCTCGACGTGCCGACGGCGGGCGAGTTCCTGTTCAAGGGCCGTCATGTGGAGCAGTTGGACCGCGATCAGCGCGCCCTGCTGCGCCGCCGGTATCTGGGCTTCGTCTTTCAGGGCTTCAACCTGCTCGCCCGCACCAGCGCGCTGGAAAATGTCGAATTGCCGCTGCTCTATCGCGGCGAGGACAAGAAGATGCGCTACGACGCGGGCATGGCCGCGCTGGAGAAGGTGGGCCTCAAGGAATGGTGGGATCACACGCCCGCGGAGCTTTCCGGCGGCCAGCAGCAGCGCGTCGCCATCGCCCGCGCCATCGTGACCCAGCCCGCCGTGCTGCTGGCGGACGAGCCGACCGGCAATCTCGATTCGGAACGCTCGGTGGAGATCATGGAATTGCTGACCGACCTTAACCGCAACAGCGGCATCACCGTCATCATGGTCACGCATGAGCCGGACATGGCCGCCTTCGCGCACACCATCGTCCACTTCAAGGACGGGCTGGTGGAGCGGATCGAGGAAGGGGTGAGGGTTTGACGATGTTCCCGACCGCCATTCGCCCTGAGCGAAGTCGAAGGGCAAGTCTGAGCGAAGCGAAGGCACGGCCAAGGCCCCTTCGGCGCCGCCTGCGGCGGCGCTCAGGACAGACTTCGACAAGCTCAGCCCGAACGGATTTGAGGTTTGCATATCCATGCTAGGCACCACCGTCATCCTCGCCTTCCGCGCGATCAACCGGCACAAGCTGCGCTCCTTCCTGACGACGCTGGGCATCATCATCGGCGTGGCGGCGGTCGTGACCATGGTGACGCTGGGCAACGGCGCCACCGCCGCCGTGCGGGAACAGATCAGTTCGCTGGGCGCCAATGTGCTGCAATTGCGCCCCGGTCAGGGCTTCGGGCGCGGCGGCGGCGGTCCCCGTCCGCCCGATTTCAAGCCGCAGGACCTGACGGCCATAGAGAATCAGCTCACCGGCGTCCGCGCCGTCGCGCCGCTGGTGCAGAGCAGCGGCACCGCCATCTATGAAGGCAGCAACTGGTCCACCACCGTCTACGGCACCACCGCCGCCTATTTCGAGGTGCAAAGCTGGAAAGCCGAGACAGGCCGCCTGTTCATGACGGAGGAGGAAGAGGCCGGAAAGCCCGTCTGCATCATCGGCAACACCGTCCGCACCAACCTCTTCCAGGGCAATGATCCCGTCGGCAAGCGGATGCGGATCAAGGGCGTGTCCTGTCAGGTGATCGGCGTCCTCACCACGCGCGGGCAAGGCGGCTTCGGCGATCAGGACGATGTCGTCGTCATGCCGATCAAGTTCGTGCAGCGCCGCTTCACCGGCGACCGCGACATCAGCCAGATCATGATCGCGGTGGACGACGCCTATGACACCTCCGCCGTGCAGAGCAGCCTGGAGGAACTGATGCGCGAACGCCGCAAGATCAAGACGGGCGATCAGGACAATTTCAACGTCTTCGACACCAAGCAGATTTCCGACACGCTGACCGGCACGACCACCATCCTGACGCAGATCGTGGCGGCGGTGGCGGCGATCTCCCTGCTGGTGGGTGGCATCGGCATCATGAACATCATGCTGGTGTCCGTGACGGAGCGGACGCGGGAAATCGGCATCCGCCTCGCCATCGGGGCGGTGGCGCGAGAGGTGCTGATGCAGTTTCTGGTGGAGGCCATCGTGCTGTCCTGCCTAGGCGGGCTGATCGGCCTGTTCCTGGCGCTCATCGCGTCCATCGCCATCGCGCCGCTGATGCAGGTGCCCTTCATCTTCGACGTGAAGGTGAACCTCATCGCCTTCCTGTTCTCGGCCGCGATCGGGGTGGTCTTCGGCTATTTCCCGGCGCGGCGCGCGGCGGCGCTCAATCCCATCGACGCGCTGCGGCACGAATAAGGCCGATACATTTTCCGACAATTGAAGGGAGCATCGGGCACATATCTGCGACAGATGCTCCCTAAAAAACCTCTCATGCGGCGCCCGTCGGCCCGCCGGGAGGAAGCCCCATGAAGACCATCGCCGCCAGCCTGAGCGCCAGCGCCCTGATCCTGTCCCTCAGCCTCGCCACCTTCGCGGGCGCGCAGCAGCAGGATCACCGCCCGCCCATCGTCGAAGGCAAGGAGCGCCCCCTGTTGCTGGCCCGCATGGTGGTAGAAGCCACGCCGCTTCCCAAACAGGCGGACTAGAGACTGTCCTGATCGGATGGAAGCGCGCCATGCTCCTGCGCAGACGCTCGAACGAGACAAGTGGCTCGTAGGAGTCCTGTTCCCCGCTCGATCCAGGCTCCTGCCTTCGCAGGAGCACAGCGCCTCCACTGAAGTGCCAAATCCCGAGACATGCCCTGCGGACGGGACCCGCGCGCCTCCCGTCAGGCCAGCGCCTTCTTCAGAAGTTCGTTTACCACCTGCGGATTGGCCTTCCCCTGCATCGCCTTCATGGTCTGCCCCACGAAGAAGCCGAACAGCGCTTCCTTGCCGCCGCGATATTGTTCCACCTTGTCGGCATTGTCGGCCAGCACCTTCGCCACCGCCGCCTCTATCGCGCCGGTGTCGCTGGTCTGCTTCAGGCCCTTTTCCTCGACGATCTTGCCGGGTTTGCCGCCGGTTTCGAGCATGATCTCGAACACCTGCTTGGCGATGGTGCCCGAAATCGTGCCGTCCGCGACCAGCGCCAGCAGTTCCGCGCCGTCCTCCGGCGTCACCGGGCTATCCTCCAGCGAGCGGCCCAGCCGGTTGAGCGCGCCATAAAGCTCCGACAGCAGCCAGTTGGCCGAAGCCTTGGCGACTTCGCTTTCGCTCTTCTTCTGGATGCGCGCGCCTTCGGCCAGCAGTGCCTCGAACCAGCGCGCCGTCTCCGCCTCCGCCGTCAGCACGGCCGCGTTGTAAGCGGAAAGGCCCAGGTCCTTCTCATAGCGCAGCCGCTTGGCATCTGGCAGTTCGGGGAGCGACTGGCGGCATTCCTCCAGAAAGGCGTCGTCCAGTTCCAGCGGCAGCAGGTCCGGGTCGGGGAAATAGCGATAGTCATGCGCGTCTTCCTTCGACCGCATGGAGCGCGTCTCATTCCGGTCCGGGTCGTAGAGACGCGTTTCCTGCACCACCTTGCCGCCCGCCTCCAGCACGTCGACCTGACGGTTGGCCTCATATTCGACCACCGCCATGACGAAGCGCACGGAGTTGACGTTCTTCGTCTCGGTCCGCGTCCCGAATTCCTCGCCGGGCTTACGCACCGAAACATTGACGTCGGCGCGCATCGAGCCTTGGTCCATATTGCCGTCGCACGACCCGACATAACGAAGGATCGTCCTGAGCTTCGACAGATAAGCCCCTGCTTCGGCAGGAGAACGCATGTCCGGCTTCGACACGATTTCCATCAGTGCCACGCCGGAACGGTTGAGGTCGACATAGGAGCGCGTCGGATGCTGATCGTGCATCAGCTTGCCCGCATCCTGCTCGACATGGATGCGCTCGATCCCGATCCGCTTGGTTTCGGCATCCGGGTTCTTCTCGTCGAGATTGATCTCGATCTCCCCTTCGCCGACCAGCGGGTGATAAAGCTGGCTGATCTGGTAGCCCTGCGGCAGATCGGCATAGAAATAATTCTTGCGGTCGAAGCGCGACCATTTGTTGATCCGGGCATTGATCGCCATGCCGGTCCGCACCGCCTGCCGGATGCATTCCCTGTTGGGCACGGGCAACATGCCCGGCATCGCTGCGTCGACCAGGCTGACCTGCGTGTTCGGCTCCGCCCCGAAAGCGGTCGCCGCCCCGGAAAAGAGCTTCGCCTTGCTCATCACCTGCGCGTGGACCTCCAGGCCGATCACGACCTCCCACTCGCCGGTTGCGCCCTGGATGCGATATGCTGTCTCGGTCATCTCTTTACACCGTCATCCCAGCGAAAGCTGGGATCTCTCTTTTTCAAATGTGGCGACAAAGGCAGTGAGATGCCAGCTTCCGCTGGCATGACGCGCCGCTTACCACCACTTCTCCGGCCGCGCCGCGAAGCCCGCGCGTTCTTCGATGGCGAGGCCCGCGTTGAGCACGGTCTGCTCGTCGAGCGCCTTGCCGATGATCTGGAGGCCCAGCGGCAATCCTTGCGCGTCCAGCCCGCCCGGCACCGCCATGGCGGGCAGCCCGGCTAGCGAAGCGGGCACCGTGAACACGTCATTGAGATACATGGCCAGCGGATCGGCCTGCTTCTCGCCCAGCGCGAAGGACGCACTTGGCGCGGTCGGCGTCAGCAGCAGGTCGCACTTCTCGAAAGCCAATTCGAAATCGCGCGCGATCAGAGCCCGGACCTTCTGCGCCTGCGTGTAATAAGCGTCGTAGAAGCCCGCCGACAGCACATAGGTGCCGATCATGATACGGCGCTTGACCTCCGGCCCGAAACCGGCGGCGCGCGTCGCGGCATACATGTCCTGCAATCCCGCCCCATCGGGCAGGTCGCGCTGTCCGTAGCGCACCCCGTCATAGCGCGCGAGGTTGGACGAAGCCTCGGCCGGGGCGATGATATAGTAGGTCGGCAGTGCATATTTCGTGTGCGGCAGCGAAACCTCGACCACTTCCGCGCCTGCATCCTTCAGCCATCCGATACCGCGATCCCAGAGCGCCGCGATCTCTGCGTTCAGGCCGTCCGGGCGATATTCCTTCGGGATGCCGACCTTCTTACCGCGCAGGTCGCTCGATAGGTTCGCTTCCCATTTGGGCACTTCCAGATCGAGCGAGGTCGAATCCTTCGGGTCAAAACCCGCCATCACCTCCAGCATGATCGCATTATCGCGCACCGTCCGCGCCATCGGCCCCGCCTGATCGAGCGAAGAAGCAAAGGCCACGATACCCCAGCGCGAGCAGCGCCCATAGGTCGGCTTGATCCCGCTGATGCCGGTAAAGGCCGCGGGCTGACGGATCGACCCGCCCGTGTCGGTCCCCGTAGCCGCCGGGCAGAGCCGCGCCGAAACCGCCGCGGACGATCCGCCCGAAGACCCGCCCGGAACCAGCGCGGCATTATCCCCGCCCTTGCGTTTCCATGGCGAGATCACATTGCCGAAATAGCTGGTCTCGTTGGACGATCCCATGGCGAACTGGTCGAGGTTCAGCTTCCCCAGCATCCCCGCGCCCGCATCCCACAGCTTGCCCGACACGGTGGATTCATAGGTCGGCGTGAAGCCTTCCAGCATGTGCGAAGCGGCGGTCGTCTGCACGCCTTCGGTGCAGAAAAGGTCCTTCATGCCGATGGGCACGCCCGCCAGCGGCTTCAAAGCCTCGCCCGCCGCCTTCGCCTTGTCGGCGGCGGCGGCGGCGGCCAGTGCCTTTTCCGGCGTCTCCACGATGAAGGCGTTCAGCGCCTTCGCCGCCGCCACATTGGCATTGAACGCTTCAGCCACTTCGCGCGCCGAAAAAGCGCCCGCGCGGAAGCCATCGCGGATTTCCGCGACCGTCATATCAGTCAAATCGCTCATTATTCGATCACCTTGGGCACCGCGAAGAAGCCATGTTCCGCCTGCGGCGCGTTCGCCAGCACCTTGTCGCGCACGTCGCCGTCGGTCACGGCATCCTCGCGCAGGCGCTGATGGTTGGGGATGACGGCGGTCATCGGCTCCACGCCGGTCACGTCCACCTCGCCCAGTTGCTCCACCCAGCCAAGGATGTTGTTGAGTTCGGGCACCATGGCTTCCGCTTCGGCATCGGTCACCGAAATGCGCGAAAGGCTGGCGATCTTCTTGACGGTCTGAAGGTCTATAGACATGGCCCGCGGCTAGCATCCGCGCCTGCCCGCTTCAAGCCGGTTTCGCGCCTCTTGCAAGCGTCCGCGCCATGCGCCAGACAGGTCCTTGCCAAGAATGGAGAGCATGGGTTGGCCCGCAAATTCCTTTATGTCGTCGCGACGCTGATCGTGCTGGTGATCGCAGCCCTGCTTGCCTATCGCATCTGGGGCATGGAGATGATCCGCGCGGTGATGGTCCCGCGCGAAGCCTTCGCCCCGCTCCAGCCCTTGCCCGCCAACGCTTATGACGATCCAAAGATGTGGATCGCCCGCCCGGACATCACGAACGACAATCCCGCGCTCTGGACGCCCGCGGGCGTGAAGGACGCGCCAGCCGCGCAAAAAGCGGCGGTCTTCTTCATCCATCCCACCTCCTACATCACGACGCTGGGCGACGCGCACTGGAACATGCGGCTGGACGACAGCGATTCGCTCCATACCGCCCGCCGTTTCGTGAAGGGGCAGGCCAGCGCCTTCAACGCGGCTGGCGCGGTCTGGGCCCCACGCTACCGGCAGGCCAATTATGGCGCTTTCCTGACCGACAAGGCAGACGGGCAAAAGGCCATCGACGCCGCCTATCGCGACGTGGCGGCCGCCTTCGCCGCCTTCCTGAAGGCCAATCCCACCGGCCCCATCATCCTTGCCGCCCATAGCCAGGGCTCGCTTCATCTGCTGCGCCTGATGCGCGATGATGTCGCGGGCAAGCCCGTCGCGGACAGGATCGTCGCGGCCTATGTCGTCGGCTGGCCCGTCTCGGTCGAAGCGGACATTCCCGTCCTCGGCCTACCCGCCTGCACGAAACGCGATCAGGCGCGCTGCGTCCTGAGCTGGCAAAGCTATGCCGAACCGGCCGACCCTTCCGCCGTGATCGGGGTTTTCGACGCGCATAAGGGCCTCACCGACAAGCCGCTCAAGGGCACCCATATGCTCTGCACCAATCCGCTGACCGGCGCGCAGGGCAGCTCCGCCCCCGCCAGCGCCAATCGCGGCACGCTCCAGAGCAAGGAGGAGGACAAGCCCGCCGCGCTCGTCTCCGCCACGGTCCCGGCCCGTTGCGCCGACAATGGCTTCCTGATGATCGGCGAGCCGGTGGACATGGGGCCCTTCACCCTCCCCGGCAATAATTACCACGTCTATGACTATAATCTGTTCTGGGCGAACGTGCGGGAGGATGCTCGTGCCCGCCTGTCAGCCTATCTGAAATGAGCGCCGCCCTCCTCACAGCCGACCGCGCGCTGTTCCGCGAAGCCTTGCCGCAAGGCGGCCGCCTTATCGGGATGGACGTGGGCACGAAGACCATCGGTCTTGCGCTTTGCGACGCGGGCTGGTCCATCGCCAGTCCTGCCCACACCGTCTCGCGCGGGAAATTCAGCAAGGACAAGATCGCGCTCGCCGCCTTCATGGACCAGCAGCAGGTGAAGGGGGTGGTCATCGGCCTGCCCCTCAACCTCGACGGCAGCGAAAGCCCCCGCAGCCAGGCAAGCCGCGCCTTCGCGCGCAACATCGCGGACCTTGGCCGCCCGATCCTGCTGTGGGACGAACGCTGGTCGACGCAGGCCGTCACGCGCACCCTGCTGGAAGCCGACGCCAGCCGCGCCCGCCGCGACGAACTGGTCGACAAGCTGGCGGCGAGTTACATCCTGCAAGGCGCGATCGACGGATTGATGGCGGGATTTTAAGGTTCACGCGGAGGCGCGGAGAGATTGCGCCCGACCGAAGGTCAGCCTTTCCTCTCTTCCTTGGCAAATCTGCGCGAGGACCAATAACAGAGGCGCTGGCGCGGCCATCTCCGCGTCTCCGCGCCTCCGCGTGAACCCAAAAATCACTTAATCACTGCCATCCCGCCCATAGACATCCGGCAGAAAACCTACCCCATCCTTCCCCGGCGTCGCGGTCAGATAGGTGAGGTAGACCGGCACCGGCTGGGGCAACGGCCTGTGCTGTTCCGGCTTGTCGGAATCGGTCGCGAGCGTCTTGCCGAAGAACCATTTGCCTAACCTCGGCGCGTCTTCCAGCCGGACGCAGCCATTGCTGAACTGCCGCGCGGGCTTGGCCAACAGGTCGCGCGAAGGCGTATCGTGCAGATAGATGCCAAGGTCGTTGGGGAACATGAATTTCATCCGCCCCATGGAATTGCTCCGCCCCGGCAGTTCCCGCACGCGCAATTCCTGCCGTCCGTCCGCCACCGCCTGCCAATCGATGCTGCTCTGGTTGAGTTTCTGCGGATTGGCGCTCCAGTCCGACAGCGCCTCATAATTCATCTTCTGAAGGGAAGCGCCGCCCAAGATCTTCGGCGCGATCTTACGCTCGACCAGATCGGGCGGCACGTTCCAATAGGGGTTCAGCGTCGCATAGCGGATCATGCCCGCCATCATCGGCGTCTGGCTTTCCTTCGCGCCGACCACGACCTTCATCGTGCCGTCCAGCTTGCCGCCGCTATAATACCAGAGCCGCGCAGACGCAGCGTCCACCACGACATGCCGCACCCATGGGCCGGGCAGCAGCCGCGCCCGCTCCATGTTCAGCGCCAGCGCGCGCAGATAATATCTCGGCCCGCGATTGAGCGCGGCCACCGTCTGCGTGCCCGCCATGCCGTCGGGCGTCAGGCCATGGTCGCCCTGGAACGCCTTCACCTTCGCGGCCAGCGCCTTGTCATAGCTTCCGCCCGCCGAAAGCCCCAGCCGCTCGCGCAGCGCAGCCACGCCCGGCCCCTTCCCGCCGGGCTTCAGCTTGAGGCCCATGGGCACCGCCACATCGGGCAGGTCCGCCCATTTCTTCGCATAGCCCGCCCGCGCCTTGCGCAACTGCATGTAGAAGGGGCTCATCCAGCCCGCCTTCTCCACATAATCCTCGAAGGAAGAGGTCACCGCCGCCGCCCGCAATATGTCCGCCGGACCGGGATCGCGCGGCTCCACCTCCGGGTCGAGATAGCGCATCTTCACTTGCCGCGAAGGCGCGCGCATATCCGCGACCAGCTTCGCGAAACTCTTCGACAGCGCCAGTTCGGCGCTTGCCAGCGCCTTGGGATCGCCGCTGGCGTTCGCCTCCTTGATCGCCTTCCGCAATCCCTTGGGATCGTAATTGCCGGGTTTCAGCCCATCGGCCTCCGCGCTGTCGATCAGGTCCAGCAAGGCATCGGCCTGCGGCCCGATGGCGTCTTTCTCTACCCAGATCGGCCAGAAACCACGCGGACCGTAGAAATCACGCAGCTTGCCGCCGACCTGCGCGCGGATTTCCGCCGCGACGCTCGACCGGGCGGGCGCTTCCTTGGCGGCGGCTTCCTGTGCATGGGCCACCGGCGCGACGCCGACGCTCGCAATCAGTCCGGAAATGAGGATGGAAGCAAAGGAAGGGGCGCGGCGGACATGCCGCGCCCGGAAAGACTGGGTGATCAGCCGCGTTCTCCCCGCCGCGAAGGCATGGGCGGCGGAGGCGGCGGGCAAGGCGGCCCCTGGATCGCATTATAAATACCGTCGGCGGTGTAATAACCGTCGATGATACCGTCTCCATCGCGGTCCGCCGCGACCGTCCCGGCGATTGCGCCCGGCCCCAGCGGCGGCGCTGGCGCTACGGGTTCATCCTTGGTGGAAGCGCAGGCGCTCAAAGCGAGCACCCCTGCGGCGGCCAGAGCCATTTGCCGTATGTTCATAGCATCTCCCTGTGGCACCCGCGCGAAAGTGGCGGATGCCCTGCATTACTCGATGCTGCGGAAAAGCAGCCGGTTGCTAACGTGCATCGGCGCAAAAGGATTCCATTACCCCTCCGCAATGACGGCGAATGGAGCCTTAACCAAGATCAACTGTGGAAACTCAGCCTTCGACCCAATCCGCCGAAGCGATCCCCTGCGCGTAGAGCAGCACGGACAGATCGCCATGCACGATTTCCGCAGCAGCGGCTTCCCGCGTCCTGGGCTTGGCATGATAGGCGACGCCGAGGCCCGCCGCCTCGATCATCGGAATGTCGTTGGCCCCGTCGCCGACTGCCAGCGTCAGCG
>JASGDV010000254.1:0-8347 GCA_049841255.1 Sphingobium sp.
ATGTCCGCGCGGATGCCGGGATCGAGCGCGCCGAAGGGCTCGTCCAGCAGCAGGATGCGCGGACGTTTGACCAGTGCCTGGGCGATGGCCAGCCTCTGCTGCATGCCGCCCGACATCTGGGCGGGATAAAGATGCATGGCGTCTCCCAGCCCGACGGCCTCCAGCATCGCGGTAGCCTCCGCCGTGGCTGCCCGGCGCGCCTCGCCGAACAGCCGCGCTATCAGGGGCGCCTTTTCGCATTCGAGGCCGAACAGCGTGTTGCGCAGCGCGGACAGGTGGGGGAACACGGAATAGCGCTGGAACACCACCCCGCGATCGGGGCCGCATTCGGGCGCCAGCGGCGCGCCGTCGAGCAGGATGGTCCCGCGCGTAGGCGCTTCCTGCCCGAGCACGACGCGCAGCAGGCTGCTCTTGCCCGCGCCCGACGGACCGATGATCGACACGAAGGAGCCCGCCTCGATGTCGATGTTCACCCTTTCGAGCACGATCTTGTCGCCATATTCGACCCAGATGTCGCGAAGGCTGAGGAGCGCGCTCAATGCCTCCCTCCATGCGCCCAGGGGAACAGCTTGCGGCTGAGGAATACCAGCGCCAGGTCCATCAGGATCGCCAGCAGGGCAATCCAGGCGACATAGGGAATGATGACGTCCATCGAGAGATAGCGGCGGACCAGGAATATCCGGTAACCGAGGCCGACGTCCGACGCGATTGCCTCCGCCGAGATCAGGAATACCCAGGCCGGGCCGAGCGACAGGCGCATCGCGTGAAGCAGCCGCGGCATGGCCTGCGGCAGCGCGACCCGGATCATGATCTGCCATGAACTGGCGCCCAGCGTCTGAGCCTTGATGATCTGCTCGCGCGGCAATTCGCCGACATGGGCGGCGATGTCGCGCACCATGACCGGGGCGATGCCGATGACGATCAGCGCGACCTTGGCCGTCTCGCCCAGCCCCAGCGCCACGAAGAGGATGGGCAGCAGAGCGATCGGTGGGATCACCGCGATGGCCGTCACCAGCGGGCCGAATGTCGCCCGCACCGGTGGCAGCACGCCCAGCACCAGTCCGATCAGCAGCGCCGAGAGCGTCGCGATGCCGAGCCCCAGGCCCAGGCGTTGCAAGCTGGCCAGCGTATCCACCCAGAACAGGAACTGCCCGGTGAGCTGATCGGGCTGGAACAACAGGGCGGCCATCCCTTCCGCCATGCCGCCCGGCAATGGCAGGATTTTGTCCATCGGATTGGCCGCGTGGCGCTGCGCCGCGAGGAACAGGTAGAGCAGCACCAGCAGCAGGATCGGCGCCGCGCCGAGGAAGATGCGGTTTCCCCCGGAGACTTGTCGGTTCACCCAGCGCATGTTGTCATACCTTCGATTGAGTGTGACAGGCGATCAGAGCTTTCCGTCAGCGGCGAGCTTCATGAAGCTTTCGTCGAACCGCAGCGTCACCCGCGCGGGATCGCCCAGCGTCTTGCCGCCGGGGAAAGCCATCCCCACCGCATCGGCTGACGAAGCGCCCTTGAACAGCCCGTTGGCGAAGCTGAAATCGCGCACCAGCGTCATCGTCTTCACCAGCGCCGGGGCCGAAGTCGCCGCGACGGCCGCCTTGGGATCGGCGTAGAGGAACGTGGTCGAAAGCTGGCTGTCGAAGGCTGCGGGCGTCGCGCCGGCCAGCTTGGCCATGGCGGCGCGCGCTTCCTTGCCCTGCGCGTCCTGGCGCTGCATCAGAGCCACGGTCTCATACCAGATTCCGGCCAGAGCCTTGCCGAGATCGGGATTGGCCTTCAGCGTCGCGGAGTCTACCACCATGAGGTCCAGTATCTCGCCGGGGATATTGGACGAGTTGAATACCTCGTTGACGCCGGACAGAACCTTCATCACCGAAAGCTGGGGGTTCCAGGCGACGCCTGCGGTCGCATCCGGGCTGGAGAAGGCGCCGACAATATCCGCGTCGGACGTGTTCACCGTCTTGACGTCGGTCGGCTTCAGGCCCGTCTTCTCAAGCCCGCGCGCGAGCAGATAATGGGAGACCGAAAGCTCGGCGAGATAGACCTGACGGCCCTTGATCGCGGCCAGATTGTTGGCGCCCTTGAGCAGTATACCGTCATTGCCGTTCGAATAATCGCCGACGATGATCGCGGTCGTGTCCTTGCCGCCTGCGGCCGGTATAGTGAGGGCATCCATGTTGGTGACGGTCACGCCATCGAATTTGCCAGCCGTGTACTGGTTGATCGATTCGACATAGTCGTTCACCTGGACGATGTTGATCTTGATCCCGTATTTGTCGGCCCACTTCTTCACGATCCCGGCCTGCTGGGCATAGGGCCAGGGCATCCACCCGGCATAGATCGACCAGCCGATATTGAACTCCTTGCGCTGTTCGGACCCGCGTCCCGAGTTCTGCGAACAAGAAGCGAGCATGAGCGCCCCGGCGATCATGGCGACCCTGACAACCCTGCTAATCATGATTCGATCCCCTTTCCGTGGTGCAGCATCGCCGCCATCGGGTTCATTGTCCATAAAAATATTACGTCTTTTGGAAAAGGTAATAATAACCAGGCCAAGGTTCGGCTTGGCCATCAGAGTCGATCTGCTTGCCATTCGGGTAAAGCGATGGGACTGAGACGGAGTTCCGATGAAACCCGAGAAATAAGGGGAATTTTATCAGGAAACCGAGAGGGAGGCACCGCCGCGAGCGAGTCGCGGATTTTTCCTCTCGCCCAATGGCGGCATTTTTGTCGGGCATTGCTGTGCGTAATGGAAGAGCAGGCGGGCCTTGGGTTGAAAATGGCTATTTTGTGCGGCGCAACACATTTCCTGTTCATACTGAGCAGGCGCAAAAATATTACGCTTGACGCATTATGTAATATTCATACCGTATTAGGCGTCGCTCAACGAAGCGGCGGAACGGAAGGGTAGGAGCGCTGCGCATCGCTGGCTCGGAATTGAGGGTTCATGGATCGAAAACTGACCAGCGATGGGGTCATGCTGGGCAGCGTGCCGTTGGCCTTGCCCGTCTGGCAGCATCTTCGATCCGGCGCGCGGCCAGAATGCCGATCGGCGCTGTTTCGCATCGCTGCGGCTGGCTTGCTGCAATCGGCGGCAGGGCCATGAAATATGGAGGGCGTCCGGTCGCGATCCGGCCGGCAGTCCAGCAGACAAGGCGCCGGTGTCGCCAGAGCGTCAATAGGAGGGATGTCACTTAAGGCCCATTGGGAAAGGGGCGCAGTGACTATGAAATTATTTCGCGATATATTGCTTGGCACGACCATTCTTATGGGCGTCGGGACCACTTCGGCATTCGCACAGGACAGCGGGGAAAGCGTTCCGGGCGAGATCGTGGTGACGGCTACCCGCCGCGCGGTCTCAATTCAGGACGTTCCGATCAACATCAGCGCGGTCGGCGCGGAGCAAATCGCGCGGCAGCGGATCGACGATGTGCGCGATCTCGCTGACTTCACGCCCGGCATGACGATTTCGGACACGGGACCCGGTTCGACCGGAACGATCGTCCTTCGCGGCCTCAACGCTTCGGACACAAGTTCCACCGGCGCTTCCTATGACGATGCGCTCGGCATGTATCTGGGCGAGGTTCCTCTCTATTACGACTTCAAGCTGCTTGATATCGCCCGGGTCGAAACGCTGCTGGGACCGCAGGGCACGCTTTACGGCCTCGGGACGCTGGCCGGTGCTATCCGCAACATCCCCAACCGGCCGAACACGGAGGCCTTCGAAGGCGAAGTGCATGGCCGCTTCTACGGCAAGAGCCACAGCGGCAAGGCCGGTTACCAGATCGATGGCGTCATCAATATCCCGATCGCCAGGGACCATGTCGCTTTCCGTTCCGCGACGGGCTATTTCTACGATTCGGGCTTCATCGACTATCCGCTGCTGCTTCAGGAGCCGGGCGTGTCGCTTCCGCAGCCGAGCGGTCCCGATGGCGTGACGGACGAGGATTACGCCGCCAACCTTTACAGGCGCAAGGACCTCAACTTCGAAAAGACCTTCACCACCCGCAACCAGCTGCTCGTTCAGTTCAGCGAAGACCTGAAGGTCAACTTCACCTACGCCTATCAGCAGACCAAGACCGATGGCGGCCAGTATAACAGCAACGGCGTGCTTGGGACCGGCCGATATGAAAGCGCCAGCCGCTATGCCGAACCCGTGAAACGGCGCGCGCATCTCGGCAGCATGGAAATCAACGCGAACATCGCTGACATCGCCGATCTAGTGGCGACCACGGCCTATACCGATGTCAAGAACAGGTCGCAGAGCGACAACACCGATCTGCTGCTCGACCTCGATTACGGCTACGAGACGTTTCCGGCCTTTTCGAGTTGGAATGAAAGCGAAAATACACGCAAGCAGTTCAACCAGGAGGTCCGCTTCGTCTCGCGCCATGGCGGCCCGTTCAGCTGGGTGCTCGGCGGCTTTTACAACCGGCAGAAGCGGCAGCAGGATTATCTCGAACATGTGCCTAACCATCCATGGGTCGAATTCGGGACGCAGCCCAATCCTGACGCCGTCGAATATGCGTCTTTTGTAAAGTCCAAGGTGACGGAAAAGGCGATTTTCGGCGAAGGCACGTTCCGGGTTACGCCTGAATGGCAGATCACCGCTGGAGCGCGCTATTTCGGATATACATCGGACGTTGCGGGGCTCTCTGTGCTTCCGCTACTCGGCGAACCGATCAGTCCTTATGATCTGGAGCCCGCCGGCGGGTCCACGAAGAAGAGCGGTTGGGTGTGGAAGTTCAACAGTTCCTATAACTTCACGCCTGATATCATGATCTATGCGACGTACAGCAAAGGCTATCGCATCGGCGGCCCGAACACTGTGGCGCCCTGTGTCCTGCCGCTGGACCCCAACCAGCAGAATGTATGCGCTTTGCCGAACGAAATCCAATATGGTCCGGATACCACCAAGAATGCGGAGATCGGCATCCGCACCCAGCTTTTCGACCGCAAACTGACCTTCAACTTCAATGTCTTCCACATCAAATGGGACGGCATCCAGGTGGATTCCGCCACTCTCAACGGCATCGTCGGCATTACGGTGAACGGCGGCAAGGCGAAGTCGGAGGGCTTCGAAACATCCTTCCAGCTACGGCCCATCAGGGGATTGTCGATCCAAGGGACCTACTCCTACGTAAACGCCAAGCTGACCGAGGACGTGCCCGGCATCATCGCCGTCAACAGTCCGGCGGGCGTCTATCCCAGCGACCCCATCCAGTTGGACGCACTGTCGGGCGACCGCCTTCCGGGTTCGGCCAAGAACAGCGGAAGCCTGGGCGCGACCTATACTCATCCATTCATGGACGGGAACATCGTCGCGGACTGGACCGCCACCTATCGCGGGAATGTCGTGACGCGGCTCGGGTGGGATCGCGCTTATGGCGACAAGCTCCCCAGCTATGTGCTGCACCGCGCATCGCTGGCCTATGAGACCGACCGATATAGTATCGGCCTGTTCGCGAACAACATCTTTGACAAATATGCGGTGGCCTCGGTCTCCAACGATCGTTCGCGCGTCGGCCTCAATGACGGGGTGTTGTTGCGCTACTATAAGCGGACGGTGATTAATCCACGCACCTTCGGCATCGAAATGCGGTTCAAATATTGATCCGATATTGATCTGACGAAATGGGTGGGGCGCTGTTCCGGAAGGGACGGCGCCCCTTTTCATAGAGAGATCCGCTCTTCACAAGCGGCTCCGTTGCTGCAACAGTTGGGATGGCGCGCGAGATCGCGGCTGTCCCCCGGGAAACGCCGACGCATCCCCACCAGTAATAGCCGGACCTGTCGGCACAAACCGTCCGCAACTTCAAGCTGCCTGAAGGCTTTCGAAGACGCCAATCAGAAGTAGTTCACGACTATTTTATCCATCGTCCCGATGCTTGCTCGCATGGACTGAACTGCTGAATGTGCAGGCAGGCAAGGAGGAGCCGGGCGGCATCGGAGCATTTTCGCCCTTTCCCGCTGAAGTGCCGGAACCTCCTCAAGGAGTTTTCATGCCTGTTGTGACCGAAAGGATTGGAAACCCGGTGGCGTGTGGATGCGGCGGAGGCCCACAGTTGTGCTGACGGTCGGACGACGGGACCAATCGGCACCAGCCTCCATTTAGCCGGTCTCAAATTATAGCGGGGTGAGGATATGCCAGCCTAAGTGACCTGCGAAGTCCGGTGCAGGAATATTGTGACGGGTTATTGGCCGAACAACTTCTTTTTGAACAACGCCCTCACCAATCTCTCTTCAAGGATACGGCCAACGACATAGAGAATGGCGAAGATGGCTGCGAAGACATAAGCGGGAGTAGGGGAGTGCTTGCTCTTTTCCTCCTCCGGCTTTTTTTTGTCGTCCTTCTTGGGTTTCTCAGGCGCAGGCGCGCCGAGGAACTTGTCGATCGGGTGCTGCGGCAGCTCCGCTTTTTCCTTTTTCTCGTCCTTTTTTTTCGCCGTGGCTTCGGCGGATGGCTTTTCCAGCATGCCGATGCCGACCGTCAGCCCGGCGAAGCTCAGGAATAATAGCGGTGCGAGAAAGCAGAACAGCAAGATCCGGCTGGTCAGGTGATAGCGTAGCACGGACCCCCCGGCGCCCCTCTCGATCTGCAAGACGCCGCCGTCGAAAACGGCCATCTTGTCCTGCGCTGCCTGATCCTTCTTGCGGAATGTAAGGGTGTCATGGTTCCGCTCGTGGCTGGTGCCGGCCTTGCGGAACAGCGGGTCGAGCCGGTCGAGGGCTTCATCGCCCGATTGTCCGGGAGCAAGTGCCAGGCTGCCCCTGATATGCCAGATCCAGTCGATGAATCGCGCTTTCACAGCATCTCCTCTTGAGAGAATTCAGGCCCCTTGGCGGCAGCGAGGGAACCGGGCGCGCCCGACTGCCCTGCCTGAAGATCACGAATGGCCTTGATGGAGAGCTTGCGGCCGGATGCATTCCGTCACTCGGCTGGGACGATCACCGGCTGGGCGGGTTGCCCATAGCGTTCCTTGAGCGTCTTCCAGCCTTCGGTGAACGGATAGACCATCGCCTCGCGGATCGACATCCGGCGTCCCCCTTCCATTCCCAGCAACTCCGCCTCGCCATCGACGCATGTGCCGAACATGCGGTCGATGATGATCCAGGTTCCGGAATAGTTGCTGCGGCTGGCTTCATAGTCCTGCGAATGGTGAACGCTGTGATGTTCGGTGGTGTTGAACAGGAACCGCCACCAGCGCGGCGTATTGAAGCGGACCTTGATGTGCTGATAGGTGCTGACCGCCAGGCCGAGGGTGCCGGCGAGCAACGCCGCGCGGGGCAGGAAATCGAAGAAGCCGCCGACGCCAAGCCCGATCAGGAACAGCTCGATCGGGTTGCCGACCGCGCCTTTGTTGACGTTCAGCTGGGTGATATAGTGATGGGGTGCGTGTGTCAGCCACAGCGGATACCAGTTGTGCATCCCGCGATGCATCCAATATTGGCCGAAGTCGAAGATGAACGAGATCAGGAAAGCCTGCAGCAGGAGCGGCAAGCCGATGAACCACGCGAATTTTTCCCAGTCGAACAGGTTCTGGACTGCTTCAATCATCGCGCCGTCGCCGATGTAGACGTCGACCATCCTGAGTATGGTATAGCCAAGACCGACATAGAACAGGTCGGTAACGAACTCTTTCCAGGTCAGGCGCCAGCTGTCATGGCGCGGATTGACCCATTCGAGCGCCAGCAGCAATATCTTGAAACCGATGCCGATGGCGATGGCGGTCGATGCCTTGGCGATGGAATTGGGCGCGTAATACCAGAAGGCGATCAGCGCGAGCAGCATCGTCGGCTGAAACCAGGTGAAGATGAACTGCTTCACCGGGCCGCCCTCCACATTGGGAAGATTTTCCCATCCCACGGTGACCGGCGCCTGGGCACCTATCACCCTGTTACCTACGCGAACTCCGTCCATACCGCCCTCATATCGCTTGCCCGTCTTTTGGGGGTGTCTGGCACGCCGAGGGATGAGGACGGTGTCCGTGGTCCATCGAGTGTTAGATCGGTATCAGCATTGCGATAGTGCCCTCATAACGCCAGATGCGACTGTGCTATGCATCTCATAGATATAATCTATGCGGTGGTGGGATGGAGGTGCTTGGCCCCCTATGATGATTTTTTGATCGTTCGCTGGCGATGATAGCCTGAAGCGAAGAGTCCGGCATGCATGGCCGGTTTCGGGAAGGGCAATGGACATCCCGACAGATTGAGGATCGGCGTGCAATAGGCCCCCCAGTCGGGGGGTGATCGGCGTGTAAAAAGGACCCCTTTCATCCCGGAGTTTTATGAGGCCGCGTGGTTTGACCAAGTGGCGAGAACGGGATGTTGATAGTGGAGACAG
>JASGDV010000255.1:0-21318 GCA_049841255.1 Sphingobium sp.
CGCGCGGACATGGACGCCCTGCCCGTCACCGAACAGACCGGCCTCCCTTTCGCCTCCAGGGTCCGCGCCAAGACCGCCGAGGGCGCCGACACCGGCGTCATGCATGCCTGCGGCCATGACACGCACATGACCGCCTTCATCGAGACGGCGAAGCTCCTTTCCGCCCGCAAGGACCAGTGGAAGGGCACGCTGGTCATGATCCTCCAGCCCGCCGAGGAAACCGGCAAGGGCGCGCGCGCGATGCTGGAGGACGGACTCTATAACCGCTTTCCGCGCCCGACCCACGCCATCGCCTTCCACGACGCGGCCAATCTGGAGGCGGGGAAGATCGGCTATACGCCCGGCTATGCGCTCGCCAATGTGGACAGCGTGGACATCACCGTGAAGGGCGTGGGAGGCCACGGCGCCTATCCTCAGACGACGAAGGACCCCATCGTGCTGGGCGCGCGCGTTGTCACCACGCTGCAAACGCTGGTGAGCCGCGAGCAGGACCCGCAGGACCCCGCCGTCGTCACCGTCGGCAGCTTCGAGGGCGGGACCAAGCACAACATCATCCCCGACGAGGCGAAGCTGCAACTCACCGTCCGCAGCTATTCCGACGAGACGCGCGCGAAGCTCATCAAGGGCATAGAGCGCATCGCGCGCGGCGAGGCGATCGCGGCGGGCGTCCCCGAAGACCGGATGCCCGTGATTTCGGTGCAGGACGAATTCACCCCTTCCACCTACAACCCGCCCGAGTTCGCCGAACAGATGGCGACGCTGCTGCGCGCCCATTTCCCGGCGGAGCAGGTGGTGAAGACCCCGGCAGTGATGGGCGGCGAGGATTTCGGCCGCTATTACCGCGCGGACAAGAGCATAAGCAGCTTCATCTTCTGGGTCGGCGGCGTCCCCGCCGACCAGATGGCGAAGGCGGCGGCGGGCCAGCTTTCCCTCCCTTCGCTCCACAGCCCTTTCTGGGCGCCGCAAGCCGACAAGGTCGTCGCCACTGCAAGCGAGGCGCTGACACTGTTGGCGCTGGATATATTGAAGCGGAATTAGGGGAAGGGCGGGCAACGGCCAGAAGCGGACATGCAACCTTCGTCATCCCAGCGAAAGCTGGGATCTCTTTTGACGCCTGACTGTGCCGCAAGAAGGGAGATCCCAGCTTTCGCTGGGATGACGGAGAGAAGTGTCTGGAATCCTCTAAATTGAAATACACCGTGCTCCTGCGAAGGCAGGAGCCCAGATCAGACGGCGGAACTGGGCTCCTGCCTTCGCAGGAGCACGGCGCATGTTGGAAGCAGACCGTCCGCAATCCACCCATAATCGCCATACGCCATTACCCCGGCACCCGATACCAGTCCGCCACCCGATCCAGCGCCAGCGTCAGGACGAGTTTTCCCGCGCGGCTGGGCCAGCCCAAGGCGCGCTCCGCCGCGACGATCCCTTCCCCCGCGCAGGCGACGCGCCACAATATATCGGCCAGCCCCGGCCCCGCCGCCCGGATCGCGCCATCGAACCGCTCCCGCGCCGAAAGCTGGGCCATGGAGGGCTCGGGCCGTCCCGCCCCCGCCCGCCCCTGCCGCGGCGCGCCGTCCCAACGCATCGTGACCCGTGCGCCCAGTCCCGCTTTCTCCCAATCGGCGCGCAGCATGTCGCCCGCCACATAATGCCGCTCCTTCAAATGTCCCCGCGCATGGAGCCAGGCGAGCGGCGATTCGCCCAAATGGACCATGACCCGCTGCGAGCGGCCCGCGGGATCTTCTATCGTCTGTTCCACATGCATGGCGGTCATGCCGTCCTCCTTGTCCGATGGGAAAGACGACTTGCCATAGGGAAGGGAATGTAGGAAAGAGAAAAACCAAATAGGTAAATATGAGGACCAGATGATCACCCGTATCCGCGCCGTCCGCAAGGCAAAGGGGCTTACGCTGGAACAGGTTGGCGCGCTGTGCGATCCACCGACGACGGCACAGACCATCGGGCGGCTGGAAACTGGAACCCGCACCGTTTCGGTGAAATGGCTGAACCGGATCGCCAAGGCGCTGGATGTCAGCTCCGCCGAACTGGTGGCGCTGCCGGGCCAAAGCGCCGCGCCGGTGGCGGCACTGCTGGGTCCGGAAGGGGCGCGCGCGCCGACGCGTCCCATGACGCTTCCGCCGCCGCTGGCGACCGAAGGATTGCTCGGCATCCATGTCAGCGCCAGCATCGGCGATTATCGCAGCGGCGACGCCATCTGGTGCCGCCAGATCGCGCCGGACGGATTCGCGAGCGCCCTCAATCGCGACATATTGCTGCCTCGCCCGGCTGGACGCTTTCTGTTCGGGCGGCTGATCGGGCGGGAAGGCGACCGGCTGCACATCCTGCCGCTGGGCGCCAAAGCGCGCCAACTGGTGCTGACCGACCCGCCTTGGGGCGCGGTGGCGGTGCAGCTTGTCCGTCAGCTATAGGCAAAAGCGGATTTTCTCCCTAACCATCCAGTAACCATGGGTATGTAAGGAAGAAGGTCATGACGCTGAACGTCCTCATGCTTTCCACCCTTTTCCCGGACATCAGCCGTCCCAATTTCGGCGTGTTCGTCGAACGGCAGGCGCGCGAGCTGGCAAGTCGCCCGGACGTCCATGTCACTGTCATCGCGCCTATCGGCATGCCGCCATGGCCGCTGTCCAAAGCGGCGCGCTATGCCCCACTGCGGGCGTTGCCGCGTCGGGAACGGTGGAAGGACATGACCGTCTATCGCCCCATTTTCCGGATCATTCCGAAATTTGGCGGACGGACCAACGTCCATAGCATGACCGGCGCGATACTGCCGCTGGTGAAGCGCCTGCATGCCGAAACGCCATTCGACGTGATCGACGCCAGCTTCTTCTTTCCCGATGGGCCGGTGGCGCAGCGTCTGTCGCGGGCGCTGAACATTCCCTATTCGGTCAAGGCGCGTGGCGCGGACATCCATTATTGGGGCGTCCGTTCCGGCACTCGCAAGATGGTGAAGCGCGCGGCGGATCGGGCGAAAGGGCTGCTGGCCGTGTCGGCCGCGATGAAGCGGTCCATGGCGAAAATGGGGATCGATGACGACAAGATTCGTGTGCATTATACCGGCGTCGATCTGGAGCGCTTCGAAATAGCCGACCGCGCGGCGGCCAAGGAGGCGCTGGGCTTCGAAGGGCCGGTAGTGTTGTGCGTCGGCGCGCTGATCCCGCGCAAGGGGCAGGATTTGCTGGTGCGCGCGCTGCCGCATCTGCCCGATGCCACCTTGCTGTTCGCGGGACAGGGGCAATATCGGCGCACTTTGGAGAAATTGGCGGAAGAATTGGGCGTGGACCGGCGCATCGGCTATCTGGGCTCGGTCCCGCATGACCGCCTGCCCCGCATCTACGCCGCCGCCGATGTCATGGCGCTGGTGTCCGCGTCCGAGGGGTTGGCGAACGCCTGGGTGGAGGCGCTGGCCTGCGGCACGCCCATCGTCATCAGCGATGTCGGTGGCGCGCGCGAATTGGTGGACCGTCCCGAGGCCGGGCGGATCGTGGACCGCGATCCGGAAGCGATTGCGGCAGCCATACAGGCTGTGCTCGACAATCCTCCCGATCGCGAGGCTGTGCGCGAAACTGCGTTGCGCTTTACATGGGGCACGAATGGCGATGCGCTGCTGGAGCATCTGCAAGCCATCGCGCAGGATGGAGCGGACTGATCGAGACTGCTTGTTTCGCTGCGACGGGTGGCGCACAAGAAAGGCATGATCCGGAAATTATTGTTCGCGGCGGCATGGCTGTCCCTGCTATTCACCGCCCTCCTGCCCTCCGCCATGGCGGCATCGGGCAAGGGACCGCTGGTTCTGGCCGCCGCCAGCCTTCAGGAATCCATGAACGCCGCCGCCGACGCCTGGGCGGCCAGGGGCCATGCGCGTCCCGTCCTGTCTTTCGCGGGCTCTTCGGCGCTGGCCCGGCAGATCAAGGCGGGAGCGCCCGCCGACCTCTTCATATCGGCAGATGAGGACTGGATGAACGATGTCGAGCGGGCCGGCTTCCTGCGGCCGGGAAGCCGCGCCGATCTGGCGGGCAACCGTCTGGTGCTGGTCGCGCCCGTTGGCCAGCCCGTCCGGCTGCGCATCGGGCGCGGGATGCCAATTGCCAGGGCGCTCGGCGATTCGCGGCTGGCGATGGCCGATCCTGACAGCGTGCCTGCCGGAAAATATGGGAAGGCCGCGCTCACTGCTTTGGGAGTCTGGCCCACCGTTTCCGCGAAAGTCGCGCGCGCGGACAATGTGCGCGGCGCTCTGGCGCTGGTCGAAAGGGGCGCGGCGCGGCTGGGCGTCGTCTATGAGACGGACGCCCGCGCATCGAAGCAGGTGCGCGTCGTGGGCGCCTTTCCTGCGGGCAGTCACGCGCCGATCCGCTATCCGCTGGCGCGGCTCAAGGCCAGCAGGCATCGGGATGCGGAGGGTTTCCGTCAATTCCTGCTGTCGGGGACGGGTCGCGCGATCCTTGGCCGTTACGGCTTCACCGCGCCCTGAGACCGCCTATTTCTGGCAGGCGATGATGGTTTCGATCACCGCCAGCGTTTCCAGCGGATCACGCACGCGTACCGTGTCGAGACCCAGTTCCTTGGCCGGATAGTCATTGCCGCCGGGAAAGATGGCGTCGCCGATGAACAGCATCGCATCCAGCGCGATCCCGCTCGCATCGCGCAACTTCTTCAGGCCATAGCCCTTGTCCACCCCTTCGCGCGTAATATCGATGGAGGTCGCCCCGCCCATGTTGATCGACAGGCCGGGCAGACGCTGGCGCAGGTCCGCTTGAATGATCTTGCGCTTGGCGAAATCGGGGTCCCATTTTTCCTTGGCGTGGATCGGGGCCTGCTGCCCCAGAGCGGAGAAGGTGATCTGGCTGCCGCGATCCTCGATCCGCTCGCCCCATGTCTGTTCGGGGACGAAGCCGGTCGCCTCCAACGCGGCGTCGAAAGCGGCAAATATGGCCTGTTTCCGCGCCTCGTCGAACAATTCGGCATAGACTGGCGACCATTGCCCGCTGCGATGCGTATAGAGCTTGGTGCCCGTGGTCGGCATCAGCCACAGGCGCGACAGGTCGGCATGGGCCGGAAGACGGCTCGCGACCTGCTTGTCGAATTGCGGCCAGTCGCCACCCGAAATCACAGCAACATGGGCGGTGGCGAGCAGGGCCGCGAGCGCCTGCCCCATCGCATCGTCCAACGGCTGCTTGCTTTCCGCCAAAGTGCCGTCAAGGTCGAAGGCGATCAGTTCCTTCATTTCGCGGAGGCTCCGTTAAAGGTCATGAAGACGATTGCCCTCTTGCATGGAACGGGCTGAAATGCCGATAGGGCTGGAAGGCGCTATCGGCAATCATTTCGAATATTTCCTTAAAGGCTCCCCGGTTCGTGACAGATTGGAACATCAGCCCGGAAGAATGGACCGTCATCGGCCTGTCGCTCAAGGTCAGCGTGATGGCGGTGGTGCTGATGCTGCCCATTTCCTTCGCCTTCGCCTGGATATTGGCACGCTGGCGTTTCCCGGGGAAATTGCTGCTCGACACGCTGGTTCATCTGCCGCTGGTCGTTCCGCCCGTGGTGACGGGATGGGTGCTCTTGCTGCTGTTCGGCGCCAATGGGCCAGTGGGCCGCTGGCTGCTCGACTGGTTCGGCATCACCCTGCTCTTCCGCTGGACGGGGGCGGCTCTGGCGGCGGGGATCATGGCCCTGCCGCTGATGACGCGCGCGATCCGCCTCTCCATCGAGGCCGTCGACCGGAGGCTGGAGGACGCTGCCCGGACATTGGGCGCAAGCCGCTTCCGGGTCTTCTACACCATCGCCCTCCCCCTTTCGCTGCCGGGCATATTGGCGGGGGCTGTGCTGGGCTTTGCCCGCGCCATCGGGGAGTTCGGCGCGACCATCACCTTCGTGTCCGACATACCGGGCGAAACGCGGACCCTGCCCATCGCCATCTATTCCGCGTTGCAGATGCCGGGCGCGGAGGCCGCCGTCAGCCGCCTTGCAATCATATCGGTGCTGCTGTCGCTGGGCGCGCTGCTCCTTTCCGAATTGCTGGCCCGCAAGGCCGGGAGGGGAGCCAACGGCCATGTCCTTTGACATCGATGTCACCTTCCAGCGGGCCAACCACCGGATCGCGCTATGCCACCGCGCGCAGGCGCGGATCGTGGCCCTGATCGGCCCGTCGGGCATCGGCAAGACCAGCATCCTCAACATGGTGGCGGGATTGCTCAAGCCCGATCATGGCCAGATCGCCGTGGCCGGGGAAACCCTGTTCGACAGCGAGCGGCATTTCGATCTGACGCCCGCGCGGCGGCGGTTGGGCTATGTGTTCCAGGACCGCCGTCTTTTCCCGCATATGCGGGTGCGCCAGAACCTGCTTTATGGGCAGAGGCCGTCTTCATCGCTCCCGCCGGGCGATCTCGTCCACTTCCTCGGGATCGCGCATCTGCTCGACCGCTGGCCCACTACGCTGTCCGGCGGCGAAGCGCAGCGCGTGGCGATCGGACGGGCTCTCATGTCCGATCCTCGCGCCCTACTGATGGACGAGCCGCTCTCGTCAGTGGATCGACTGCGAAAGGATGAAATCCTCGATATCATCCGGCGGCTTCCTGCCTTCGGGCATATTCCGATATTATATGTCACGCATGAGCCGAAGGAGGCGGAAAGCCTGGGAGCGGAAATCATTTCCCTGTGAAATCGTGAATGACATAGCGAACTGTTTGCCTCGCGTCGGCTTGGGATGGGGATGGGCATGGGCGGTTTGAATTCTTCGGCCGGATAACTTTCACTTATCCCGAACCATTTTTGCATGGCGGATTCCCCCGCCTTTTGCCGTCGCGCCGTTTTCATTTGCATCCCCGCTCCCGGCAAGTCATATATGATATATAATTTGGAAACTGCAAACGGGGGAAGAGGATATGGCGTTATCGCCTGCGATTATCGGATTGGTGCTTCTATCGGCAGCACTGCAAATAGTGGGGCTTTCCCTTCTGCCGCTGACGCGGGGAGTGACGCAACCCCTTCCTTCGCTGGGCGTCGCGGTCTGCTATCTGATCGGCCTGTCCATCATGGCGCGCCTCATCCATGCCGGCGTCAATCTCGGCCTTCTGATCCCGCTCCTGTCGGTGATCATTCCGCTTTGCACCGTCGCGGTGGGCATCGTCATCTATGGCGAGCCATCTTCCATCGCGAAGATTTCGGCACTGGTCGTCGCTTGCTTTCTCGTGGCCTGGTCGAATTTCCTCTGACCGGACGAGCGGTCAAGGCATCAGGCGATGCTGGACGCCCATGGCCTGCGCGAGTTGACGGAGTCGTCTTTCGACCGTTTCGCCCAGAAGATTCCGATCTTCCTCGCGCAGCGCCAGTTCCAGCATATCGCCGTCCCGATTCAGGCGGGACGCGGTCAATGGCCCTTCGATGCCGCCCGAAAGCCTTTGCCCCAGACGGATCGCAAGGCCCCATAATGTCGCGCGCTTGAGTGCTTCGGGCAGAGCCAGACGGTCCAGTCCGGGAACCTGCGCCCCGCCGCCGAAATTGCTGTAAAGGGCCTGCGCCAGCATGGCGCGTTCCGGCGCGGTGATGCCCACCCAATTGCTGTGCAGGGCAATCTCCACACCCCGCTCCGCCCGGAAATCGGGATTGGCACGCCAACCGACATCGGCCAACAGGCAGGCGGCGCGGCGAATCCGGCGCGCGGCGGCATTGTCGTCACCAAATAGGGGCGCAATCCAACGGTCGATCATATCGCCATGGCCGCGGAAGCGCGCCTGCGCCTCCCCTTCCGCCTCCGCCGCGACCAACAGCGGGTCATGAGCACGCAGGGGAGCGGGCAGGTCTTCGAACAGCAAGCCTTCCCGCAGGCCGTAAGCCGACACGATCAGCCTGCCTGCCTTCAATCGCCGCACCACGACAGACAGCAGCGCCGCCGCGTCCGGCAGGGTCGGGACGCGCGATCCGGTGATGGCCGGAATCGCCTTGAGCCGCGACTTGCCGATATGGGACACGATCCGCGTCAGTTGCTCCGCGCGTTTCGCGGGCATCTCATATTGATGGACCACCGGCAGCGGGAAATGCGTCGCCTGCATGTCGAACCGCGCCAGAGCGCGCCAGGATCCCCCCACCATATAGAAGGGCAGACCCGGTTCCACCGGCCAGCCCGCCTTCTCCAGCATCTTGGTCAGCAGCCGCTCCAGCGCCTTCGGGCCCTTGGCGCGTATCTGCGGCAGGCGCAACACGCCCAGCGGTAGCGATACCGTCTGGCGCACGGCGCCATTCCGCACCCGCGCCAGTTCCAGACTGCCGCCGCCCAGATCGCCGACGATGCCGTCCGCGCCGGGAATGCCCGACAGCACGCCATGGGCCGCGCCGATGGCTTCCTGCGCGCCGGACAGCAATTCGACCTTCAGCCCCAGCGCCTGCGTCCGCGCGATGAACTCCGGTCCATTGGTCGCGTCGCGCACCGCCGCCGTGGCGACGCAGCGGACTTGCGCGACCTTCATCTCGCGGCACAGATGCGCAAAGCGCGCCACGGCCCGCAATCCGCGCTCCATCGCGTCCGGTTCGATCCGCCCGGTCTTGCCCAGCGACGCGCCCAGCCCCGCCATCACCTTTTCATTGAACAGGGTGAAGGGAATACGGCGCGGCCCGTCATAGACGACCAGACGCACGCTGTTGGACCCAATGTCGATGATCGCGGTCCGCGCCGTGGCGGCTTCGGGGGAGGTCGCCATGGTTTGGGCCACCTCCCTCACGCGGCTCAGCATGGAATTCATGCGCGTCAGCCTGCCCGTCCGCGCAGGCGCAGCGTCGGCACCGCCTCGCTGTCGAGCGCCGCTCCTCGTCCCGACAGCGACGGATTGGTCATGAAATAACGGTGCAGGTTGAACGGCCTGTCACTCGCCGCGACCCGCTGATAATGGCCGTCGCTCGCCAATTCCCAGCTTTGTTCGGTGTCGATCAGATTGGCGACCATCACCTGATCGAGAATCTGGTCGTGCACCGTCGGATTCTCGATGGGCGCGAGGAATTCCACGCGCCTGTCGAAATTGCGCGGCATCCAGTCGGCCGAGCTGATGAACACCTTCGCGCCGTTATTGGGCAGCGCCTTGCCGTTGCCGAACACGGTGATGCGGCTATGCTCCAGAAAGCGGCCGACCACCGATTTGACGCGGATATTCTCCGACATGCCCGGAACGCCGGGGCGCAGGCAGCATATGCCGCGCACGATGAGGTCGATCTCCACCCCCGCATTGCTGGCGGCATAGAGCTTTTCGATGATCGCGGGATCGACGAGCGAGTTCATCTTCGCCCAGATGGTGCCGGGCCGTCCGGCGCGGACATGCTCGATCTCCGCCTCGATCAGTTCGCAGAGGCGATTGCGCAGGTCGCGCGGCGACATCACCAGCTTTTCCAACTGCTGCGGCTCGACATAGCCGGTGATGTAGTTGAATAGCGCCGCCGCGTCGCGCCCATAGGCAGGGTCGGCGGTGAAGAAGCTGAGGTCCGTATAGATGCGCGCGGTGATCGGGTGATAATTGCCCGTCCCGAAATGGCAGTAGGTGCGGAACTGCTCGCCCTCGCGCCGGACGACCATCGACACCTTGGCGTGGGTCTTCCAGTCGATGAAGCCATAGACCACCTGCACACCCGCGCGTTCCAGCGCGTCGGCCCACATCAGATTCTGCTCCTCGTCGAAGCGGGCCTTCAGTTCCACGACGGCCGTGACCGACTTGCCCGCCTCCGCCGCGTCGATCAGCGCGCGGATGATCGCGGATTGCTTGCCGGCGCGATACAGCGTCTGCTTGATCGCCACGACATCGGGGTCGGAGGCCGCTTGTTTCAGGAACGAAACGACTACGTCGAACGCTTCATAGGGGTGATGGACAAGAATGTCTTTCGCCCGGATCGCCGCAAAGCAATCCCCGCCATATTCCCTGATTCGTTCGGGGAATCGCGGCGCATAAGGTTCGAACTTCAGGTCGGGCCGGTCCTCGTCGACGATGTTCGACAGGTCGCCGATGCCGACGAACCCTTCGACCTCCGCGATGATCGCCTCATGCCCCTGAAGCATGTCCTGCAGCATCTCTTCCACGGGTTCGGGGATGCGCTCCTCTATCTCCATGCGGATCACGCGCCCGCGCCGTCGCCGCTTGATGGCGCTGCGGAAATAGCGGACCAGATCTTCCGCTTCTTCCTCTATCTCGATGTCGCTGTCGCGGATGATGCGGAACACGCCGCTGTTGCGGACACGATAGCCGGGGAAGAGGTCCGCCGAAAAGCGCCGGATCACCGCCTCCAGCGCCATGAAGCGCGCCGGTTCCCCCGGCACTCGCACGAAACGGGTGAGCGAGGATGGGATCATCACCAGTTCGCGGATCGGCTGCTTGTCCGACAGGCGCTCCAGATCGAAGACGATCGACAGGCCCTGATTGGGAATGAAGGGGAAAGGGTGCGCCGGGTCTAGCGCCTGCGGCGTCAGGATCGGAAATATCTGCGTCAGGAAATGCTCGCGCAGCCATGCTTCGGCGAGCGAGTCGATCTCGCTCGACGGGCCGATCACTTCTATGCCGACCTGCGCCAGTTCCCCGTGCAGCGCGCCCCACACCTTCTGCTGCGCCGCCATCAGGCGCACCGTCTCTTCCGTGATCGCGGCCAGTTGCTGCGCCGGGGTCAGGCCATCAGCGGAGCGCATGTCCACATCCTGCAACTGCTGCCCCTTGAGGCCCGCGACACGCACGCTGAAGAACTCGTCCAGATTCGCGCCGGAGATCGACAGGAAGCGCAGCCGCTCCAGCAAGGGATGCGCGCGGTTCATCGCTTCTTCCAGCACGCGCTGATTGAAGGCCAGCCAGCTCAGCTCCCGGTTGAAATAGCGTTCGCCCGTCAGGGTCAGGCTGGCGGAGGGATCAGCTTCGGCCACGAAAGTCTCGCATGGGATCAGTGGGAAGGGTCGGGCGGCAATATAGGCAAAAAACCGGCTCCTTGCAGAGCCTCTTTCGCCATTGCGACAGAAATCTTACGCCCCGATGACAATGCCGCTTCATCCAGCAGGCGCGTGACCGCCGCGATGGCGGCATAGCTCCGTTCGATCCGCCGAAGCAGCCAGTCGGGCAGATCGGCGGCATAGCTCACCCCCGCAGCCGCGAAGGCGCGCTCGATCAACGCGCGGGCCAGCGGCTCGTCCGGTTCGGCGATGGCGACATGGGGCACGGCGGCAAGGCGCGAACGAAGGTCCGGGAGCGCCACCGTCCATTGCGAAGGCGGAGCGTGGCCGATCATGAGCAGGGGCCGCCGCTGCGTCTGCGCCTCATTCCAGCGGTGAAAGAGGCTGTGTTCGTCCTGTCCCTGGGCCTCGTCGATCACGGTGCCGCCGCTCATAGCCGCGAATTGCCGCGCCAGCGTGGAGCGCCCCGACAGGGGCGGCCCCGTCAGCACGCTGACCGACAGCGGCCAGTCGCGCCAGCCCTCCAGATGCGTGACGGCGATGCGATTGGCGTCGCTGACCAGGAAGTCCCCGCCTGTCCCCCGCCCCGCCCAATCGAACGGCAGGCTGATCTGGCTCATGGCGCGCTGGCGGTTCCAGCGGCGGGCGCGGCGGCGCGGCGGATACGGATCGTGTTGCCCGACACCGCGACGCCATAGCCCTTCGCCTGCAACGCGCCCTTCAAGGCGTCGATGCCGCCGACGAAGCTCACCTGCATCACCGAAGTCCCGCCCAGAGCGAGGCTGCTGGTGGAAGCCGACCGCACGCCCGGTATCGAGCGCACCATCGATTCGCCCTGCGACACCGACCCCACATCCGGCGTGTCGAACTGCACCGCGAAGGTCGCCGCGCCTGCTTCGGCCACCGGCGCATCGAAGGTCTCGACCGGCAAGTCAGCGGCATTCTCGATCGCCAACGCTTCGGGATCGACCGGCTCCTCGATGATGAGCGAGGGATCGGGCCGCAGGCGTCCGTCATTCAGCGCAGCGATATAAAGCCCGTCGATCCGCCGCGCCGCCTCGTCCAGCATCTTCGGAATCGCGCTCTCATTGGACGCGCGCAGGGAGAAGCTGCCGATCAGGCTGTCATCCGGGCCATAGCGCGCCGTGAAGGTGCCCAGCACCGGCCCGCCCGGCCATTGCCGCTCCAGCCGCGCGATGGGGATCACCACATCCGCCGCACCATATTGGTCGAGCAGCACACGCCACCACAGCCGTCCGCGCCGCCCGATCTGCCCGGCGTTCAGCAGCACCGGATCGGCCACCGACCCCGCGACGCGCACATAGTCGATGGCGCTGTCCCCGGTGCGATAGCGCGCCCAGGCTTCCTGCCACGGATTGATCCGTTCATAGGACACGGCCGATCCGCCATCCCACAGCACCGGGATCACCAGCAGCGGCGGCGAACGCATGACATTGCCGCTGATCCCCAGAAGCTGCCCGGTGCGCGCCCGGTCGAACAGCACGCCCAGAGTCGCGACATAGCGCGTCGGGCCGATCTGCTCATATTCGATCTCGATGCCGGAAATCATGCCTTCCAGTTGCGAATCGGAAAGGCCCGGCGCGCCCGCGCCGCCATGGGTGCGTTCCCATAGCATCTTCCACCCCTGCCGCTGCGCCAGCCGCCATCCGGCCTTGCGCGCGCTGTCGGCATCCTTGGCGAAGACGTCCACCTTGACGTCCCGCACTTCATAGTCGCCGCCGCTGGCGATGGGCGGGACGCCGCGCTCCCCCTCCATCTGCGCGAAGAGCGCCGCCGCCGCGAGGCCAAGGGCGATGGCTCCCGCAATCTGCGCGGGGCGCGACAGGAAGGAAAGCAGGCGTCGGGGCGACAGGGTCCAACGGCGAAGGGCAAGGTCAAGGCTCACGCGCGCCCTTTTGGCCGGATTTGCCCCATATGCCAAGCGGCAACCCATTTCCCGTTCCGTTTTCCCGCGCTTTGCTCTAGTCGCGCGGATATGAGCGACAACGAATCCTACAGCTACGCCAAGGCTGGCGTCGACATCGCGGCGGGCAATGCGCTGGTCCGCGCCATCGCCCCCCTCGCCAAGTCCACGCGCCGCCCGGGAGCGAACGCGGAACTGGGCGGCTTCGGCGGCTTCTTCGACCTGAAAGCGGCGGGTTATGACGATCCGCTGCTGGTCGCGGCCAATGATGGGGTCGGCACGAAGCTGAAGCTCGCCATCGACCATGACCGGCATGACGGCGTCGGCATCGACCTCGTCGCCATGTGCGCCAACGACCTGATCGTGCAGGGCGCGGAGCCGCTGTTCTTCCTCGATTATTACGCCACCGGCAGGCTGGAGAGCGGCGTCGCCGAACGCGTGATCGCGGGGATCGCCGAAGGTTGCCGCCAGGCGGGCTGCGCGCTTATTGGCGGAGAGACGGCCGAGATGCCCGGCATGTATGCGGATGGCGACTATGACCTCGCCGGTTTCTGCGTCGGCGCGGTGGAACGCAGCAAGGCGCTGACGGGCAACCGGGTGAAGACAGGCGACGTGCTGCTGGGCCTCGCTTCGTCCGGGGTTCATTCCAACGGCTATTCGCTGGTCCGCCGCCTTGCCGCCGACAAGGGGTGGAAGCTCAATCGTCCTGCCCTGTTCGATAATGAAGTGCTGCTGATCGACGCGCTGATGGCGCCGACGCGCATCTATGTGAAGTCGCTGCTGCCGCTGGTGCGCGACGGCAAGATCAACGCCCTCGCCCACATCACCGGCGGCGGCCTGCTGGAGAACATCCCCCGCGTCCTGCCTGAAGGTTGCCACGCCATCGTCGACGCTGATGCGTGGGAGCAGCCGCGGCTGATGGCTTTCCTGCAAGCGCAGGGCAATATCGAGCCGGGCGAGATGGCGCGCACCTTCAATTGCGGCGTCGGCATGGTGCTGGCCGTGAACGAAGATGAAGCCGCTGCCGTCACCGCCGCCCTCGAAGCGGCGGGCGAAACCGTCTTCCGCGTCGGCGCGATCGAAGCGGGCGAGAAAGGCTGCACGGTCAAGGGCTCTGTCGAGACATGGAGCGCCAAGGCCGACTGGAAAGCGACGCATCTGGGTTGAACGCGAGTTTGGTAGATGACCAAGGCAAAAGTCGCCGTTCTGATTTCCGGGCGCGGCTCGAACATGGCGGCGCTGCTCTATGCGGCGAAGCACCCCGCCTGTCCTTATGAGATCGTGCTGGTCGCCTCCAACAACCCGGATGCGCCGGGCCTGACGCTCGCCGCGGCGGAGGGCGTCCCCACCTTCGCCCATAGCCACAAGGGGCTGAAACGCGCGGAGTTCGACGCCCTCATCGACCGCGAATTGCGGAAGGCCGGGGCGGAATATGCCGCATTGGCGGGCTATATGCGCCTGCTCTCGCCGGAATTCGTCGCGGGCTGGGAAGGCCGGATGCTCAACGTCCACCCCAGCCTGCTTCCGAAATATAAGGGGCTCGATACCCACCGGCGCGCCATCGAAGCAGGCGACAGCCATGGCGGCTGCTCGATCCATATCGTCACCGCCGATCTGGACGACGGCCCGGTCCTGGGCCAGACGCCGGTCGCCATCCTGCCCGGAGACACGGCGGAAAGCCTCGCCCGCCGCACGCTCTTTGCCGAACATCAGCTTTACCCGCGCGTCCTCGCCGACTTCGTGACGCGGGAGCGCGATCCCGACTGGCTGCTCGATCAGGTGCGCCAGCGCGCCCTTGCCCTCCCCCAATCCGACGAGGGGCTGTCGCACGGAATGGCCAGCTTCGGCATCGAGAAGGGCAAGAAATTCGCCTATTTCACGCGCGATCATCATGGCGACGGCATCACCGCCCTGCTGGTCAAGACCAGCGCGCCGGAGGAACAGGCGATGCTGATCGAAAGCGACCCGGACCTTTATTATCGCCCCGCCTATCTCGGCCCGGCGGGCTGGCTCGGCATCCGTCTCGATCTTGGCGAAGTGGATTGGGACCTGGTGGAGGACAGGCTGCAGCGAAGCTGGCGCACCATCGCGCCGAAGAAGCTCACCGCGCTGATGGATGCCGCCGATCAGTTCTGAATCCTTTGCGTCGCGCCGCCCGATCCCCCATATGGAGCGCCATGACCGACCTCTCCTTCCAGCCCGCCATCGAAATCACCAACCTTTGCAAGGTTTATGCGGACGGCAAGCGCGCGCTCGACAATATCTCGCTCACCATCCCGCGCGGGCAGATTTACGGGCTGCTGGGGCCGAATGGCGCGGGCAAGTCCACGACGATCAACATCCTCGCGGGGCTGGTCAACAAGACCAGCGGATCGGCAAGCATATGGGGCTTCGACATCGACCAGAATCCCCGCAACGCCAAGAACAGCATCGGCATCGTCCCGCAGGAAATCGTCTTCGATCCCTTCTTCACGCCCTTCGAGACGCTGGAGAATCAGGCGGGCTATTATGGCGTGCCGAAGGATCGCCGCCGCTCGATGGAATTGCTGCGCGCCGTCCATCTCGACGACAAGGCGAACGCCTATGCCCGCACCCTGTCGGGCGGGATGAAACGCCGCCTGCTGGTGGCCAAGGCGATGGTCCATTCCCCGCCGATCCTCGTGCTGGACGAGCCGACCGCAGGCGTCGATGTGCAGCTTCGCCAGCAGCTCTGGGCCTATGTCCGCGAGTTGAACGCGCAGGGCGTCACCATCGTGCTGACGACGCATTATCTGGAAGAGGCCGAGGAGCTTTGCGACCGCATCGGCATCATCAACCATGGCCGCCTCATCACCGATAAGCCGACCCGCGAACTCATCGCCATGGCGAAGGAGAAGGTCGTGCAGGTGACAGTGGACCGCGACCTTACCGTGGCACCCGTCGCGCCCTGTTTCGAAAAGGTCGAACTGTCGGGCGACCGCACCCTGACGATCACCTATATGAAAGACCGCGCCAATGCGGGACAAATACTCTCCGCCGTGCAGGAAAACGGCCTTGCCATCGTCGACGTGGTGACGCGCGACCCCGATCTGGAGGACGTGTTCCTCAACCTGACGGCGGCGGCTTGACGCAAGGGGAGAGCAGAATGCCCACAACCACCCATGACGTCGTCATCATCGGCTCCGGCGCGGCGGGCCTCACCGCCGCGATCAACCTGGCGCAGGATCGCAAGGTCATCGTGCTGGCGAAGGGCGCGCTGGACGGCGGATCGACCAACTGGGCGCAGGGCGGCATCGCGGCAGTGCTCGACGCAGGCGACAGTTTCGACGCGCATGTCGAAGATACGATGATCGCGGGAGCCGGCCTCAACAATCGCGAGACGGTGGAGTTCGTCGTCTCCGAAGCGCCTGCCGCCATCGAACGCCTCGCCGCGCTGGGCGTCCCCTTCAACGCGGGAGAGGATTTCGGCGAACGCTGGCACCTGACACGCGAAGGCGGGCACAGCCACCGCCGCATCGTCCATGTCGACGACGCCACCGGCCATGCCGTGCAGGTGGCGCTGCTGAAAGCGGCGCGCGCCAATCCCAACATCACGCTGGTCGAGGATCTGATCGCCATCGACCTCATCACTTCACGCCACGGCGAGAAATATTCGGGCGACGGGCATGTCTGGGGCGTCTACGCCCTCAACAAGAAGACCAATCATGTCGACGCTCTGCTCGGCAAGGCGACGATCCTGTGCACCGGCGGCGCGGGGCGCACCTATCTCTTCTCGACGGCACCGCGTGGAGCGACCGGGGACGGCATCGCGATGGCATGGCGCGCGGGCTGCCGCGTCTCCAACATGGAGATGAACCAGTTCCACCCGACCTGCCTCTACAATCTGGAGGTCAAGAATTTCCTCATCACCGAGGCCGTGCGCGGCGAGGGCGGGCATCTGAAACTCCCCCCCGGCGTCCCCGGCGGCGGCGAGCGGTTCATGCCCCGCTTCGACCCCCGCGCCGAACTGGCCCCGCGCGACATCGTGGCGCGCGCCATCGACCATGAGATCAAACGGCTCGGCCTCGATTACGTCCACCTGGACATCAGCCACAAGCCGCCGGAATTCGTGAAGCATCATTTCCCGACAATCCATGCGCGCCTGCTGGACCTCGACATCGACATCACCAAAGAGCCGATCCCCGTCGTCCCGGCGCAACATTATACCTGCGGCGGAGTGGTGATCGACCTCGACGGACGCACCGACCTGCCCGGCCTCTATGCGGCGGGCGAGGTCACCGAAAGCGGCCTGCATGGCGCGAACCGCCTTGCCTCCAACTCGCTGCTCGAATGTTTCGTCTTTGGGGAAGCGGCAGCCAAGCATATCCGCGCCCGCTGGGACGAACTGCCCGCGCCGCCGCCGATCCGTCCCTGGGACGAAAGCCGCGTCACCAACAGCGACGAAGAGGTCATCGTCCAGCATAACTGGAAGGAAATCCGCCGCTTCATGTGGGATTATGTCGGCATCGTCCGCACCACCAAGCGGCTGGAACGCGCCCAGCATCGCGTCGCCCTGCTGGCGCAGGAGGTGGACGATTATTACGGCAATTTCCGCGTGACGCCCGACCTTATCGAACTGCGCAATCTGCTGGAAGTGGCGCGGCTTGTCGTCCGCTCCGCGCTGCATCGGAAGGAAAGCCGGGGGCTGCATTATACGCTGGACTATCCCGACATGCTGCCGCAGGCGGTCGACACGGTGCTGACTCCATGAAAACGGGATTGCGTAGATTGCAAATCGCAGCTCTGCGATAGGCGGTGTCGGTCAATTGCGAACATTCAACCTTCGTCATCCCAGCGAAAGCTGGGATCTCTCTTTTTGTGGCAGAGTCAGGCGTCAAAAGAGATCCCAGCTTTCGCTGGGATGACGGAGAAGAGTGTCTGGAATCCACCTAAATTGAAGTGCATCGTGCTTCTGCGAAGGCAGGAGTCCAGATCAAACAGTGAAACTGGGCTCCTGCCTTCGCAGGAGCACGGCCGGGTCTAAGCAGACCGTCTGGAAAACCACCCAAAACAGAGGTTTGATAGCGGATTTTCAGTCGGCAATATCATCCCTAAAAAAAGCGCGGCAGATAGCCAGCTGCCGCGCTCAGGTAGAGGAAGGAAGCACCTGAAAGGCGCTACCGGGACCTGCTTTATGCCGCAGCGGACAAGTCTTTTCCTTGATCGCGGTCAAAATTGGATCAGCGCGTCAGAAAACCGCGAAGCGCCGCCTGGAAATGCGCCGGCTGGTCCGCCATCACCACATGGCCGCTCGGCCCGATCGGCACCAGCCGCGCATCCTTCTTGGGCGCATAGGCGGCGCGGAATCGCGCGCTGATTTCCTTCGCCAGCGCGCCATCGCCACCCACGGCATAGACCACTTCCAGCGGCACGGAAAGACGCGGCAGTTGCGGGCCCAGATCGACATTGGCCAGATCGCGCAGGGCGTTGGCGATCACATCCGGATCGCTGCCTTTCGCGCCCGGCGTCTGCGCCACGATCTGCGCCAGATAAGCGCGGCCTGCCTTGGTGCCCGTGAAATATTGGCCCAGTTGATCGGCCAGAAAGCCCATGCCGCCCGCCGTGCCCCCCACCATCGCCGCTCCGGCGGGCAGCATGTCCACCACCATCACCCGGCCGCTAATGCCTTTCAGGCCCTGCATCATCGCCAGCGTGCCGCCCATGCTATGTCCCACGATGGCGGGCCGCGCCAACCCTTCTGCCCGCACATAGCGGGCGATCTCATCCGCCAGCGGCTCAAGCAACGGCCCGCTGGCATTGGCGTCAGCCGCCAGCCCCGCGAAACCCCGTACGTGAACCAGATGCCAGCGATAACCCGGCAGCGCGCTTACCGCCCCGTTCCAGATGCCCGGACCGCTCGCCAGACCGGGGATCAACAGCACATCGCGCCCGCTGCCCCGCACGGTCACAGCGATACGGCGCGACACGAATGCGGCCGCCTGCGCCGCGCCGCTCCATGCCGCCCATCCGGCCAGCGCGCCAGCGCCCAATATCCAGGTCCGCCTGTCGATCATGCCGCCTCTCTATCGCGGCATGGGCCTGAACCGCAAATGAGCGCGAGCCGAACAGGCCAGCCTCCGCTCGTTCAGACTCGTTACATCGCGAATGTGGAATCATTCGTCGCATGATTCTTGCCGCCCATGGGAAGGAAGGTGCCTAAATAATGCGCTGGAAAGCGGGGACGTTCATGAATTTCAAGGATAAAGGGCCGGGTGGGCGCCCTGAAGGCGGCATTGTTTCCGCAAAGCTGATTCTGTTGATTACGGCACTGTCCGCCTGCGTCAGCGCGCCGCAGCCGCCGCCCGCGCAGGCCCGCGCCAGCAAGCCCCAGCCGACCACCGCGACTTTCCCGATCCGTCCGGTCGCCAATCCCCCCCGTCCCTATCAGGACATCGACCAGCGCCAGACGCCGCCGCCCGCCCTCGTCAGCGTCATCCGCAACCTGGGGCAGAGCTTCAACGGCCATGTCGGCATCGCGGTGCGCCGGATCGGCGCGGACTGGACCGTGGCTCATAATGGCAACCAGCTTTTCCCACAGCAGAGCGTGTCCAAGCTCTGGGTGTCGATGGCCTTCCTGGACGCGGTCGACCGGGGCAAGCTGCGCCTGTCGGACACGACCACCATCACGAAAAAGGACCTGACCCTCTTCCACCAGCCCAGCGCCGCCATGGTTGGGGCCAATGGCTGGACGACGACCTATTCCAACCTCATGAACCGCGCGATGACGCAAAGCGACAATACCTGCAACGACGCGCTGCTCCGCGCGGTCGGCGGGCCCGATGCCGTGCGTGGCTTCCTTGCCCGGCGTTTCATCAGTAATATCCGTTTCGGTCCCGGCGAGCGGTTGCTGCAATCGGCGACGGCGGGTCTCGACTGGCGGCAGGATTATTCCATCGGCCGCAACTTCTATGCCGCCCGCGCGAATCTGCCCATGACGGTCCGCAAGAAGGCGCTCGACAATTATCTCGCCAATCCGCCGGACGGCGCGGCTCCGGCCTCCATCGTGCAGGCGCTGGCGAAGCTCAAGGAAGGGGATATGCTCTCCCCCACCTCCACCCGCACCTTGCTGTCCATCATGAGCGAGGCCAAGACCGGGCCGCAACGGATCAAGGGCGGTGTTCCCGCAGGCTGGAGCTATCTGCATAAAACAGGCACGGGACAGGATTTGCCGCCGCGTTCGACCGGCTTCAACGACATCGGCATCATGACCGCGCCGGATGGCACCAGCTATGCCGTGGCGGTGATGATCGGCAGCACGACCGAGCCGATCCCGGTCCGCTGGCAGTTGATGCAGGCCGTGGCGAAAGCGGTCGCCGCCAATCATGAGAAGCGATAATCTTTCGTGGCCCATCCTTCGGGATGGGCTCGATTTCTCTTCAGAACCGCTGTGAAATGCCCAGATAGATTTCCCTGTCCGGGCTGTCCCGGTTCAATCCAATGTTAAGGCCGATATCGACCTGCATCCCATCCGAAGGCTGCCACGCCAGCGACAGGCCGGACAGAATTTCCGTCGCATGGCCCGCGGGATCGTCATCGCGCATCATCGAAGCCTCTATGGTCGCCGACACCGTATCGCTCAATTCCACGCCCAGCCCGAGCACGGCGCCATAGGCCAGGTGCCGCCCGTCGCGATCCTCGTCCACGGCTGCGTCGACCTCTCCGGTGGCTTCCAACGCCATGCCTGCCCCCAGATCATAGAACACAGGCAACAGCAATCCGGCACCCCAATCGCCTGCCCCGATGGCCGATCCTCCGCCAGGCAGCGTCACATAGGGCATGACCGCCACCGAAAAGCCCGAGCCATCCGGATTTTGCAGATTTTGCCTGATCGCGAGCGTCACATCGCCGACGCCGCTATCCTTCGACACGGCGCCCGTCACGCGGTCCTTCTCCCGCACATGCCCGAAGGCGGTCCAGCCGATCTGCGCTTCCATGCTGCCGGTCAGCCCAATGCGAATCAGGGCCTCGCCCAGTTCCATGCTGTCGGTCCGGGTCGACGCATCCTTTTCCCTCGTCCAGTCTCCCAGTCCCAGCTCCATCTGCACCCGGCCCGGCGCCATGGTGCAGGGCGGAGTCCCGATGCCCGGCCGGTCCGCGCAGAATTCACGTTCCTCCTGCGCCCGCGCCTGCGGTCCCGCCGCGACGACCATCAGCCCCGCAACCGCGAGCGACAATCCGTGGAAGCCCTTCATTCCGTTCCCCCCTTGCAACAAACGCATCCGAAACAAAGCGGAAATAAACGACGCTCGATCCGGTTCCGCGACGCCCGGCACTGGAGGGCGGAAGCATAAGCGGCTATCCCTGCCGCCATGTCTCAGAATCATCTCTATCTGGTCGACGGCAGCGGCTATATCTTCCGCGCCTATCACCAGCTTCCGCCGCTCACCAACCAGCATGGCCAGCCGGTCGGCGCGGTCTATGGCTACACCACGATGCTCTGGAAGCTGGCGAC
>JASGDV010000256.1:0-9967 GCA_049841255.1 Sphingobium sp.
CGGCCATGTCGATCAATCCGCGAAGGGGTCGCGCACAAGGATCGTGTCCTCGCGCTCGGGAGAGGTCGACACGAGCGTGACCGGGCAGCCGATCAGTTCCTCGATCCGGCGGATATATTTGATCGCTTGAGCCGGGAGGTCGGCCCAGCTCCGCGCGCCCGCCGTGGTGTCCTGCCAGCCTTCGATGCTTTCGTAGATCGGCTCCGCCTTCGCCTGATCCTGCGCATGGGCGGGGAGATAATCGTAGGTCGTCTCGCCGATGCGATAGCCGACGCAGATCTTCAGTTCCTCGAACCCGTCGAGCACGTCGAGCTTGGTGAGGGCGATGCCGGTGACGCCCGACACGGCGACCGACTGGCGCACCAGCACCGCGTCGAACCAGCCGCAGCGGCGCTTGCGGCCCGTCACCGTGCCGAATTCATGGCCGCGTTCGCCCAGCCGCTGGCCGATGTCATTCTCCTGCTCGGTCGGGAAAGGGCCGGAACCGACGCGGGTGGTGTAGGCCTTGACGATGCCTAGCACGAAGCCCGCCCCGCCGGGGCCAAGGCCGGTGCCGCTCGCCGCCGTGCCCGCCACCGTGTTGGAGGAGGTGACGAAGGGATAGGTGCCATGGTCGATGTCGAGCAGGGTCCCCTGCGCGCCTTCGAACAGGATGCGCTTGCCTTCGGCCTTCGCCTTGTTGAGCGTCAGCCAGACGGGCTTGACGAAAGGCAGGATGAAGGCGGCGATGTCGCGCAGTTCCGCCATCAGCGCGTCGCGGTCGATGGGCGCTTCGTTGAAACCGGCGCGCAAGGCGTCATGATGGGCGGTCAGGCGATCGAGCTGCGGGCCGAGATCGTCCAGATGGGCGAGATCGCAGACGCGGATCGCGCGGCGGCCGACCTTGTCCTCATAGGCCGGGCCGATGCCGCGGCGCGTAGTGCCGATCTTGCCCGCGCCCGACGCGTCCTCGCGCAAGCCATCGAGGTCGCGGTGGAAGGGCAGGATCAGCGGGCAGGTTTCCGCGATCTGGAGGTTTTCCGGGGTGATGGCGACGCCCTGCCCTTTCAGCTTGGCGACCTCATCGCGGAAGTGCCACGGGTCCAGCACCACGCCGTTGCCGATGACCGACAGCGTGCCGCGCACGATGCCCGACGGGAGCAGCGAGAGCTTGTAGACATTCTCGCCCACGACCAGCGTGTGCCCAGCATTGTGGCCGCCCTGGAAGCGCGCGACGACGTCGGCCCGTTCCGACAGCCAGTCGACGATCTTGCCCTTGCCTTCATCGCCCCACTGGGCGCCGATCACGGTAACATTCGCCATGGATATAGTCCTCCGCCCCGCCGCGCGGACCGGACATGCCCTTCGACGGGACTCGACATGCCGGTGGGATAGGATGGGCGCATCGCCCTGTTGCGGAGCGGCGGTTAGCCAAAGCGGACGCATGCTGTCAAGGCGGGCCAGGCCGGGATATTCATCCTCCCGACACGATCGGGCGATTATGCCGCGTTGCGGACCCGTAACGGGTGGCGGGATGGAAAGGAATGAAGGATGCGCGCAGGCTGGCGGTTGACGATCTTTTCGCTGTCCCTCCCTGGATTGGCCGCCGCCAGCGCGCAGACGCCGGGCGAACGCTGGCGGGAAAGCGCGTCCGCGCCGCATCAAGGCGCGGCCGCTTTGGAAGGGCAGACCATGGCCTATGGCGCGGCGCCCTTGCAGGCGCTCGATTTCTGGCGCGCGGAAAAGAAGGATGCGCCGCTTGTCATCTTCGTCCATGGCGGCGGCTGGAAACGGGGAAGCAAGGATAATGCGACGGGCGCGGCCAAGGTCGGGCATTATCGCGCGCTGGGCTATGCCTTCGCCTCGATCGATTATCGGCTGGTGCCCGACGCCACGGTGGAGCAGCAGGCGCAGGACGTGGCGGGTGCCGTCGCCTTCCTGCGGGGCAAGGCGCGGCAACTGGGGTTCGACCCCCGGCGCATCGTCCTGATGGGGCATAGCGCGGGCGCGCATCTGGTGGCGCTGGTCGGCACAGACATGCGCTATTTCGCCAAGGCGGGGCTTTCTCCTGATGCGGTGCGGGGAATCATTCCGCTCGATGGGGCGGCCTATGATGTGGCGACGCAGATGAAGACGGGACCGCGCCTTATGGCCGATACCTACAGTCAGGCGTTCGGCGTCGATCCCGCCCGGCAGAGGGTCTTGTCACCCACGATGCAGGCCGGAAAGCCCAATGCGCCTGCCTTCCTGATCCTGCATGTCGAACGGGAAGACGGCGCCGCCCAGTCCGAAGAATTGGCGGCGGCGCTGCGAAAGGCGGGCACGCCGGTCGAGATCGGCGCGCTGGAAGGCAAGGGATTGCGCGGCCATATGGAGATCAATCGCCTGATGGGCGATCCGGCCTATCCGGGCACCGTCATTGTCGACCGATGGCTGGCGCGGATCTTCGCTCAGTAGGCGCGCGGCTCCGTCCCGTCGAGCCAGTGGGAGCAGCGCAGGCGTTCCCCATCCTCGTCGCCGGTGAGGGCGGCGATGGTGTGCCAGCCTTCGGACCGGAGTGCGGCGGCGCGCTCCGCATCATGGTTCAGCGGCAGGAACAGGCGGCGCGGCGCTTCCCCGCCGAAGCCCGCGTCGATCAGCGGGTCGGGATAGAGGGAGAAGCCCATGGCCGGTTCGTTGCTCCCATCGGCGCGGGCGATGGCATAGCTGCCGCCGCGCCCGACCTCGCCGATGAAGCCGTCCGCGAAGATCGAGAAGCCGAACCAGTTCTGATATTCGAAGCCATGGCGCTCGGTGGGATCGAGCGTCAGGGTAATATCCCAGCCGATCGGTTTCGCGATGGCGCGCAGACCCGCGATGCGGCTGTCGATCGCGCCGCCAAGCTGCGCGTTCAGGGCTTCGAGGCGCTCCATCGCCGCATGGAAGGGGCCGGTCGCTTCGATCAGCGGGAGGTAGGCGGCGGCGGCCAGGCCGATCGCGGCGAGCGCGCCCGCATCCTTGGCGTCGAGTTCGGCGCGGACCGCCTCGATCTCCTCCGGCGCGAGGGGAAGCGGTCCAGCAGCCAGCGTGTCGATCAGGTCGGGCAGGGTGAAGTCGATGGTGAGACCGGTGACGCCCGCCGCCTGCAAGGCTTCGATGGCGACATTCACGATCTCGACGGCGGCGGCGACGCTGTCGCTGCCGATGAGTTCCGCGCCGACCTGCAGGCGTTCGCGCTCCGGACGGAGCTGGTTGGCGCGCAGGCGCAGGACCGGGCCGGAATAGGAAAGACGCAAGGGACGCGGCGCGCTGGCGAGGCGAGTGGCGGCGATGCGGCCGACCTGCGCGGTCATGTCCGGGCGAAGGGCGAGGCTGCGCTGCGACACGGGGTCGATGGCGCGGACCATATCCTCGGCGCGCATGGATTTGAGGCGGCTGACCAGCGTGTCCTCAAACTCGGCGAGGGGCGGCATGACGCGCTCATAGCCATGCTTCGCGACGGTATCGAGCACGCGGCGCGCGAGGCGGGCGGAGGCTTCCGCCTGCGGGGGCAGACGGTCGGACAGTCCTTCGGGCAGGAGGCCGGGGGGGAAGCTGGTCATGGGCTGGCCCTTTAGCGGATTATGCGTCCAAGGCCAGCCCCCAACCTCATTGTCAGGCGAAGCGGAGCAGCTTGACCGTCTTGACGCCCGCCAGCTTGCAGGTGTCGGCGAGCACCCCTTCGGTCACCGCGCCGTCGACCGACAGCAGCAGCACCGCTTCGCCGCCCTGGTTGCGGCGGCCGAGGTGGAAGGTGCCGATATTGACCTGCGCCTCACCCAGCGTCGAACCCAGACGGCCGATGAAGCCGGGCGCGTCCTGATTGACGATGTAGAGCATGGTGCCGTCCAGATCGGCCTCCACCTTGATGCCGAACAGTTCGACGAGGCGCGGGCTGGCATGACCGAAGAGCGTGCCCGCGACCGACCTGTCGCCGCTCGCCGTGGTGACAGTGACGCGGACGAGGGTCTGATAGTCGCCCTCGCGGTCGTGGCGCACCTCGCGCACGTCAAGGCCGCGTTCCTTCGCGAGGAAGGGCGCGTTCACCATGTTCACCGTGTCGGAATAGACGCGCATCAGGCCCGCCAGCACCGCCGCGGTGATCGGCTTCTGGTTGAGTTCGGCGGCATGGCCCTCCACCTCGACCGCGACGGCGGTGATGGCGTCGCCCTCCAACTGGCCGATCAGGCTGCCCAGCTTTTCCGCGAGCGCCATATAGGGCTTGAGCTTGGGGGCTTCCTCCGCCGACAGGCTGGGCATGTTGAGGGCGTTGGTGACGCCGCCATTGACAAGGAAATCGGCCATCTGCTCGGCCACCTGAAGCGCGACATTGACCTGCGCTTCATTGGTCGACGCGCCCAGATGCGGCGTGCAGATGAAGTTCGGGGTGCCGAAGAGCGGGCTGTCCTTCGCCGGTTCCGTCTCGAACACGTCGAGCGCCGCGCCCGCGACATGGCCCGAATCGAGCGCCGCCTTGAGCGCCGCCTCGTCGATCAGGCCGCCGCGCGCGCAGTTGACGATGCGCACACCCTTCTTGGTCTTGGCGAGGTTTTCCTTCGACAGGATGTTGCGGGTCTGGTCGGTCAGCGGCGTGTGCAGCGTGATGAAGTCCGCCCGGTCGAGCAGCGTGTCGAGATCGGCCTTCTCGACGCCCATCTCCACAGCGCGTTCCGGCGTCAGGAAGGGATCGAAGGCGACGACCTTCATCTTGAGGCCGAGGGCGCGGCTGGCGACGATGGAGCCGATATTGCCCGCGCCGATCAGGCCCAGCGTCTTGCCGGTGACTTCGACGCCCATGAAGCCGTTCTTCGGCCACAGGCCCTGCTGCGTCTGGGCATTGGCTTCGGGAAGCTGGCGGGCGAGCGCGAACATCAGCGCGATGGCATGTTCGGCCGTGGTGATCGAGTTGCCGAACGGGGTGTTCATGACCACCACGCCCTTGGCCGAGGCGGCGGGGATGTCGACATTGTCGACGCCGATGCCCGCGCGGCCCACGACCTTCAGGTTCGTGGCGGCGTCGAGAATCTCCTGGGTCACCCTGGTCGAGCTGCGGATGGCGAGGCCGTCATACTGGCCGATGATCGCCTTGAGTTCTTCCGGGGTCTTGCCGGTGATCTCGTCGACCTCCACGCCGCGCATGCGGAAGATCGCGGCGGCATTGGGATCCATCTTGTCGGAAATAAGTACCTTGGGCATTTGAGAAATCCTTGTGTCAGTGCTCCTGCGAAAGCAGGAGCCCAGAGCGGTCTGGTTCCGCCCTTGAACTCCAGGCTCCCGCTTTCGCAGGAGCACGGCTGAGAGAAATCAGGCGGCCTTGGTCTGCGCGTAGGCCCAGTCGAGCCACGGCCCCAGCGCCTCGATGTCGGCCGTGTCGACGGTTGCGCCGCACCAGATGCGCAGGCCCGCCGGGGCGTCGCGATAGCCCGCCACGTCATAGGCCGCGCCTTCCTTTTCGAGGAGGCCCGCGAACGCCTTGATGAAGGCTTCGTCGGCGCCTGCGACGGTGAGGCATACGCTGGTTTTGGACCGGCTGGCTTCGTCGGCCGCGAGATGGCCGAGCCAGTCGCGCTCCGCGACGATCCTGTCGAGCGCGGCGGCATTGGCGTCCGACCGGGCGATCAGGCCTTTGGCCCCGCCGACGGACTTGCCCCATTCGAGCGCGAAGATCGCGTCTTCGACCGCCAGCATGGAGGGGGTGTTGATCGTCTCGCCCTTGAACACGCCTTCGGCCAGCTTGCCCTTGCTCATCAGGCGGAAGACCTTGGGCAGCGGCCATGCGGGGGTGTGGGTTTCGAGCCGTTCGACCGCGCGCGGGCCGAGGATCAGCACGCCATGCGCGCCCTCGCCGCCCAGCACCTTCTGCCAGGAGAAGGTGGCGACGTCGATCTTCGCCCAGTCGATGTCATAGGCGAAGACGGCGCTGGTCGCGTCGGCGAAGGTTAGTCCTTCGCGGTCCGCCGGAATCCAGTCGGCGTTCGGCACGCGCACGCCCGAAGTCGTGCCGTTCCAGGTGAAAAGCACGTCGTTCGAGAAATCGACCTGCGTCAAATCCGGCAACTGGCCGTAATCGGCGCGAATGACGGTGGGGTTGAGGTTCAACTGCTTGGCGGCGTCCGTCACCCAGCCTTCGCCGAAGCTCTCCCACGCCAGCGTCGTCACCGGACGCGCGCCGAGCATGGTCCACATCGCCATTTCGAACGCGCCGGTGTCGGAACCGGGGACGATGCCGATGCGGTGGGTTTCGGGCAGGTTCAGAAGCTCGCGCATCAGGTCGATGCAATAAGCGAGGCGGGTCTTCCCGATCTTCGAACGGTGCGAGCGGCCCAGCGATTCGGCGCTCAGCTTGTCGGCGCTCCAGCCCGGAGGCTTGGCGCAGGGACCGGAAGAGAAGAAGGGGCGAGCCGGTTTGGTGGTCGGCTTGGCGGCAGGCGCGACGGTGGCGTCGGCGGCAGTCAGTTCAGTCATGTATGCGTCTCCTTGCAGAGAGCACGCGCGGCGTTGGGACCGCGTGGCCCGCCGGCCGCCTTAAAGAGATCGGCGCGGGAGTCAAGCGGGGAAAATGCGACGAATGGAGGGCCGCGTTAACCATCGTCTGAAAAGAACGTGCTAAATGCTTGATTCATGGAAGAGCGGGCGAAGGAATTTCGGTTTCGTCGCGGCGCGGGCCTTGCCGCGCTGCTGGCAATCACGATGGCGCTGGCGGCATGCGGTGGCGATCTGGTGCCGCGCGGCCGGGTGAGCAGCGCGTCCAAGCCAGCCAAAAAAGCCCGTCCCGCCGCTCCGCCGACGATGGAAGTGCGCCAATGCATGGCCAAATTGCAATCGCAGTCCGTCGCCTTCACCCCCCTGCCCGACCAGAATTTCGGCGGCGGATGCAGCGCGCTGGGGAGCGTCAAGCTGCTCGACATCGGCGTGCCCGCGACCAATCTGGGCGCGATGACATGCAACCTCGCCGCTAATTTCGCAGCCTGGGCGCGCTATGGGGTGGAGCCTGCCGCGCGGCTCATATTGGGCGCGGAGATCGTGCGGATCGAAACCTTCGGCACCTATAATTGCCGCCCGATCGCGGGCAGCGGCAAACTCAGCGAACATGCCCACAGCAACGCCATCGACGTGTCCGCCTTCGTCCTGTCCGACGGGCGGCGCATCTCCATCGAGAAGGACTGGAACGGCGACCGGCGGACGCGGCAGTTTCTGGAAGTCATCCACGCCAGCGCCTGCAAACGGTTCCGCACCGTCCTCAGCCCCGACTACAATGCCGCCCATCACGACCATTTCCATTTCGACATGGGAGGCAAGGGCGGCTTTTGCCGGTGATCGCCCTCTTGGCATGGACGCCTTCGCTGCCTAGTGGGCGCTCATGACCAGGAAAGAAATCGCCGAGCGCAAATTCCGCCCCGCCAAGCAGGAAGCCGCCGACGCCCGCAAGGCGGTGGAAACGCCGCAGACCACGAGCGCGGCCTATCGGCTGGCCTTTCAGGACACCGAATTCCTGCTGCGGGAGGATTTGCGGCCGGTGCGGTTCCAGCTGGAACTGCTCAAGCCCCAATTGCTGATGGACGAGGCGCGAATCGAATCGACCTTCGTCTTCTATGGTTCCGCGCGCATTCCCGAACCGGGCGAGGCGCAGGCGCGAATCGACGCGGCCACCACGCCGGAACAGAAACGGATCGCGGAGAATCTGGCGAAAAAGGCGCGCTATTATGAGGAAGCGCGCAAGCTGGCGCGGATCGCCGCCGCCTATCCGCCCAATCCCGCCGGATGTCGCCATTTCGTGGTCTGTTCAGGCGGCGGACCTTCGATCATGGAGGCGGCCAATCGCGGCGCGGCGGATATCGGCGCGCAGACCATCGGCATGAACATCGTGCTGCCGCATGAGCAGTCGCCCAACCGTTTCGTGACGCCGGAGTTGAGCTTCCAGTTCCATTATTTCGCGCTGCGCAAGATGCACTTCCTGCTGCGGGCGCGGGCGCTGGCGGTGTTTCCGGGCGGCTTCGGCACGTTCGACGAATTTTTCGAGCTGCTGACGCTGGTCCAGACCGGCAAGATGAAGCCCATCCCCATCCTGCTGTTCGGCAAGGATTTCTGGACCCGCGCGGTGAATTTCGAGGCGCTGGCGGACGAAGGCGTGATCGCGCCGTCTGACCTCAACCTCATCACCTGGGTGGAGACGGCCGAGGAGGCATGGGCGGCGGTCGAAGCCTTTTACGAGGATATGGAAGCGCCCGGCTGCGATTGACCGGCGCAACCCGCCTTGCCCTTGGCGGCGGGCGGAGATAGGGCGCGGTCATGCGCGCGGACCTTGCCCATGTCGATTGCTGGATCTTCGATCTGGACAATACCCTCTATCCGGCGAAGACGGACCTGTTCGGCCTGATCGACGTGAAGATGGGCGAGTTCATCCAGGGACTGCTGGGCTGCGATCCGGTCGAGGCGAAGGCCGTGCAGAAGCGTTACTTCATGGAGCATGGCACCACGCTGTCGGGCCTGATGCGCCATCATGGCACGGACCCGCGCACGTTCCTCGATTATGTGCACGACATCTCGATGGAGCGCCTGGAGGTGGACGAGACGCTCAACGCCCGGATCGCGGCGCTGCCGGGGCGGCGGCTGATCTTCACCAATGGCGACGCGGACTATGCGGGGCGGGTGCTCGACCGGCTGGGGCTGGCCGACGCATTCGAATTGATCCACGACATCCATGCCTGCCAATATGTGCCCAAGCCCGATCCGTCGGGCTATGCGGCGCTCTGCTCGGCCCACAAGGTCGATCCGGCGCGGGCGGCCTTTTTCGAGGATATGGCGCGCAATCTGCGCCCCGCCAAGGCGATCGGCATGACGACCGTCTGGGTGAACAACGGATCGGAAGGCGGACGCCACGATCATCATCCCGATTTCATCGATTTCGAAACCGACCATCTGACGCCATTTCTGGCCGACATCATTGGGGAAAAGCCATGAGCAACGATCTGATCGCCATCATCGACGCCGCCTGGGAGGACCGGGCCAATGTGAGCCTGTCGACGCAGGGGCCGGTGCGGCAGGCCGTGGACAAGGCGCTTTCCATGCTGGACAGCGGCGCGGCGCGCGTGGCCGAGCCGAAGGGCGACGGCTGGCAGGTCAACCAGTGGCTGAAGAAGGCGGTGCTGCTGTCCTTCCGCCTCAACGACAATGCGATGATCGACAACGGGCCGGGCGCGGGCCATTGGTGGGACAAGGTGCCCAGCAAGTTCGCGGGCTGGGACGAAGCGGCTTTCCGCGCCGCCGGTTTCCGCGCCGTGCCCGGCTCTTTCGCGCGGGCGGGATCGCATATCGCGAAGAACGTCATCCTGATGCCCAGCTTCGTCAATATCGGCGCCTTCGTGGACGAAGGCACGATGGTCGACACCTGGGTGACGGTGGGAAGCTGCGCGCAGATCGGCAAGAATGTCCACCTGTCGGGCGGCGTCGGCATCGGCGGCGTGCTGGAGCCGTTGCAGGCCGATCCGGTCATCATCGAGGACGACTGCTTCATCGGCGCGCGGTCCGAAGTCGTGGAGGGCGTGCGCGTCGGCAAGGGATCGGTGCTGTCGATGGGCGTCTTCCTGGGCCAGTCGACCAAGATCGTCGACCGCGAGACAGGCGAGGTCTTCATGGGCGAAGTGCCGCCCTATTCGGTGGTCGTGCCGGGATCGCTGCCGGGCAAGCCGCTGCCCGACGGCACGGCGGGACCGAGCCTCTATTGCGCGGTGATCGTGAAGCGCGTCGACGCGCAGACCCGGTCCAAGACGGCGATCAACGACCTGCTGCGCGATTGACGGGATTGCGCGGGGCCGCTTCGTTCGAGGGGGGACGGCGGCCTTCGCGTTGAAGGGTGGTTTGGGTGGATTTCAGTCTGTCTGCTTAGACCCAGCCGTGCTCCTGCGCAGGGCTCACACGAGCCACAAGTCTAGTTCGAGTGCCGTCGCAGGGGCACGATGAACATCAAATA
>JASGDV010000257.1:0-7080 GCA_049841255.1 Sphingobium sp.
TGGAGCTGATCCTCGGCCCCATGTCCTCCAGCGTCATGTTGGCCGCCACCTGGCGGCGCGTCAGCTCCGCCTTGTCCCATGCGGGCAGGGCGCTCGGCGCGTCCGACAGGTCGGTAACGGTCAGGAAGTCCTTGATGAGTTCGCCATAGGGCGCTTCGCTGGCGATCTTGTCCTTGATCGCGCGGTCGTCGTAGATTTCGCCTTCCAGCAGATCGACGGCGATCATCTGTCCCGGACCCATGCGGCCCTTCCTGACGATAGTGGTTTCGGGCACCACGACCATGCCGGTCTCCGAACCGACGATCAGCAGATTGTCGCCCGTCAGCGTGTAGCGCAGCGGCCGCAGCGCGTTGCGGTCCACGCCCGCCACGACCCAGCGCCCGTCCGTCATGGCGAGCGCGGCGGGGCCGTCCCACGGCTCCATCACGGAGGCGAGATATTCATACATGTCGACATGGGATTGCGGCAGGTCGCCCTTTTCCTTCTGCCACGCTTCGGGGACCAGCATCAGCTTCGCCGTCGGCGCGTCGCGCCCGGCGCGGCAGATCGCCTCGAACACGGCGTCGAGCGCGGCGGTGTCCGAAGCGCCCGCCGGGATCACCGGCTTGATGTCCTCGCTATGCTCACCGAAAGCGAGGGAGGCCATCTTGATCTCGTGGCTCTTCATCCAGTTCTGGTTACCGCGGATCGTGTTGATCTCGCCATTATGGGCCAGCGTGCGGAAAGGCTGGGCCAGCCACCATTGCGGGAAGGTGTTGGTCGAATAACGCTGGTGGAAGATCGCGACCCGGCTCTCGAACCGCTCGTCCTGCAGGTCTGGGTAAAAGACCGACAGCGACTCCGCGAGGAACAGCCCCTTGTAGATGATCGAGCGACAGGACAGCGAGCAGACGTAGAAATCGTTGATCTGCGCGGCGATCACCTTCTTCTCGATCCGGCGGCGGATGAGGTAGAGGTCCTTTTCGAACTCGTTCTGGTCGCGCTCTTCGGGCATCGGCCCGGCAATCATGATCTGCTCGATTTCCGGGCGGGTGCGCTGCGCCTTCTCGCCGATGACGGAGACGTCCACCGGCACCTGACGCCAGCCATAGATGGTGTAGCCCGCCTCGATGATCTCGCTTTCGACGATGGTGCGGCAGGTTTCCTGCGCCGAAAGGTCCGTGCGCGGCAGGAAGATCATGCCGACCGCCAGCCGGTTGGGCAGGGGCTTGTGGCCCGAATCCGCGATGGCGTCGTCGAAGAAGCGCACCGGCAAATCGACATGGATGCCCGCGCCGTCGCCGGTCTTGCCGTCCGCATCCACCGCGCCACGATGCCACACGGCCTTGAGCGCATCGATGGCGCTCACCACCACGCGGCGGCTGGGACGGCCATCGGTGGCCGCGACGAGGCCCACGCCGCAGGCGTCGCCTTCCATCTCCGGGTGATACATGCCCTCGGCGGCGATACGCGCGCGCTCTTCGGGGCTCGCCATGAAGCGGTTCTGCTCGGTCATCATTCGATCCCTTCGTCGCTTGTCGAGGCGCCGCCGTCATTGAGGTCGCTCGCCTTCACGCCCAACAGCTTCGCCAGCCGGTCGCGCTCGGCGGGCGACAGGTCGTCGATCTTGCGGGGAGGGGGCAGGTCCTTGGTGGCCGCTTCCGCCTTCGCCGCGATGTCGGGCATCTTCTTCATCATCTCAGGCATGAAAGCCTGCATCTCACGCATGATTTCCGGGTCCATGAACATCATCATGGACTCGCGGGCATAAAGGTCGCCGGTCGGCGTCGCGAAAAAGGCGTTGATTTCGCCCAACTGCCGCCCGTCGAACTTGCGGGCATAGGCGCGGGTCAGCGCATCACGCACCTGCGGCTCGAAATCGTTCATCATGTCCGCCATGGACGCCATCATCGCGTCCATGCCTTTCTTGGTCCGCTCCCGGAAATGCGGGTCGAGGATCGCGCCGATCTCCGCCATGGAGGCGTCGCTGAGGTCGGCCAGCTTCTCCTGCGGCACCCCGCCGATGCGGGCGAGCTGGGCGAGCGGCATCTTCATGACGCCGTCCATCATGCTGTCCATCATCTTGGACATGGTCTCGCCCATCATCCGGCGATAGGTGCCGACGGGAAACACCTTGTCCACCACCGGCCGCGCCGCCGCGACCCGTGCGGGATCGCCCGCCGCCTGCTCCTGCGCGAGAGCGGGGGAGGCGATAGCCAACGCCGCCGCAACTGAAATCAGGATGGAACGCCGATCAGGAATCATGATGCTTCGCCTCCTTCGCTTTCAGGATGGGCATCATCTCTTCCAGCAGTGTCTTCAACTCCTCCTTTTGCCGCGCCTGCGCGCGAGCCGTGACACCGCGCTGCCACGCCCCGAAATCGGGGTCGGACAAGAGCGTCGGCGCAGTAAGGAGATATTTCTGCCCGACCGGCGTGGCGAAGAAGCCCGCCAGTCCATCGAGTTCTTCGGCCGTGAAAGCGCGGGCATAAGCATGGGTATAGGCCAGCATCAGTTCCGGCGCTGTATCCTCCAGATCCTTGAGCGCCAGATTGCGCTGCCGATCCACGAACTTCGCAAAAACGGGCTTCAATTCCGGCACATCCGTCATCGCTTTGCTCAATTCAGGGCTGCCGTCCATCATTCCGGCCAGCATATTGCCCATGTAGGAATCGATCATTGTCGCGAACATGGCCTGCCGCTGTTCCGGCGGCACCATCAGCGTCACGATGGCGCGCGCCTTTTCGACCCGGACCGGATCGAGCGCCGCCGCCGCTATCGGTTCCGCCGCGTGAGCCGCGCCACAGCCCAGCAACAACCCAGCCAGCATCCATGCGAGCCGCTTCCTCATGCCGCGACCCTTTCGCCCGCCGCGACCTTGGCCTGCGCCTTGAGGTAGCGGTGCATATGCTCGGTCACGTCGCGGCCGTCGCGGATGGCCCAGACCACCAGCGAAGCGCCGCGCACGATATCGCCCGCGGCGAACACACCGTCCACGCTGGTCATCATCGTGCGATGATCGACGCGCAGCGTGCCCCAGCGCGTGACCGACAGGTCTTCCGCGCCGAACAGCCTGGGCAATTCCTCCGGATCGTAACCCAGCGCCTTGATGACGAGGTCCGCCTCCAGCGTGTGCTCGCTGCCGGGGTCCGGCTCCGGCGCGCGGCGGCCCGAAGCGTCGGGCGATCCGAGGCGCATCTTCGTCACCTTGACGCCTGTCACATGTTCGGTGCCCTCGAACGCCAGCGGCGCGGTCAGCCACACGAATTCGACGCCTTCCTCCTCGGCATTGGCGACCTCGCGCTGGGAGCCGGGCATATTGTCCCGGTCGCGGCGATAGAGGCACTTCACCGACTTCGCTCCTTGGCGGACGGCGGTGCGGACGCAGTCCATCGCGGTGTCGCCGCCGCCGATGACGACGACATTCTTGCCCGCCGCCAACAGCGATCCGTCCTCATGTTCGGGGACCGCGTCGCCAAAGCCCGCCTTGTTGGAGGCGGTGAGGTAATCCAGCGCCTTCACCACGCCCGGCGCGCCCACGCCCGGCGCCTTGATGTCGCGCGGCTTGTAAACGCCGGTGGCGATCAGGATCGCGTCATGCTTGCGCCGCAATTCCTCCAGCGTGGCATCGCGCCCCACCTCGAAGCTCTGGTGGAAGACGATGCCGCCGTCCTTCAGGCGCTGGACGCGGCGCATGACGACGTCCTTCTCCAGCTTGAAGCCGGGGATGCCATAGGTCAGCAGCCCGCCCGCGCGGTCGTGCCGGTCATAGACATGCACTTCATAGCCCGCAACGCGCAGATATTCCGCCGTGGTGAGCCCCGCCGGACCCGCGCCAATCACGCCGACCGACTGGCCCGTTGGCGCGCCGGGCACCAGTGGTTCAACCCAACCTTCCTTCCACGCCGTGTCGGTGATGTATTTCTCGACCGACCCGATGGTGACGGCGCCGTGGCCGGAAAATTCGATGACGCAATTACCCTCGCACAAACGGTCCTGCGGGCAGATGCGCCCGCAAATCTCCGGCATGGTGGAGGTGAGGTTGCTCAACTCATAAGCTTCGCGCAACCGCCCCTCGGCGGTCAGGCGCAGCCAGTCGGGGATATGGTTGTGCAGCGGGCAATGGGTCGAGCAATAAGGCACGCCGCATTGCGAGCAGCGCGACGCCTGCTCTTCCGCCCTGTCCAGAATGAAGTTGCGGCTGATTTCAAGGAAATCGTCCGCGCGATCCTGCGCCGAGCGTTTTTCGGGATAGGCTTGACCCGTTCCCACAAACTTCAGCATCGGATTGTCACCCATAAGTCGCCCCTGGAAAATATTGTAGGCGCTCACATAGGCTCATCGACGCGCGGAGTCACGCGGATTCTGGAATATAGGTCAATTTATATGACCTAAAATATAGTCTAATCCGTCCTTAATGCGAACCTATCGCAAGAATGATAGGTATAATAGTTCCGATCCGGACCTACCGTGCCGCCAGCCAGATCAGCGCGGCCACCCCTGCGACGATTCGATACCAGGCGAAAGGCGCGAACCCATGCCGCGACACCAGCCCGACGAACCAGCGGATCACCAGCAGCGCGACGATGAAGGACACCACGAAACCCAGCGCGATGCTGCCCCATCCCACGGCGGCGCTGGTGATCTGATCCCCCTTCTTGAGCAGTTCCAGCGTGCTGGCGCCTAGCATAGTGGGAATGGCGAGGAAGAAGCTGAACTCCGCCGCCGTGCGCCGCTCCACGCCCAGCGTCAGCGCGCCCATGATGGTCGCGCCGGAGCGGCTGACGCCGGGGATCATCGAAATGCACTGGATGAAGCCGATGCCGATCACCTGCGGCACGGGAATGTCGGCGATGCCATGATAGCGCGCCGTCTTCACCATCCGCTCGATCAGCAGGATCGCGATGCCGCCCACGATCAGCGCCCAGGCGACGACCTTGGGCGCGCCCAGCAGCAGCTCGATATAATCGTGCAGCGCGAGGCCGATGACGGCGGATGGGATGAACGCGATCAGCAGGTTGCGCAGGAAGCGCCAGCTTACCGGCTCCCGCCGCAACAGCCCCATGGCGACCGCCCAGAAGGTCCGCCAGTAGAGCACCACCACCGCTAGGATCGCGCCGAGCTGGATGACGACGTTGAACATCGCCCATGTGGATGCGTCATAGCCCAGCAACTCGCTGGCGAGGATCAGGTGGCCGGTCGAGGACACGGGCAGGAATTCGGTCAGCCCCTCGACGATGCCGAGCAGGATGACCGTCAGAAAATGCATGTCCATGGGGCGTCAGGGTCCTTGCGGGTCAATTTCGTTACGGGAAGGGCACGATTGTGCGCCGCACACATTGCCGCAGGGAAGGCTGCCCGCAAAGCGCCCGGCGGGCAGCCGGTCGCGAGCGGCTTTCGTCCCGTCGACGGCGCGTCAGGCTTTCACGCGTCCGGCGAAGCGACCATGGCGGCGATAGCGCACCAGCCATCCTTCCGCGACAGCCGCCATCGGCGTCGGCGAGACGCCCAGCGCCGCCAGCCCTTCCGCGCCCGGTGCCACGACATTGTCCTTGCTGAGCATCGCATATTGGTCGCGCGTGATCGGCGCGCCCGGCAGGAAGCCGAAGGCAGCGATCATCGAGGCGAGCGGCGCGGGCACCGCCATCAGGCTGCGCTCGCGCCCGATCGCCTTGGCGATCCACGCGTTCAGCTCCATCATGCTCAGCACCTGCGGCCCGCCCAGTTCGAAGGTCCTGCCGCCATGCGCGTCCGGCTCCGCCGCCGCGTTGGCGATGGCGTTGGCGGCGTCGGTGACGAAGACCGGCTGGAATTTCGTGCCCGCGCCGATCACCGGCACCACCGGCGCGATGCGGATCAGGTCGGCGAAACGATTGAGGAACTGATCTTCCGGCCCGAAAATGATCGACGGACGGATGATCGAGGCGTTGGGAAAGGCGGCCTTCACCGCCGCTTCGCCCGCTGCCTTGGACCGGCCATAGGCGGACGGGCTGTCCGCGTCCGCGCCGATGGCCGACACATGGACCAGCGCCTTGACGCCCGCCTCCGCCGCGGCCTTCGCGACATTCGCCGCGCCTTCATGATGCACCGCGTCGAAATCGCCGCTCAATATGCCGACAAGGTTGATGACGATGTCGCTGCCCACGATAGCGTTGGCAACGCTGGCGGGCTTGCGGATGTCAGCCGCGACGAACTGCGTCTGGCCGAGACCGCCCAGCGGCTTCACCCGCATCGCGCCCGCCAGATCGCGCTGCGCCACGCGCACCCGCGCGCCGCGTTCCAGCAGGGCTTGCGCCACCTGACGGCCCAGAAAGCCGCCGCCACCGAACACCGTAACCAGACTGTCCTTCATCACGCGTCCCATGTCTGAAATAGGGAAAGACAATTATCGTTGGGCGCATTCCGATTCGCCGGATGTCTCCATCCGGCCTGAAAATGCTCTTGGCCTCCCCCTTGCATCAGGCGGCGGGCGCTGACAACCGCTTTGCTCACATCCAGCCCTGCAAGCTGGCGATCATCCACAGGCCCAGCGCCAGGAATAGCAGCGCCGCGCCGACCTGAAGCGCGCGCATCGGCACCTTCTTCGCCAGCGCCTCGCCGAACAGCACGGCGGGGACGTTGGCGACCATCATGCCCAGCGTGGTGCCCGCCGTCACCGCCAGCAGACTGTCGAAGCGCGCGCCCAGCGCCACCGTCGCCACCTGCGTCTTGTCGCCCATCTCGACCAGGAAGAAGGCGACCAGCGTCGTCACGAAGACGCCCGCATGGGACGGGGCCTTGAGCGGCGCGTCCTCGTCGATCTTGTCGGGGATCAGCGTCCAGGCGGCCATGACGATGAAGCTCGCCGCCACGGCATAGCGGAACCAGTCCTGCGTCAGTACGCCCGCAATGCCATGGCCGACCAGCGCGGCGAGGAAATGATTGGCGATGGTCGCGACGAAGATGCCCAGGATGATCGGCACCGGCTTGCGGAAGCGGGTGGCGAGCAGCATGGCCAGCAACTGCGTCTTGTCGCCCATTTCGGCGAGCGCGACGAGGGCGGTGGAGGTGAGGAAGGCTTCCATGAAGAACGTCCGGGCCGGGCTCTGACAAAAGACACAA
>JASGDV010000258.1:0-14795 GCA_049841255.1 Sphingobium sp.
CGGACATAAGCCCCTCCCTCGCCCCTTCGGGGAGAGGGTTGCGGAGACTTGGGCAGCATGCTGCCTTAGTCGTAGCTGGGTGAGGGGGATGCGCCGTCAGAATGGCGTGGCTACTTCGCCCCCACCCCCTCATCCAACTGCGCCTAACCTCACTTCGTGAGGCAAGGCTTCGTATCCTTCTCCCCAAGGGGAGAAGGGAAAGCAAATGTCCGTTCTTGACCGAAACCCGCCATCGCACCGCGCCTCAGCCATGCCGGATCAGGAGCAGGTCGCGCCGGTCCACTTTCCAGTCGTCCGCGCCTTCATCGCCATGTTCATGCCCTTGGGGCCGCCCTCCATCTTCATGTCCATGTGCATCTCGTAGCTTTCAGGCGCATAGCTGCCCGTCATCACGGCGTTCATCTTGCCGTTTTCGCCCTGGCACGACACCTGCCCCTTCACCGATCCGCCGCTCGCATCGAAGCCGCTATAGGTGCAGTCCTTGTTTTCCTGCCCCGCGAACATCTTGCCGCTGGGGTTGGCGGCTTCTTCGGGCGTGACGCAATATTTGATGGAGGACTGGCTCATCATCTTCTTCATCTGGTCCTTCATCTGCGGGGATGCGCCGGGCATGTTCGACAGGTCGATATCCTCCAGCGTGAAGCTGCCTTCCCACTGGCCGGGCTTGAGCTGGACCTTGTCGACCTCAGCCTTCACCTCGTCCCGGCTCATGCCGTCGGTGGCGGCTATGCCGCCTGCCTTGTCCGCTTTCTCCCCCGCCTTCTCGCCGCAGCCCGCGAGCAGCAACAGAAGGGAGGCGAAAGCGGCGGTCACGGGGGTTTTGTTCATGGCATCTGTTCCCTGTTCGATCTCGACGGTTGCGGCCCGTCCATGGGAGGACCATATCAAGCAGCGATGACAATTCAAATCCGCACATCCCTCGCCGAACCGGAGACGGGCGAAGATTTCGTCCCCCACCGCCCCGCGCGTCCGGAAAAGACGGAGGGCGGCAAGCCCTTCAGGCTGGTGTCCGACTATGCGCCGTCGGGCGACCAGCCGACCGCCATCGCCGAACTGGTGGCGACCGCGCGGGAGGGGGAGAAGGATCAGGTGCTGCTGGGCGTCACGGGCTCCGGCAAGACCTTCACCATGGCGAAGGTGATCGAGGCGTTGCAGCGCCCTGCGCTGGTGCTGGCGCCCAACAAGATCCTGGCCGCGCAGCTTTATGGCGAGTTCAAGAGTTTCTTCCCGGAGAATGCGGTCGAATATTTCGTCAGCTATTACGACTATTACCAGCCCGAAGCCTATGTCCCCCGCTCCGACACCTATATCGAGAAGGAGTCGAGCGTGAACGAGGCCATCGACCGGATGCGCCATTCCGCCACGCGCGCGCTGCTGGAGCGGGACGATGTGCTGATCGTGGCGTCGGTGTCCTGCCTCTACGGCATCGGGTCGGTCGAGACCTATTCCGCCATGACCTTCGCGATGAAGAAGGGCGGGATCGAAGACCAGCGGGAGATCATCCGCAAGCTCGTGGCGCTGCAATATAAGCGCAACGACGCCGCCTTCGCGCGCGGCAATTTCCGGGTGAAGGGGGACAATCTGGAAATCTTCCCCTCGCATTACGAGGATACGGCATGGCGCGTCAGCTTCTTCGGCAATGAGATCGAGGAGATCGTCGAGTTCGATCCGCTGACGGGGAAGAAGATCGCCAGCCTCGATTATGTGAAGGTCTTTCCGAACAGCCACCATGTCACCCCCGGCCCCACTCTGAAGCAAGCGATGGAGGCGATCCGGCACGAACTGGCCGAGCGGCTGAAGGAATTGCAGGGCGAGGGCAAGCTGCTGGAAGCGCAGCGGCTGGAGCAGCGCACGAATTTCGACCTGGAGATGATCGCGGCAACCGGCAGCTGCGCGGGGATCGAGAATTATTCGCGCTTCCTGACGGGACGCCTGCCCGGCGAGCCGCCGCCGACCCTGTTCGAATATCTGCCGGAAAATGCGCTGCTGTTCGTGGACGAAAGCCACCAGACCGTGCCGCAGATCGGCGCGATGGCGCGGGGCGATCACCGGCGCAAGATCACGCTCGCCGAATATGGCTTCCGCCTGCCGAGCTGCATCGACAACCGGCCGCTGCGCTTCAACGAATGGGACGCGATGCGGCCGCAGACGGTCAGCGTCTCCGCCACGCCCGGCCCGTGGGAGATGGAGCAGACCGGCGGCGTGTTCAGCGAACAGGTGATCCGGCCCACCGGCCTCATCGACCCGCCGGTCGAGATCAAGCCGGTGGAGGATCAGGTGGACGACCTGATCCACGAAGCGCGGGAGACGGCGAAGAAAGGCTACCGCACGTTGGTGACGACGCTCACCAAGCGCATGGCCGAGGATCTGACCGAGTTCATGCATGAGGCGGGGATCAAGGTCCGCTATATGCATAGCGACGTCGAGACGCTGGAGCGTATCGAGTTGATCCGCGACTTGCGGCTGGGCGTCTATGACGTGCTGGTCGGCATCAACCTGCTGCGCGAGGGACTGGACATTCCCGAATGCGGGCTGGTCGCGATCCTGGACGCGGACAAGGAAGGCTTCCTGCGTTCCGAAACCTCGCTGATCCAGACCATCGGGCGTGCGGCGCGCAATGTGGACGGGCGCGTCATCCTCTATGCCGACCGGATCACCGGCAGCATGGAGCGGGCGCTCAATGAAACCAGCCGCCGCCGAGAAAAGCAGATGGCCTATAATCTGGAACATGGCATCACGCCGACCACGATCAAGCGCCATATCGGCGACATCATCGCCCATGTGGCGAGCAAGGATCAGGTCACCGTCGACACGGGCATCGAGGATCGCCCGCACCTCGTCGGCCATAATCTGCGCGCCTATATCGAGGATCTGGAAAAGAAGATGCGCGCCGCCGCCGCCGATCTGGAGTTCGAGGAAGCCGGCCGCATCCGCGACGAGATCCGCAAGCTGGAGGCGGAGGAACTGGGCCTGCCCGCCGGGGAGCAGGTCGCCGTGCCGAAAGGCCGCGCCACGGAGGGCAAGCCGGGGACGCGCAAGCTGCGCTACGGCAAGACGCAGCGGAAATTCGGGCGGTAGGAAGGCGCTCGACCAAAGGGGTTCGCCGTTTGCAAACCCGATGTGGCAGGCGGTTTTGAGTGGGGGCGGACGATATGGTTTTTGCCCAGCCGTGCTCCTGCGAAAGCAGGAGCGCAGATCAGACGGTGGAACTGGGCTCTCACAAGCCACTTGTCTCGTTCGAGTGCCTCCGCAGGAGCACGGTGCACTTCAATTCAGGTGGATTCCAGCCACTCCTCTCCGTCATCCCAGCGAAAGCTGGGATCTCTTTTGATGCCTGACCGCGTTACAAGAAGGGAGATCCCAGCTTTCGCTGGGATGACGAAGGTTGGATGTCCGCAAATAGCCGAAACCAATCATCGCAAGACTGTGGTTTGCAAACGCCTCAATCCGCTTACCGGAAGTGGATTTCCGCCGATCTTCGCGGCGTTGATTTGCTTTTCCCTTTTGCCCCTTGACCTTCCAACGATGGGAAGCCCCATTTTGGGGCGGATGATTTCCCAAGGACAGGAATAAGGTCATGAATGCCCCGTCGGAACCGCCCCACGCCAGCGTCGCGCCGATCAGCCTGCCGATCGAGGGCATGTCCTGCGCGTCCTGCGTCGGCCGTATCGAAAAGGCGCTGGCCGCCGTCGAGGGCGTCGGCTCCGTCAGCGTCAACCTGGCGACCGGGCGCGCGGACGTCCGGCCCGGCGGCCCGGTCGACGCGCAGGCGCTGGTGCAGGCCGTCGAGGCGGCGGGCTATCATGTTCCCTCCACCGTCACCGAACTGGCCATCGACGGCATGACCTGCGCTTCCTGCGTGGCGCGCGTGGAAAAAGCGTTGAAAGCGGTTCCCGGCGTCACGCAGGCCACGGTCAATCTGGCGACCGAGCAGGCGAGCGCGCGGGGCACGGCCGACGCGGCGGCGCTGGTGGCGGCAGTCGCATCGGCCGGTTATGCCGCCCGGCCCATTGGGCAGGGCGATGCCGGGAGGGACGAAGTGGACCGGCGCAAGGATGCGGAACGGGCCGGACTCAAGCGCGACCTCAACATCGCGGCGGCGCTCGCCCTTCCCGTCTTCCTGCTGGAAATGGGATCGCACCTCGTTCCCGGCGTGCACATGCTCATCATGCGGACCATCGGCATGCAGTGGAGCTGGTATCTCCAGTTCGCCTTGACGACGCTGGTGCTGCTCATTCCCGGATTCCGCTTCTATGCCAAGGGCATTCCGGCGCTGCTTCGGCTTGCCCCCGACATGAATTCGCTGGTCGCGGTGGGAACGCTGTCGGCCTATGCCTATTCGCTGGTCGCGACCTTCATGCTGTCGCTGCTGCCAGCGGGGACGGTGAACGTCTATTATGAGGCGGCGGCGGTGATCGTCACGCTGATCCTGCTCGGCCGCTTTCTGGAGGCGCGGGCCAAGGGGCGGACATCCGAAGCGATCAAGCGGCTGGTGGGCATGCAGGCGAAGACCGCGCGCGTCCGGCGCGGCGATGCGATGGCGGAAATCCCCATCGCCGAACTGCTGTCCGGCGACATCGTGGAGGTGCGCCCCGGCGAGCGCATCCCGGTAGACGGCGAAGTGACCGGCGGGGAGAGCTATGTCGACGAATCCATGATCACCGGCGAGCCGATCCCGGTCGCCAAAGCGGCGGGCAGCATGCTGGTCGGCGGCACGGTCAACCAGAAGGGGGCGCTGACGTTCCGCGCGACGGCGGTGGGGGATGCGACGATGCTGTCGCAGATCATCCGCATGGTCGAGCAAGCGCAGGGATCGAAGCTGCCGATTCAGGCGCTGGTCGACAAGGTGACGATGTGGTTCGTTCCGGCGGTGATGACGGCGGCCGCGCTGACCTTCATCGTCTGGCTTGTCTTCGGCCCCGCCCCGGAGCTGACCTTCGCGCTCGTCAATGCGGTGGCGGTGCTCATCATCGCCTGCCCCTGCGCCATGGGGCTTGCGACGCCGACCTCCATCATGGTCGGCACGGCGCGCGGCGCGGAGCTTGGCATCCTGTTCCGCAAGGGCGAAGCCCTGCAATTGCTGAAGGACGCCAGGGTGGTCGCCGTGGACAAGACCGGCACGCTGACCGAAGGACGGCCCGCGCTGACCGATCTCGACATCGCGGAGGGGTTCGAGCGCCGACAGGTGCTGGGCCGGATCGCCGCTGTCGAGGCGAAGTCGGAACATCCCATCGCCCGCGCCATCGTCGAGGCGGCGGAGGCGGAAGGCATCGCCCTTCCCGGCATCGGCGCCTTCCGGTCCGTCACGGGCTTCGGCGTCGAGGCGGAGATCGGCGGGGAGCCGGTGCGGGTCGGCGCGGACCGCTATATGCGCGAACTGGGGCTGGATGTCGCCCCGTTCGCTGCGACCGCCGCGCGGCTGGGCGATGAAGGCAAGACGCCGCTCTATGCCGCCATCGGCGGTCGGCTGGCGGCGATCGTCGCGGTGGCCGACCCGATCAAGGACAGCACGCCGGACGCGATTGCCGCCCTGCATGCGCTCGGCCTCAAGGTGGCGATGATCAGCGGCGACAATCGCCGCACGGCGGAAGCCATCGCGCGCCAGCTCGGCATAGACGAGGTAGCGGCCGAAGTGCTGCCCGAAGGCAAGGTGGAGACCGTGCGGAAGCTGAAGGCGGAGCATGGACGGCTGGCCTTCGTCGGGGACGGCATCAACGACGCGCCCGCGCTGGCGGAGGCCGATGTGGGGATGGCCGTCGGCAACGGCACGGATGTCGCTATGGAGGCGGCGGACGTCGTATTGATGTCGGGAAGCCTGAAAGGCGTGCCCACGGCCATCGCCCTGTCGCGCGCCACCATCGGCAATATCCGCCAGAACCTGTTCTGGGCCTTCGCCTACAACACCGCGCTGATCCCGGTGGCGGCGGGCGTGCTGTATCCGGCATGGGGCATTTTGCTGTCGCCGGTCTTCGCCGCTGGCGCGATGGCGCTGTCCAGCCTGTTCGTGCTGGCCAACGCCTTGCAGCTGCGCCGGTTTCAGCCGTAAATGGCCATGGAGGAGGCGGCAGGATGAACATCGGGCAGGCGGCGAAGGATTCCGGCGTGTCGGCCAAGATGATCCGCTATTATGAGCAGACGGGCCTCATTCCACCCGCGAACCGGACGGAATCGGGCTACCGCGATTATTCGGATTCCGATGTGCACAGGCTGCGCTTCATCCGGCGCGCGCGGGATCTGGGCTTTCCGCTGGCGGAGATCGACGCGCTTCTCGGCCTCTGGCGCGACCGGGACCGCCAGAGCGCCGACGTGAAGCGCATCACGGCCGCCCACATCGAAGAGCTTCGGCGCAGGATCGCCAGCCTGGAGCAGATGGCGGACACGCTCCAGACGTTGAGCGATGGCTGCGCCGGGGATCATCGGCCCGACTGCCCGATCCTGGCCGACCTGGAGAACGCCCCCGGCGAACCCGGCCTGACGGGGCGGCGGCCACGGACTCCACGGCCTTTGGGCAAGGAGCCCTGACCGGCGGCCGGACGGGCGGAAGCCGGGACAGGCCCTGTCCCCAGACGCGGAACCGGATGCGGCTTCTTTCGTAGAGACATGCGGAGATTCGTCATCGGGGAGACGCGCCATTTCTCTTTGGACCCAGGGTTGCCGTTCAGCCATTACGATGCTGCTCGCACTCGGCCTCAACGCCTGCGGCGGCGGGACAGATCGAAACGGATCGGAACCGGCGAGCGCGGCGAATAGCGGGGAAGCCGATGAGACCGCCGCCGCCCGCGCCTATGTCGACAGCTTCATCACCCGCGATCCGGACGAATGTTTCGGCGCGGTCAAGCTGGAACAGCCCCGGCTCGACGCGCGCGGCGGCGCTCCGTTCGGCCCCGGCGTTGCGCCCGCGCGCGTGATCGTGGCGATCGACGGCTCCGGATCGATGGCGGGCCGGATCGGCGGACAAACGAAGCTCGAACTGGCGCGACAGGCGGCGCTGAGCTTCCTCGACGGCTTGCCGCCCACGGTCGAGGCGTCGCTTCTGACATTCGGGCAACAGGGCGACAATAGTGAGGCGGGCAAGGCCCGATCCTGCGCGGGCGTGGACATGCTGGTCCCCCTGTCGACGGATCGCACCCGGATCGCCGGAGCCGTGAAGCAGGTCCGCGCCGTGGGCTGGACTCCGCTGGCGGCGGGGCTTAAGCGCGCCCGGTCCCTGCTCGCCGCCTCGCCCGCGAAGGGCGGGCAGGTCATCTACGTCATCTCGGACGGCGAAGAGACGTGCGGGGGCGATCCGGTCGCGGTGGCAAGGCGCATCAACAGCGGCCAGGCGCGCGCGGTGGTCAACATCATCGGATTCGGACTGCCGTCGAAGGAAGCAGGCGCGCTGAAAGCCGTGGCCGAAGCCGGGGGCGGCGGCTTCGTCAATGTCGCGAACCGGGCCGAATATGACCGGACCGTCGAAATGGTGCGGGAGGCCAATCGCGACGCCCGCAACGCGGTGCGGCTGAGCGACGCGGACAGCGCCAACGCCGTGCGGACCGCGGACGTGGCTTCCCACGCCTCGCTCTGCATCAGCGACATCGTGGCGGACGAAGCCAACAGGATGAGCGACGACCTTTCCCGCAGATGGCGGCAGGGGGAAAAGGTGCCGTTCTCGACAGCGGCGCTGGAGCTGCAACAGGAGCGCCACCGCGCCCTGCTCGACCGCGACAAGGCCTTTTCGCGCCGCCTGCGGGACGAAGAGGAAGCGGCGCGTACCCGGATGAAGGCGGAGGCGAAAGCAGTCCGCTGACGCGATGCGCCGCTGGAGCATGTTCGAGTTGACCGTTTCCGGTCAACGGATCGGACAATACGGCGTGGAAAGAGGAGAGCGTTTTCGCTCAATGTGAAAACGCTCCAGGCGCATTTTACCGCTAGCGGAACGGATGCCGAACCTTATTTCCTTGCGCCGGTGCTCCAGTCGAGGGGTAATTCATACTTGCCGCTGGTAGGCGTTTTCCCGCTGGCGGCCGTCGGAAAATGGTTTGCGGGCAAGGCGGGCAGGTTCAGCGCCGAAGGATATTTGTCCGAATGCATTATGCGATATTGTCCGCCCGGCACCGTCCTCCACTGCGGGCCGGTCAGGAGGCAGGGGTCAAGCCGCGCGTCGGCCTTATAGCAGTTTTCACGCGGCGGGCGGCTGGTCAATGCCAGGCGAATCCGGTGTCCCGGCGCTATGGCCGCCTGTCGCGGCGACAGGAGGACGTCGAAACGATAGACTTGACCGGGCGTCAGATATTCGTCCCCGGACGCCGCCAGCCACGGACGCATTGCCCTGCCATCGGCATCGGTCCAGGATTTCGCGGGATCGAGCCGGGCCTGGCTGCCCAATATCGCACCTCGCGTGATTTCCGTTTCCCGGCCGTCGGCGGAAACGTCGTAGAGGACCGGGATCAACTGCATGTTGCTGTTGCTGGAAGACACATAGAGGCTGGCCGCGATCGATCCGGACAGCGTCATGCCCGACTTGAGCGGCGGCGAGGTATAGTTGACCCGGCCGTCCTTGTCCGACGGCAAGGTCCAGATGATCTTCTCTTCGCCCGCACCAGCCGGCGGGGCGCTGTTCAACGTCCCTCCATCGCCCAGATACCATGATGTATATTTTTCGACGGCCGGATAGCTGGAGGCATTGACCCAGCGGCCGCTTCCCATTTCGAAGAGATGCATGGGGCTTGTCGTTTTCTGAAGACCGGTGTCGGCGCCTTTCAGCCAGGTTTCGATCCATTGCAGCATGATGCCTTCATCCAGCCCGCGTGCATGAGCCCAGGGGCCCATAATGAGCTGATAGCGGGGGTCCGCTTTCTGTCCGGGCAGCATGGGCGCGGCCAGCGGCCTGCGCTGCGTGGCGTTCTGAAAAGCGCCGTAGGTGTGGAAAGCGCTGGCCGTGACGATATCGTCATAACCCGCCCAGAGAAGCACGGGAACGCCGTTATCCACCACCTTCTGCGCCCAGCCAAGCGGCGCGCGATCCTTCCAGAAGGAGCGGTCATAGGCCATGTCGCCGCCTTCCAGCGTATCATAGAATATATCGTCGAAGAATTTCGTCGAATGCTCGTTCGTGTTGCCGACCAAAGCCGTCCCCAGATAATGCATGAGCACGATGGTCTGGGTTGCCGCGCCACCCAGAAGGAACATCTCGCTCGTCGCGAAATCCAGTCCGATGCAGGACGCCACCACGGCCTTGAGCGGAGAATTGGGCCCGACGAAAGCCGCACCCGACAGCGCGTTGTTGCCCGGCCAGGAACATCCGAGCATCGCCACCCGACCATCCGATCCGTCAAGTTTCGAAGCCCAGTTCACCAGGGCGGCGGAATCCCTGCCCTCCCGTTCGGTGAAGAATTGCGCTTCCCCCTCCGACTTGTGGGAACCGTCCGTCTCGCTTGTGCCGCGCGCGTGGACCTTGACGAAGATATAGCCGCGCTCGACGAAATAGGTTTTGGGCGGGGCCTGATAAGGCGTGTGTTCCAAGATCACCGGGAACTTGCCCACGGCCCGTTGCCCGGTGGCCCGATCCATCGGATAGGCGATGGTAGCGCGCAGGGTGACGCCATCGTCCATCCGGATGGGGACATCCTTTTCCAGAACCGTGTCATATCGCGCGGCGGGAGGTTCCCACTTGCCCTGCGGATAGGAAGCGGGAGTCGCTTGCGCCGCCGGGGAAAGAACAGGCATGAAGGACATGCTGGCCGCCATCATCGCGATCGCTCCGGCGCATCCTTGCAAATGGAAGCGGATGTTCTTGACTATGGATCTGCTGCTCATGCCTGCCCCTCACTTCATTTTTCCGGTCATGTCCGGATCGGTTGTTTTCAGAATTTGTAGCGGACCGTCACGGCCGCCATGCGCGGCGGTGGCGGCGCATAGGTCTTTAGGCCCGTGCTATACCAGGCCTGCGTTCCGACCTTGTTCGCCCTGTTGGCCACGTTGGTGACGGAAAGCGATGCGCTCAGGTCCTGAACGCCGGCGAAGTCATCCCAGTTCAGCACGAAGTCGAGCTGGCTGAAGGTCTTTATCATGTCGACGGGAACGGTGAGGCCATAGGCGGAAGCCAGGGGGCCGAAGCCGTTCGCTTCCGTGATGTCAATCGAAGGCGTGTTGGTGTATTTGGTCCTGTTGGCATCCCAGGAGGTATGCCGCATAGCGCTGTAATTGACGGTGGCGCTGATCTTTCCATATTCCGCAGGAGTGGGAAGATGGACAGTCGCGCTGACATTATATTGCAAGCGCGGCGCGCCGACGAACAAGGTGTCCTTCTTCGTTCCGACAACGGTCCCATCGGAGCCATAGACGGGATATTTCGTATATTTGTTGCGGAGGACCGCACCGTCCGCCGTCAATTCCAGCCAGCTTGCAGGCATGATGACGAACTGCGCCTCTATGCCGCGGATCAGGCCCTTGGCCGCGTTTTCGGTCACCGCCACGCTTTGCATGGGAGCCGGAGGCGGCAATACCTGAACCAACCGGTTGGCAGAAACCTGAACATCGTCATACCAACCATAATAAGCGCTCAGATTGGCGCGCATCCGCACGCCCCCCACTTCGAAGCTGGACTTGACGCCCGCTTCGGCCAAGGTCAGCGTTTCGGGCTTCACGACGCGGAAGCCTTCCGGCGCACCCAGATTGAGCACGCCCGTCGTGTAGCCCTTCGACCCGGTCGCATAGAGCATCATATTGGCCGAGGGTTCATATTGCAGGCCGAAAAGCCAACTGCCTGCCTTGAACTTCGCCTTGGCCGACCGGCTCTGGATCAGCGCCAGTTCGTCCGTCGGAACGCCCACCACAGGATCGTAATCCTCCCGGCTCGCCCGCAGCTTGTCCCATGAATAGCGATAGCCCGCCGTCACGCTCAGCCCTTCGATCAGGCTGGAAAGATCATAGGTTCCCTGAGCATAAAGCGCATGGGATGTCGAATGCGTGTCGGACTTGTTGGCGGTCAGTTTGTCGAAGGAAAGTCCGTAATTCATGCGCGGCGTCGGGCCGTCATTCCAGGAGTGGAAAGTGCCAACGGTGAAATCCAGCTTCCCGTCCAGCGCCTTGCCGCTGATCTTGGCTTCCTCTGTCCACGCCTTGCTATAAGGCAGGGACCGCAGCCGCTGGGCGATGGCTCTGGGATCGTTGGCAGGACCGAATCCGATCCCCGGCATCGTGTCCAGCGATTCACGGACGCCCCGCCGATGATAGGACAGAATGTTGGTGAAGCGCAGATCGTCACTGACGTCCCAGTCAGTCCGGTTGACGATGAAGAGGTCGTTCACCTTCCGCCCGGAAAAGCCTTCGGAAACCCGCAGGCCTTTGGTGCGGTAGATGCCGAGCGCGATCTCCTGGGCGAGATAAGTGTCGAGGGGCCCCGCCTGCCCCGGCTGCTGCCCCACATAATTAGCGACCGCGCCATAGGGATTATAGGCGCCGATCTTGCCATTGCTTAGAAGATAGCCGTTGGTCCGCTGATGATAATATTGCACCATCAGCGTGTTTTCGAGATTATCGGTCGGGCGGAACAGGATCGACGGGCGGATGGTGAACTCCTTCTCGTCGAAATAATCCTTGCCGGTGGCGATATCCTTCAAATAGCCGCGCCGCGAATAGGTCTGACCTGCCAACCGCAGGAACAGGTTGGACGTTAGCGGCACATTGACCATAGCTTCGAGATTCTTGCGGTCATATGTGCCCACGGTCGCGGCGACCGACCCTTCGAAACGATCGACCGGCTTGTTGGGATTGATGACGAAGGCGCCTGCCGCGCTCGATCCACCGAACAGAGTACCCTGCGGTCCCTTGAGCACCTGAACGGAGCCGCTGTCGAAATATTGACCCGTCGCCTCACGCGTGAAAGGCGCATCGGAAAAATAGGCCGCAATGCCGGGAAGGCCGCGAAGCCAGACATAAGTGCCGTTATTGCCGTAGGAGGAAAGTGCCGGGACCACGCGCTGCAATTCAAATACGTCGTCAATACCCAGGCTCGCCAGCTTCTGTTCCGAAACCGCGGTGATGGTCAGCGGCACCTTCTGGATGTTTTCGTCCTGACGCCGCGCCTGAACGATGATTTCCTCCAGGCCGAGCGCCGCGCCACTACCTGTCTGGGCGCTTTCAGCCTGGCGCGCGGCGGCCGGCGCGGCTTGCGCTGTGACGGCGACCGGGGCGACTGTGCGCATGACCAGGGCGCGCGGCTTGACCACCAGCGTGCTTCCCACCCATTCCACGGACAGGGGCAGCGAACGCAGCATGATGTCAGCGCCTTTCGACGGCGCGAAGCTGCCCACCAGACGCGTGCTCTGAAAATCCCGCAGATCCGACGGATTGGCGACCAGTTGGACACCGGCCTGCCGGGCGAAGGCGATCAGCGCGGTTTCCAGGCTCTGCGCCGGGATGTTGAAGTTCACCGATGCGGCAGTGCGGCGGATTTCCGCGCCTTCGCTTTTCGCCTGCGCGACCGTTACGGTGGTGACGAGCGCGGAAGTCAGCAACAAGGCCGCGCGGCTCCATTCCGGTGCGAACGCGCGTCGCGCGGCCGATAATGTATCTTTTGGCATATCCCCTCCCAATATCCGCAGCTTCCGGGCTGCTGAATAAGGAACGATATGGAGAGGGGATTTGGGAACGCTTTTATATACTATTTTTTCAATTTATATCATTATATTGTTTTTAAAGGAAAATTTCCTTTTTTGCGAAGGATGAGACGGTTTTCCTCAACCACGACACGGATATTGGACAGGCGTTCCAGGCCAGTCAGCCATTCCCTGATCCCGTCGACCCGGATCGCGCCGGTGATCGGGATGAAATCAAGCTCTCGATCCTCGATCACGATCGGCTGACGGGAATAGCGGTTCACATCTTCGATGACCTGCGAAAGAGGCTGGCCGGAAAAGACCAACGTCCCCTTGCGCCACGACAGGACCGTGTCGACATCCACCCGCCGGATAGGGGACATCACGCCGTCATTATAATAGGTCACTTGCATGGTCGGCTCCAGCCGGGCCTGCGAGCCGCTGTAACGTCCCTTGGCATCCGCCGCCACCACGCCATGCACGACGGTGATGGTGACCGCCTGATCCGTCCGGTCGATATTGAAAGCGGTGCCGAGCGCCGTCGCGCTGCCCTCCCCCGCCTTGACGACGAAAGGACGCCGCCTGTCTTTCGCGACCTCGAACAAAGCCTCCCCCCGCAGCAATTCTATATACCGCCCGGTGGGCGAATAGGACACGAGAACCTCGCTCGCGCCCGATAGCGCGATGATCGACCCGTCCGCCAGCGAAACGGTGCGGAACTGTCCCGCCTCCGTGGCGTAATTCTGGCTGGCGGCGGGAACCTGGCCTCCACCGAAGAAGGCCGGGAAGAAGGCGTGGAGCACCGCGCCCGTCATCAACAGGCAAAATGCCGCGGCCGCCGCCATGCGCCAGACCGGCCATTCTTTCCGGAAAGGTTCAGGCGCATCGTCCATCAGTCCGGCGACATCCTGCTCTTCCACGGCATCGCACGCCTGAAGAAAACGCTCGGCGCGTTCGAACGCCATCCGATGCGCGGGAGACTGGGCGATCCAGTCGAGCGCCCGGTTGATCTCTTCGGAGTCCGCTTCGTCATTGCGAAGGACCCAGGCCCAGTGCGCTGCGTTCATTTCATGGGGGGAAGGATGTCTCATTCCCATCCCTCCAGTTCCTCGAATCGTCTGGCACAATGCGCGGTGGCCTTGCGGACATATTTGCGGACCATGCTCTCGGTCACGCCCATCTGTTCGGCCAACTCCTCATAGCTGCGCCCGTGGAAACGAAAGGATATGAAGCTCCTGCGGCATTTCTCCGGCAATTCCTGCACCACCTTCAGCACCAGACGAAGATCCTGCTGCGCGGACAGGGAGCGTTCCGGGCCGGGCGCCTGGTCGGCAAGCGTCTCCACCTCGCTACCCTCGCCATCAGCCTCCTCCTCCCTGCGTCTTTTCCTTTGCCGGAGCAGGTCGGTGGAGAGATTACGCGCGGTGACGTAAAGCAGCGCCGTGACATTTTCCTCACGCAACCCGTTTCCTCTGGCAAACAACCGCAGGAAGGTCGACTGAGCGGCATCCTCCGCCTCCGCCAGCGATCCCAGGCGAATCTGGAGATAGCGGACAAGCCGCGCCTCATGCAGGCGGAAAGCCCGCACAAGTTCGGGACAGTCCTGCTGCGCCGCCGCGAGCGACACGATCCTGCCCTGCGCTTCTTCCTGCTTCAACGCTGCGGTCAACTCCCGTCCTCCGTCTCCCTATAACGAACAAGGCCCCGGATTTGGGAACAGGTTTTTCGCTTTATCGATGGGTCCGGCCTGTCCCTAAAGTTGGGGACAGAAAAAGCTGGGCATGTTGCATATTGGACGGCCCGATCGCGGGATGTCGGAAATTTCCGCGTAAATGGAAGAATTTAGAAGGGGTCCCTTGTGAAAGTCTCATATTTGCTTTGCAGCGCGATGGCCGCGGTCATCTCTACCCATGCCATGGCGCAGGAAGCGCCGCAGTCCGCTGGCGGCGCAAGTTCGGACGACATCATCGTGACGGCCCAGCGCCGGTCGGAGCGGCTGGTCGACGTTCCCGTTTCGGTGAACGCGATCAGCAATGAGGAAATGCAGACCAAGCAGATCAACTCGGTCTTCGATCTCGGCAAATCGGTCACCAGCCTGCGTTTCGAAGGGCAGGTCGAAATTCATGCCGCGCGTGTTGGGCAGGTAGACGCCGTCGACATAGACCGGCACGCTCGCGTCGAGCGAGCCGCTGAGCAGCAGCGTGCCGACGCCGCGCA
>JASGDV010000259.1:0-12414 GCA_049841255.1 Sphingobium sp.
ATGGAGCAACTCGTCGAGGAACGGGACGCGCGTGGGCCGTTCAAGAGCCTTGATGATTTCGCGGACCGGATCGAGCCGCGATTGCTCAACCGGCGGCAGTTGGAAAGCCTCGCGGCGGCCGGCGCTTTCGATAACATCCATGCTGATCGCGCCGGCGTCCATGCGGCGGCGGAAACTATCCTGACTGTGGCGGCGAGCAATGCCGAGGCGCGGGCGAGCGGGCAGGGCGGCCTCTTCGGTGGAGGAGAAACACCTCATGCCGATGTCCGTATTCCGCCGCATCAGACATGGTCGACGGCGGATCGCATGGCACAGGAAAAGGAGGCGTTCGGATTCTATTTTTCCGCGCATCCGGTGGACCGCTACCGGCATCTGGCCGATGCGCGGGGGGCGAAAAGCTATGGCACGATCTGTTCCGAGCCGGTGGCGGAGGGCGGGCGCGTCAACGGCGTGATGGCCGCGATGGTCGAGGATGTGCGCTGGCGTGAAACGAAGCGCGGGGCGCGCTATGCGTCGGCGACTTTCTCCGACAATAGCGGGCAGTTTCAGGCAAGCTGTTTTGACGAAGACGCCTGCAAAGCCATTGAGGAGATGGCGCGCGAAGGCGATTGCGCGCTGCTGATGGTGGAACTCGATCGCTTGTCGGGCGAGGAAACGCCACGCGTCACCGTACGGGGAATCGAGCCTTTTCGGCAGATCGCCAATGCCTCGCGCATGGAATTGACGGTGGATGTGAGCGATCCGATGGCTGTAGCCGCGTTGGCGCAACTCTTGTCGCGGGCGCGCGGCGGGCGGAGCGAAGTGTTCCTGCGCGCGCCGGTGCAGGAAGGGATGGCGGCGCGGATTTTCCTTGGGGACGATTATTCCATTGGCGCGGATCAGGTGGACGCGATTGCGCTGATTCCGGGCCTCGTGATCCATGCGTTCGAGCGGATGGAACCGAAAGCGGATGGATATAAGGCGCGCAACCGGCGATCCGGGATGCGGCTGGTGGCTGCGGAATAGGGCGGATTTTGGCCAAATGCGGACATGCAACCTTCGTCATCCGAGCGAAAGCTGGGATCTCTTTTGACGTCTGACTGAGCCGCAAGAAGAGAGATCCCAGCTTTCGCTGGGATGACGAAGAGAAGTGTCTGAAAGCCTCCAAATCGAAGCACGGCGCATGTTGGAAGCAGACCGTCCGCCTTCCATCCAAACCCGCAAAAAAGCCCGGCTCCCTCGCGGAAACCGGGCTTTCCTCATCGCGTATCCGCGCCATCACAAAATCTGGCAGGCGTCCTCGAACTTGAGGCGAGGCAGGCGGTCGAAGGGTTCGTCGACGCCATGGCCGATGGTGCAGAGGAAGTTGGACTTGATCTGCGTCCCTGCGAAGAAATCCGCGTCCAGCGCCGCATTGTCGAAACCGGACATCGGGCCGCAATCCAGGCCTAGCGAACGCGCCGCCAGCATCAGATAGGCGCCCTGAAGCGTCGAGTTGCGGAAGGCGGTTTCCTGCTTCACCTTCTCTTCGCCGAACCAGTGCTGCGCGCCCGGATTATGCGGGAAAAGCTCGGGGATCTTCTTCGCGAAATCCAGATCCTGCGCGACGATGACGATGGCGGGCGCGTCGACGCTCTTTTCGGCGTTGGTAGCCGACATATGCTTCGCGGCGCGGGCCTTGGCTTCCTCGCTGGTGCAGAAGACGAAGCGGGCGGGGGACACATTGGCGGATGTCGGCCCCATCTTCAGCAGATCGTAAATCCGATGCCATGTGCTGTCGGGCAATGTTTCCTTGCGCCACTGGTTGCGCGAGCGGGCCGAAAGGAAAAGCTGGGAAAGCGCGGCATCATCAAGATGTTCGGACACGGACTGATTTCTCCTGCCTTTGGAAAGGATCGCGCCTCTCTTAGCCGCGAGAGGCGGAGCAAAGATAGAGGTTTGCGAAGAAAGACGAGGAAAGATGCAAAAACCTGCGCTCCGTTTCCGGGACGCGATTAGCCGTCCAGATTGGGCGCGGGCACCCACAGGGGGCCGAACGCCGCGCTCAGTTCCTCTGCCATCGCCTTGACCCGGCCCAGCCCCGTTTCGCGCGCCCAATAGATCGGGCCGCCCTTATGCTTGGGGAAGCCATAGCCATTGACCCAGGCGACATCGATGTCGCTTTCGCGAATGGCGGTGCCGTCGGCGATTTCCTTCATCCCCTCATTGGCGAGGGGCAGGAACAGGCGGTCGCGAATCTGATCGTCGGTGAGATCCCAGCGTTCATAACCCTCGCGCTCGGCAAGGGCGTCGATGATGGCGGCCGCTTCCGGATCGGGCAGGCGCTTGCCGTCTTCATGGCGGTAAAAGCCCTTGCCGTTCTTCATGCCGAGGCGGCCCGCGTCATGGAGCGCCTCCACCACCCAGGACATGCGCGCGCCCTCGGGCAGCTTCGCCCGCCGCTCCTTGCGGATGAGCACGGCCACGTCGAGGCCCGACAGGTCGCGGAGCGCGATCGGCCCCATGGGCATCCCGAATTCCTCCGCCACCGCGTCGATCCGTTCAGGCGCGATGCCGCGCTCGACCATGAACTCTGCCGACCCGGTATAATATTGCAGCATCCGGTTTCCGATGAAGCCGTCGCAATTCCCGGCCAGCACGCTGATCTTGCCCAGCCGCTTGCCCAGAGCCATCACGGTCGCGATGGTTTCCTGATCCGTCTGCCCGCCCCGCACATTTTCCAGCAGCTTCATGATGTTGGCGGGGGCGAAGAAATGCGTGCCCACCACCTTGCCCGGACGCGACGTCGCCGAGGCGATTTCATCGATGTCGAGCGAGGAGGTGTTGGTGCCCAATATCGTCTCGGGCGGCATCAGGCGGTCGAGCGTGGCGAAGAGCGACTTCTTCATCGCCATGTCTTCGGGAATGGCTTCGATCACCAGGTCGACCGGCGGGATCGATTCCAGACCCACGCCCGATCCGATCCGCGCGCGGGCGGCATCAGCGACTGCCGGGGTCATGATGCCCCGCGCCACGGCCCTGTCATAGGTTTTCCCGATATTGTCGATGCCGCGCTGGAGGGCCGCTTCGTTCACTTCGGTCAGCACCACGTCGATGCCCGCATTGGCGAAGCACATCGCGATGCCCGCGCCCATGGTCCCAGCGCCGATCACCGCCGCGCGGTCAATCGCGCGGGGCTGCGCCGTGATGCCGGGGATTTTGGCAACAGTCTTTTCCGCCCGGAAGGCGTAGGTCAGCGCGTGGTGCTGGGGATGGTTCTGGAGCTTCTGGATCAGGGCGCGTTCGAAGCGCATGCCTTCTTCGGGCGATAGGGTGGCCGCGGCCTCCACGGCGTCGATCACGGCTTCGGGCGCGACCTGCCCGCGCGTGCGGGCGGCGATCTTCTTGCGCTGGGCCGCGAAGAAATCGGGGCCGAAGCCTGCCACCTTGTCGGCGCGGCAGGAATTGGGCGTGGGACGCTCGCCCGAAGCCGCGAGTTCCTTCGCCCGCGCGACGGCGGCGGCGAGGTGGTCGTCGGCAATGGCGTCGACGATGCCGAGCGCGAGGGCCTTTTGCGCATCGATGCTGTTGCCCTTCACCATCAGGTCGATGGCGGCTTCCGGTCCGATGAGGCGCGTCAGGCGCTGCGATCCGCCCGCGCCGGGAATGAAGCCCAGCTTGACTTCGGGCAGGCTGAAGCTGGTGGAGGGAGATGCGATCCGGGCGTCGGCCGCCAATATGCCTTCCAGCCCGCCGCCCATGACAAGGCCCTCCACGGCCGCCACGACAGGCTTGGCGCTGGCCTCGAAAAGGTCGAACAGGTCCCAGATGACCGGCGGAGAGGCGATCCGGTCCGTGCCGAATTCGGAAATGTCCGCCCCCGCCGAAAAGAGGCGCGCGCCGGTCAGCACGATGCCCTCGATCGCATCGTTTTCGCAGGCTCTTTTCAGCCCGGCAGCCAGACCGGCCCGAATCTCCGCGCTCAGGGCGTTGACCGGCGGCGAGTCGATTTCGAGGATCGCGACCCCTGATACGATCTTTTCGTTGACGGGCATCGGCTATCCTCCAGCACTGGGAATATATTGAGAAATCGGTTGCGGAAAATGGCTTTCCCGGCACAGCCGCAGCCTTGCGGCGAAGGTCGAAGCCGGGCGCTGGCGGCTATCATACCGTCCGGATTGCGTCAATTATCTATGTTCTTATTCAATACCTGATGGTATCACTTCCGTGGACCGCGGAATGGGATCGGCTCAGGCGGCGTAGCGAAGGGAGGGGATGTTTTGGCGAAGGCGGTTTCCTCATCCTCATCCGTCGCCTCACGGCGCGACTATCGGCAGGAACCCGCGCCCTGTCGCGTTCCTGTGGCAAGATCAGGAAAGATATGGGCCCTTCCAGTGCGGTGCCGCGACATTTCTGGTTCGCGAATGCGAAGAAAAGAATTATTGCGGACGGGAAGATTAACGCAGATGCTATTGCGGCAGGAGAGGCTGAACCGTCATCACCCGTCGTCGCAGCAATATGCCGGTCCGTTTCGGGAAAGCATGTCCCGGCCCTGTCCGGTTGACGGGAGGGCATTTCCGTTTCAGCGATTTGCCTGGGATAACAGCATGCCGGTCAGTGGGATCAAACAGAGGGCAGAGATTGAAGCATGAAGGACGAAGTTTTTGAGTTCAAAAGGGAGCGGATCCTGCAGGAGGCCATCCCGCTTTTCGCTGAACGCGGCTTCCAGAGCGTCAGCATCGATACGATCGCCAAGCAGCTGCACGTCACCAAGCCGTTCATCTACACCTATTTCGAAAATAAATATGCCCTGCTGGAAGCGATTTTCGAGCGCATCACCCAGTTGTTCCTGAATGGCGTAGAAGGCGTCTTCGCCGTCGACCGTCCGCCGGCCGAGCAACTGACGGCGCTGGTGGAATTCTATGTCATCGAAAATCTCAAAAGCGCGAACATGACCGCGATTTTCCTGAACGAGGAAAAACATCTGTCGGAGGAGACGCAAAGGAAGGTCCGCGAACAGTTCCACATGTTCGACGTGAAGCTGACCAACCTTCTTCGCGAAGGAACGAAGCTGGGCGTGTTCGATGTGGAGGATCCCGTGCTGGCGTCCATGTCGATCAGCGGCATGGTGCGTTGGGTCCACCGCTGGTATCGGCCCGAAGGACGGCTGACGCCCGAAGACATCGCTTCCAAGATCGCGCGCTTGGCGCTGAACGCCGTCCGCTACGATCCCACGCGCGCCTAAATAAGCGACAAGGGATGCCCGTCAAAGGGCATCCCGATTTTCAGGTCTTTGCCCGGACTGGATGAAAAGGCGGTCATATATTTGGCAAACCCGCAGTCTTGCGATGGCGGTTTTCGGCCATGAGCGGACGTTCATCCCACCACCGTTCGTCCTGAGTAGCCACTGAGCTTGTCGAAGTGATATGGCGCAAAAGACCCTTCGATACGGGTCTTCGACTTCGCTCAGCCCCTACTCAGGACGAACGGAGGTGAGTAAAACCGGACCATCCGCAATCCACCCTTAACTGCCGTTCGGTATGCCGCAAGGCCCTCCATTTTTCTCCCGGCGCAATCCGCATTTGCGTGGCGTCAACTTCCTGTCCCTCGACGCAGGGACAGTAGGCCTCATCCATTGATGCTAGATCGCCCTCAAGCATATCCACATCGCGCGAGAGCCGGGCGGTGGGGAATATCATAGCAAATTCAGGCTCGTCATGCCCGTCCTTGGCGCATGACGGAAAAGGATGAGGTGCCATGTCGGAGTCGCGTATAACCAGCACGCCTCTTTTTCTGGAGAGGGAGGCAGTGACGGGCGCATGCCCGCAATGCGGGGCAGAAGCCCTTATGCGTTATCCGGTCCATTCGGAGGGCGGCTGGTTCGACGTCGTCAAATGCCAGGCCTGCCTCCATTCCCTCAGCCGCGATCCGGGGCCGCGGCTTGGTCCGGTGCGATTGCTGTCCGATACGCTGTAAGAGAGGATTTCCTATGATCGCTGTCGATGTGGGCGGCACATTTACCGATGTCGTCTCCTTGCGGAACGGGCGGATCGAGACGACGAAGATTTCGACCGACTATGAGGATGTGACCAAGCCGATTCTGGCGGGCGCGGCGGCGCTGGGGGTGGCGGATGCCAGAGCCTTCAACCATGCGAGCACCCATGGACTGAACGCGGTCATCACGCGCCGGTTGCCCAAGATCGGTTTTCTGACGACCGAAGGGCATCGCGACATCCTTGACATGGGCCGGGTCTGGCGGCCCGCTTCGGCCATTCTCGACCCGCGCTGGCGGCGCAGCTTCGGCGATGCGGCGCGTCCGCTCGTGCCGCGCTATTTGCGGCGCGGCATCAGGGAACGGGTGATGGCCGACGGGAAAGTCCTTTTCCCGCTCGACGAGGATCAGGCGCGCACGGAACTCGCCGTATTGAAGAAATGCGGCGTGACCGGCGTCGCCATCTGCCTGCTCAATTCCTATGTCAATGCGGAGCATGAGATACGCCTGCGGGCGCTGGTGCGCGAAGTGCTGGGCGATGTCGAATGCTCGATATCGAGCGAGGTGTCCCCTCTGGCGCGGGAATATCCGCGCGCCTCGACCACCGTCATCGATACCTTCATGAAGATCATCTATTCCGATTATACGGAGAGGCTGGAGGGTGGGCTGAAAGCCGCCGGCTTCGACGGGGAACTCAACTTCGCCGATTGCGCGGCCACGCTGGTGCCGGTCCGCCGGGCGATGGAGCAGCCTTACCGGATCGTGTTCTCCGGCCCTTCGGCGGGCGCCATCGGCAGCGCGCATTTCGGCGCGATGATCGGTGAAACCAACCTGCTGTGCGCCGATGTGGGCGGCACGTCCTGCGACATCAGCATCGTCACGGGCGGCGAGCCGTTCGTGAATACCTCCTTCGAACTGGAGCATGATCTGGTCGTCAATTCGCTGGCGATCGACGTGTCCGCGATCGGCGCAGGCGGCGGCAGCATCGTGGCGATCGGACCGGCCGGCGAAATCCAGGTGGGACCGGCCAGCGCCGGATCGACGCCGGGACCGGCCTGCTATGGTCGGGGCGGAATGTTGCCTACCACCACCGACACCTTCCTGATGATCGGCATCATCGATCCGGCCCGCTTTGCCAAGGGCCAGTTCTCGCTGGACCGCGCCCTGTCGCAGCAGGCATTCGAAGCGTTGGACACCGGCTTTTCCCTGCCGCAGCGCGTCCGCTACGCCTATGAGATCGCGGTGCAGAATATCGCGGAAGGCCTGCTGAACGTCGCGATCAAGAATGGCGTCGATCCGCGTGACTATAGCCTGATGGCCTATGGCGCGGCCGGTCCCATGCTGCTGACGGGCGTGCTGGAAACGCTCAAGTGCAAGCAGGTGATCGTGCCGCCCAATCCCGGCCTGTTTTCGGCGCTGGGTCTATTGTCGGCCGATCAGGTGTTCACCGCCAGCCGCAGTCTTTACACGATATTGTCGGCGGATGTGGCGGGCGATGTCGACGTCCTGTTCGTGGCGATGGAAGCCCAGTTGCGCGAAGGGCTGGAACCGGGCGCGAAGGTGACGTTCGAACGCAGCTTCGACGCGCGTCTGGCCGGGCAAAGCTGGGAAACGCCCTTCGTCCCCGCGCCGGACGGCACCATCGACGCCAGCGCCATCGAAGGGATGATCTCGGCCTTCCACGACAGCTATGAGGCGCGGTCCGGCAATCGGTTCGACGCCATGCCGGTTCAGGGCGTGACCTTCCGCGTGCGCGCCGTGCTGGAAACGGAGAAGGTTGCCTATCCCGAATTGCCGAAACGGGGCGTCGATCCCTTGAAGCCCATGGCCCAGGTGACGCTCCGCTATCTTGGCGATCTGGCGGATGCGTCGGGCGAAGGGCGGCAGGATGCCTTGGTCTATGATCGCGCGGCGCTGTGCGCCGAAGATGTGATCGAGGGACCGGCCATCGTCAACGAAGGTCTTTCGACCACTCATATCGGAGCGGGGCAATATGCTTTGGTCGGCCGATATGGAGAATTGCTGATCCGCAGGAAGGAGCAGGCGGTATGAACATCATGTCCAACACCGTCCGGACTGAAAATCAGCCGAGCATCCGCGACCTCACCGACGCGCAGTTCGAGGCGCGCTATGCCTGCGAGCGGTTCACGGCATCGGTCCTTCTGAACCGTCTCCGCTATGTGGTGGAGCATATGTCCACCGGCTTCATGCGGGAGGCTTTCTCCCCGATAATCCGCGACTGGTATGATTTCGCCTGTACCATCAGCGGGCCGCCGGAGCAGGACTATTCCATGCCTGTGGTCAGCAACAGCCTCGTCGTCTTTCTGGGGACGATGGCCGATGCGGTCCGCAATGCGGTGGAGGAATATGGGCCGGAAAATCTGGAACCGGGCGATGTCCTGATCTGCAACGATCCCTATCGCGCGGGCACCCATGTGAACGATGTGTGCTTCATCCGCCCGGTGTTCGTGGAAGGCCGCCTGATCTCCTTCGTCAACCTGCGCGCGCATCAACTCGACATCGGCGGGGTGGTGCCGGGCGGATTTTCGGCGACCAAGCGCAATGTCTATGAAAACGGGCTGGTCATCCCGCCGATGCTGCTGTGGTCGAAGGGCAAGCCTGTCAAATCGGCCTTCAGCCTGATCTTCGACAATTCGCGCTTCGGCGGCCTGCTGCTGCCGGATTTCTACAGCATCGGCCAGCAACTGGAACTGGGCGAGCGGCTGGTGCGGGAGAATGTGGAGCGTTACGGGCTGGACGCCTATCTGGGCACGCTGACCTATGCCTGCGACGTATCGGCCGAACGGATGCGGACGGCAATCCAGCGGATTCCCGATGGCGACTATAGCGGTTCGGCACTGATCGATGCGGACGGCATCGACGACAGCGTCGATTATCGCGTCAACGTCACCCTGCGAAAACGGGGATTCCGCATAGAGGCGGACCTTTCCGGCACATCCGCGCAGGCACGATCCTCGATCAATTGCGGCATATTGGACGCCAAGACGTCGCTGGGCGTGGCGCTCACCATCCTGCTCGATCCTGAAGCGCCCTTCACATCAGGCACATGGCGCGACATCGATCTGGTCGCGCCGCCCGGAACGCTGCTGACGTCGCTGCCGCCCGAAGGGGCCATCATGATGTTCTGGGAAAGCAGCGGCGCGCTGATCGCGGCGATCCTGAAGGCGCTCAATCCGATGCTGGGGGAAAATGCGGTCGCGGGCGATTTCGGGTCGAGCAACACGCATAATGCTTATGGCCTGACCGATGCCGGAACGCCCTGGGCCAATGTGTGCCAATGCGGGGGCGAGCATGGTCCCTGGGGCGCGACGAAGGATGCGGACGGCGACAGCTATACCGTGCTGCTGAGCCTCAACAATCTGGACCCCGCGACGGAATCCATCGAGGCGGACGCCCCCGTGGTCGTGCTCCGCAAGGAACATGCGATCGACACGGGCGGTCCGGGCATCCGCCGCGGCGGGGCGGCGAACTTCAAGGACACGCTATGGCTGACCGACGCGAACCACCACAGTTCGCCCTTCCGCACCCGCGAGCCGAGCGGCGTCGGGGCCAATGGCGGCAAGCCGGGGCCGTGCGGGGGCGTGTGGTTCTTCCCGCCCGGCAAGGAGGGGAAATATCCCTCCGCCCTGCTGGGCAAGGAAGCGGAGGTCTATGCGGCGAGCACGCCGGTCGCCGGGGTGCTCGATCCGAAGAGCAAGACGCTCGATCCGGAACAGGGCAAATATCATTATTATGCCAGCCAGACGGTATGGCGGACGCAGCCGGGCGCGATCTCCCGCTATATCACCAATGGCGGTGGCGGATGGGGCGATCCATTCGAGCGCGATCCTGCGCGCGTGCTGGCCGATGTGCGCGATGAATATGTCAGCATGGAAGCGGCCGCGCGAGACTATGGCGTGGTGGTGCTGGGCGATCCCCATGGTGACCCCGAAGGCTTGCGGATCGACGAGCAGGCCACGGCGGAACTGCGCGCGGGACATGGAAACTGATGCCTTTTACGAAGAGGTGAATGACAATGCCGAATATCTCCGGTGGAAAATTCATTGTGGTGGGCGGGGCAAGCCTGCTGGGTTCCCATATCGGCGGCCAGCTTCTCGACGGCGGCGCGCGAGAGGTGGTGCTGCTCGATAATCTGGCTTTGGGATCGACCGACAATATCGGTCATCTGCTTCAGGATTCGCGGTGCAGCTTCGTGCGGGGTGACATATTGCGGCTGAACGAACTTTACGATCCGTTCGACAAGGCGGACGGCATCTTCGCGGTGGCGGGTTTCCTGGCCGCGCCGATCATGGCCAATCCATGGATGGGCATCGACGTCAACACGCGCGGTCTTCAGAATGTGATGGAAGCCGCGCGCTATCAGTCCGTGAAGAAGGTCGTCTTCAGCTCGTCCGTCGGCGTCTATGGCGCGGTGGGAGAGGAACCCAATAGCGAAACTTCTCCGCTTCGCTGGGAAGGCATGGCGCCGGGCGTCATCATCTATTGCGCGTCGAAGATATTGGGCGAAGGCATCGGCCGTCTGTATGAGCAGCACCACGGCATCGAATTTGTGGGCCTGCGCTATTCCGCCATTTATGGCGAACGGCTCCACAAGCGCGCCCTTGACGCCACGCGGATGGTGGAGGCTTATGAAGCCGTTCGTGCCGGACGCGCGCCGGTCATCGACGGCGACGGCGCGGGCGTGCAGGACTATGTCTATGTCGGCGACGTGGCGCGCGCCAATCTCATGGCGATGGAAAGCGCGGCAAGCGGGGAAGGGATCAACGTCGTTTCCGGCGAGGACACGTCGCAGCGCCAGATCGTCGAATATATCATCGCGGCCTGCGGATCGTCGCTGAAGCCTGAATTTCGTGACGATCCGGCGCGGCTGCGCATGCCGACATCCGCCAAGCAGGGTTTCAGCCGGGAAAAGGCGAAGCGGCTCATCGGATGGGAGCCGGAGGTTTCCATCGCGGAAGGCATCAAGCGCTTGGTCAAGTGGCTCGACGAGCAGCATGCGGGTGCTTCCTGATCCGTGACCGGACGACGCCATCGCTCCTTGTGGAGCGGTGGCGCCGCGGCGGCGCGTCATGCGGGCCGGTCAAGGCGTTTCCCAAACACGGAGAAACGGCGTGACTTGCACTGGCCTCCGCATTATTCTGGCGCAAATAGAACAGGAGGCCGTTGGTCCTGAGAGCGATGCCCGAGCAAGACGAAATCGTCGGAGTGCGGCACGGCGCTGCGCCGCCATCCTTTTGGAATGAAGACAAATCCATCCGCCGGTTGCTGAGCGCGATCGGTCGTCCGGCATTTTACGGCGAGATGCTGGATTGTCTCGGCGATATATGCGGGGCCGAACATGTGCATGTCTTCCTGCTCGAAGGCGCGAAGCCGCAGGTTCTTTCGGAACTCAGCCGCGACGGATCGGCCATCGCCGTCAGACAGAGCCAAGTCTATCTGCGCGACAATTTATGGCTGCACGACGATGACATGTTGCAGGGTAGCCGGGTCGAGGTCGAAGGACCGAGGCTTTTCCAGTTCGACAGCGAGCGGAGCGGGCCAAGCGAGATCGGCAATTTCTACCGCCGTCAGGATTTGCGGGAGCGGTTGATGCTGTTCGGCCGCGGGCCGTTCGGCACGGTTGGCCTCAGCATGCTGCGCCCCACCGAAAGGGGAGTGCTGGGCCCGGAGGATGGCCGTCGCCTTGGATGCGCGTCAGAACTCGTCTTCCCCATGATCATCAAGCATCTGGAAGCGATCAATCAGAGCCAGCGCATGATACAGGCGCTGACGTCGCTCGCGATCATCGAACATCTGATTGCGCTCGCGCCTGAAAAGCTGCCTCGGCGTGAGCAGCAGGTGGCGGCGCGGCTGCTCTATGGCCTGAGCGCCAGCAGCATCGCGGTGGATCTGGGGATCGGTCAGCAGACGGCCCAAACGCATCGCAAGCGGCTTTACGAGCGGCTTGCGATCAGTTGTCATCGTGAACTGCTGATCTGGTATCTCGACCTTTATTCACGCGTGGGCGGCGATATCGTCGACCGGCTTCGTTCTCCCGACTAAACGGTCCCGCGCGTTTTAGCCCTGATCGTCCTCGTCATCGATGAGGATGCGCATGCCTGCTCCATCGGTGTCGTCGAATTGCCCGGATCGCAGCGCCCAGAAGAAGGCGCCAAGACCGACGAGGCCCATGAACAGGGCGATGGGGATGAGGAGCGACAGTCCGGTCATTTCGCGGCCCTCCGCAGGCGCAGCGCGTTGGCGATGACGACGAGGGAAGAAAGGGACATGGCAACGGCGGCGACCAGCGGCGTCACCTTGCCCGCGATGGCCAATGGCACCGCCAGCGCATTATAGCCGATGGCGAGCGCGAAATTCTGCTTCACGACGCGCACGGTCCGCCGCGCGGCCTGTACGGCGATGGCGACGGGGGCAAGGCGGTCGCCCAGAAACACCGCGTCGGC
>JASGDV010000260.1:0-4561 GCA_049841255.1 Sphingobium sp.
GAGATCCCAGCTTTCGCTGGGATGACGAAGGTTGGGTGTTCGCCCCGGCCCTGATCCGCCCTACTTCTGCGCCGTCAGCCGGGACCCGCCCGCTTCCAGCACCGTTTCCATCGCCACATATGTGGATGTGCTGGCCACATGGGGCAGGCTGGAGATTTTTTCCCCCAGCACGGTGCGGTAGCGGCGGATGTCCGACGTGCGGACCTTCAGCAGATAATCGAAACTGCTGGCGATCATGTGGCATTCCTCGACTTCGGGGATGCGGCGGACGGCGGCGTTGAATTCGCGCAGGGCCTGTTCGCGGGTGTCGCTGAGCTTCACTTCGGCGAAGGCGACATGATCCATGCCCAGCTTGGCCGGGTCGACGATGGCGCGGAAGCCCTTGATCACGCCCGCTTCGATCAATCGCCGGAGCCGCACCTGACAGGGGGTTTTCGACAGGCCGACGTTGCGGGCGAGATCGGTGACGGTCATGCGGCCGTCCTTGACCAGGGCGGCGACGATCTTTCGGTCGAAATCGTCCAGATCGACCGGATTGAGAGATTTATCCATCCGGATTTCCTAAAAGAAGGTCATAAATAAGTCAAAGCGGCAGGAAAACCGCACTGGAAAAGTCGGGATCAAAGAGGGTGGGTGATGTATTATCTTGGCATGACCACGCAGCCGCCCTTCGCCGATTTCGCTCCCGCCATTCGGGAGCGGTCTTCCCTCCGCCGCGCTATCACCGCCGCCTGTCGCCGGGATGAAGCCGCCTGCCTCGCGCCGCTGATCGAGACGGCGCGCCTTCCCGATGCGATGCGGACGGCGGTGCGGGACACGGCGCGGAGGCTGGTGACGGGGTTGCGGGCCAATCCCAGGGGCTCCGGCGTCGAGGCGCTGGTGCAGGAATATTCGCTTTCCAGCCAGGAGGGCGTGGCGCTGATGTGCCTGGCCGAGGCGCTGTTGCGGATTCCCGACGATGCGACCCGCGATGCGCTGATCCGCGACAAGATCGCGGATGGCGACTGGGGATCGCATATGGGCGGCGGGCGGTCGCTGTTCGTCAATGCGGCGACATGGGGGCTGGTGGTCACCGGCAAGCTGGTGGGGAGCGTCGACGACAGGGGGCTGGGCGCGGCGCTCACGCGGTTGATCGCGCGGGCGGGGGAGCCGGTGATCCGGCGCGGCGTCGACCTCGCCATGCGGATGATGGGCGAGCAGTTCGTGACGGGCGAGACCATCGCCGAGGCGTTGAAGCGCGCGAAGGAGATGGAGGCGAAGGGTTTCCGCTACAGCTACGACATGCTGGGCGAGGCGGCGACCACGGCGGCCGACGCGGCGCGCTATCATCAGGATTATGAGCGCGCCATCCATGCCATCGGCAAGGCGTCGGGCGGGCGCGGCATCTATGAAGGGCCGGGCATCTCGATCAAGCTGTCGGCGCTGCATCCCCGTTACAGCCGGGCGCAGGCGGACCGGGTGATGGGCGAATTGCTGCCCCGCGTGAAGGCGCTGGCGGTGCTGGCCAAGGGCTATGCCATCGGCCTCAATATCGACGCGGAGGAGGCGGACCGGCTGGAATTGTCGCTCGACCTGCTGGAGAGCCTGGCGCTGGACCCGGATCTGGCGGGGTGGAACGGCCTTGGCTTCGTGGTGCAGGCTTATGGCAAGCGGTGCCCGTTCGTCATCGACTGGATCGTCGATCTGGCGCGCAGGGCGGAACGGCGGATCATGGTGCGGCTGGTCAAGGGCGCCTATTGGGACGCGGAGATCAAGCGGGCGCAGGTCGATGGGCTGGCGGACTTTCCCGTCTATACGCGCAAGGTCCATACCGATGTGGCCTATATCGCCTGCGCGAGGAAGCTGCTGGCCGCGCCCGACGCGGTGTTCCCGCAATTCGCGACGCATAATGCGCAGACGCTGGCGGCGATCTATCATCTGGCAGGTCCGGATTTCTTCGTGGGACTCTATGAGTTCCAGTGCCTGCACGGCATGGGCGAGCCGCTTTACGAGCAGGTGGTGAGGGCGAAGGGCCTCAATCGTCCGTGCCGCATCTATGCGCCGGTGGGGACGCATGAGACGCTGCTGGCCTATCTGGTGCGGCGCTTGCTGGAAAATGGGGCGAACAGTTCCTTCGTACACCGGATCGCGGACCCGGCCGTGCCGGTCGAGGAACTGGCGGCCGATCCCGTGGAGATCGTGCGCGCCATGCCGCATCCGGGGCATCGGCACGACCAGATCGCATTGCCCTGCGCGCTTTATCCCGACCGGCGCAATTCGGAAGGCATCGACCTGAGCGATGAGGATGCGTTGGCGGCGTTGACGGAGGCGCTGCGGGAAAGCGCCGGGATGCGTTGGACCGCCGCGCCGGAGGGCGGGGAAGGGACGGAGCGTCCGGTGCTCAACCCCGCCGACCATCGCGATAGGGTGGGGACGGTGTTCGAGGCGTCGCCCCAACATGCGCGCGCCGCCGCTATCCGCGCGTCGGAAAGTCTGTGGGGCAATGTCCCGCCGGTCGAACGCGCCGCGATATTGGAGCGGGCCGCGAACGCCATGCAGGCGCGGATGCCGATCCTGCTGGGCCTGATCGTGCGGGAAGCGGGCAAGTCGCTGCCCAACGCCATCGCCGAAGTGCGCGAGGCCATCGACTTCCTGCGCTATTATGCGGCGCAGGCGCGGGCGACCTTCGGGACCGAGCAGACGCCGCTGGGGCCGGTGGTGTGCATCAGCCCGTGGAATTTCCCGATGGCGATCTTCACCGGACAGGTCGCCGCCGCGCTGGTGGCGGGCAATCCGGTGCTGGCCAAGCCCGCCGAGGAAACGCCGCTGATCGCGGCCGAGGCCGTCCGCATCCTGCATGAGGCAGGGGTTCCGGCGGATGCGCTGCAATTGATGCCGGGGGATGGCGCGATCGGCGCGGCGCTGGTCGCGGTGCCGGAGACGGCGGGCGTCATGTTCACCGGATCGACGGAGGTCGCCCGGCTGATCCAGCATCAGCTCGCCAAACGGCTCTCGCGCGACGGCAAGCCCATTCTGCTGATCGCCGAGACGGGCGGGCAGAATGCGATGATCGTCGATTCCTCCGCGCTGGCGGAGCAGGTGGTGGCCGATGTCATCGCCTCCGCTTTCGACAGCGCGGGGCAGCGTTGTTCGGCGCTGCGCATATTGTGCCTGCAGGAGGATGTGGCGGACCGGACGCTTGCTATGTTGAAGGGCGCGCTTCGGGAATTGCGGATCGGGCGGACGGACCGGCTGGCGGTCGACATCGGCCCGGTCATCACCGCCGAGGCGAAGGAAAATATCGAGGCGCATATAGAGGCGATGCGCAAGCTGGGCCGCAAGGTGGAGCAGCAGGCTTTGCCGGAGGAAGCCGCGCATGGCACTTTCGTGCCGCCGACGATCATCGAACTGGAGAGCATCGCGGAGCTGAAGCGCGAGGTGTTCGGGCCGGTGTTGCACGTTATCCGTTTTTCGCGGGACCGGATCGATCCGCTGATCGATGCGATCAACGCGACGGGATATGGCCTGACCTTCGGGCTGCATACGCGGCTGGACCAGACCGTCGCGCATGTCACCTCGCGGGTGAAGGCGGGCAATATCTATGTGAACCGCAATGTCATCGGCGCGGTCGTGGGGGTTCAGCCCTTTGGCGGGCGGGGTCTGTCAGGCACCGGGCCGAAGGCGGGCGGGCCGCTTTATCTGGGACGGCTGACGGGGGCGGCGCCTTGCGTGCTTCGCGCAGTGGAGGGGATGGCCGCGCCCTTGTCCGCTTTCATCCATTGGCTTGAGGCGCGGGGAGAGGCGGCGGCCGCTGCCGTGGCGCGCGGTTATGGAAGCCGGTCGGCGCTGGGCGTCGAGACGCTGTTGGCGGGGCCGGTGGGAGAGCGGAATATCCATGCGCTGCATCCGCGCGGGAATGTGCTGATGCTTCCGGCGACGCGGGAAGGGCTGTTCGACCAGATGGCGGCGATCCTTGCGACGGGGAACAGGGGCGTGCTGGAGGGGATGGCGCTGCCCGGCGATCTGCCGCCGCTGGTCGCTGGCTGCTTCTCCAGCGATCTTGCCGCGCCCGTCGCCGCCGCTCTGGTGGAAGGGAAGGCGGACAAGATCGCCGCCACGGCCCAGTCATTGGCCGAGCGGTCGGGGGCGATCGTCTCCCTTCATGCCGCGCCATTGGGGCGAACGGGCTGCTATCCGGTCGATTGGCTGCTGGAGGAGGTGTCGACCTCCATCAACACGACGGCGGCGGGTGGTAATGCCAGCCTGATGATGATCGGCTAGCGAATGACCGCAAGCGTCCGATTTATGATATAGATCAAGGGCTGGATCGGCTAGGCAAGGGGCAAGCCCATTCTCTGATGCGGGCCTTCGGAACTGGCCCGGCGCTTTGCTTGCCGGGCCATTTTTTGTTTGGGGATGTGTGGTTTGTAAGGCCGATGGGGCGGTGGTTAAGGAGTGGGTTGCGGACAGTCCTCTTAGACCCAGCCGTGCCCCTGCGAAGGCAGGAGCCCAGATCAAACGGCGGAACTGGGCTCCTGCCTTCGCAGGAGCACGATGCACTTCAATTTGGGTGAATTTCAGA
>JASGDV010000261.1:0-2507 GCA_049841255.1 Sphingobium sp.
TCTCATTATTGACGAGCATCGCCGCGACCAGCGCCACGCCGGGGACGATGGCTTGCCGCGCGGCTTCCATGTCGACCAGTCCGTCGGGGCCGACCGGCAGGACCGTGACGTCGCGCCCTTCCCGCGCCAGCGCCTCCACCGTGTCGAGCACGGCGGCATGCTCCGTCGCGATGGTGACGATGCGGCCCGCGCCGATGCCCTGAATCGCCATATTGAGCGCCTCGGTCGCGCCGGAGGTGAAGAGCAGGCGGCCATCGGCGGGCAGTAATCGGGATATGTCTTCGCGAGCCACTTCGACTTGCGCGGCGGCGGCGCGGCCGAGGCGGTGGGCGCTGTGCGGGTTGGCGAACTGATCGCGCAGCCACGGGGCCATGACGTCGAAGACCTCGGTCGCGAGCGGCGTGGTCGCCTGATAGTCGAGATAGATGGTCATGCGGTAACCCGCTCCGCCATGGAGGTCCATTGGGCGAGGAAACGGTCTATATCCGCCTCCTGCGTCGCGGGGCCGAAGCTGACGCGCACCATCTCCCCCGCCGCCACCTCGTCATGCCCCATGGCGCGCAGGACGTGGCTGGTCTTGAGCGAGCCGGAAGAGCAGGCGCTGCCTGCCGACACGGAAATACCCGCGAGGTCGAACTGGATAAGCTGGGCGCGGGCGGACATGCCCGGCATCCGGTAGCTGGCGATGGAGGCGATGCGCGGCGCGTTCCGGGCGACGACCTGTCCGCCCGCCGCCTCTATCGCCGCATCCAGCCGGGCGCGCATTTTCGCTGCGGCGGGGAGCCAATCGGATCGCGCCTCAAGAGCGGCGGCCATGGAGAGTATGCCGGGGAGGTTCTCCGTCCCTGCCCTGTAGCCTTGCTCCTGCCCGCCGCTGGGCTCCAGCAGCGCCAGATCGCGGAGCAACAGAGCGCCCACGCCCGGAGGCCCGCCGAATTTATGCGCGCTGATCGCGATCATGTCCGCATCCGGCAAGGGGAGCTTGCCCGCGCTCTGGGCGCAGTCGGCGAAGAGCAGGACGCCCTCGCGCCCGATCCGGTCGAGCGGCTGGATCACGCCGGTTTCATTGTTGACATGCTGGACGGCCACAAGGGAAGGCCCGGTGGGAATGGAGGCCGGATCGACCAGCCCCTCCGGCGTGACGTTCAGCCGTCCGACTCCCGGCGTCACGCGCAGCACCGAATCATGTTCGACCGGAGAGGTGACGATATGCGTCGCTTTTGCGCGGGTCAGGGCGATGGCGATGGCTTCGCTCGCGCCGGAGGTGAAGATTACATGGCCACCCCAATCGAGCGCCGCCGCGATCCGCCGCCGCGCATCCTCCAGCGCGGCGCGGGCGGCGCGGCCGTCGGCATGGGGGCTGGACGGATTGGCCCATCGCTCCATCCCCTCGATCATGGCGGCTTTCGCCTCCGCCAGCATCGGCGTGGTTGCGGCATGGTCCAGATAGAGACGGTCGGCGGCCAAAGGAGACACTCATCGATTGCGGAAATGGTCGCGCTCTCTATATAGGCGGTCTGCAGCGCAGCGCCAGCAAAGGCTTGTCCGCGCCCCACGCATTCCTTCAGCCGCCCGGCGGCCATAACGATAACAGGTGCCATGCCCGACGTAATCTTTCCCGGACCCGAAGGTCGCCTTGAGGGCCGCTTCAGCCCCCCGCCCCGCCCGCGCGCACCGGTCGCGATGATCCTGCATCCCCATCCGCAGGGCGGCGGGACGATGAATGACCGCATCACGCAGGCGCTCTACAAGACGTTCGTGAAGCGGGGCTTTGCCGTCCTGCGCTTCAATTTCCGGGGCGTGGGCCGCAGCCAGGGGACATTCGACAATGGGATCGGCGAGCTTTCCGATGCCGCCGCGGCGCTCGATTGGGTGCAGAGCTTCCATCCCGAAGCGCAGACGACGTGGATCGCGGGTTTTTCCTTCGGCGCGTGGATCGGGATGCAGCTGCTGATGCGGCGGCCGGAGATTCGCGGCTTCATCTCGGTCGCGCCGCCCGCCAACATGTATGACTTCTCCTTCCTCGCGCCCTGCCCGGCCTCGGGCATCATCGTGCAGGGGACGGCGGACGAAGTGGTCACCGCCAGCGCCGTGCAGAAGCTGGTCGACAAGCTGCGGACGCAAAAGGGCATCACCATCCATCATGACGAAATCCGTGGTGCGAACCACTTTTTCGAGCATGAGCTGGATCAGCTCATGAAGTCGGTCGACAATTATCTGGACATGCGCCTGTCGCCGGATTCTCCGATCCGCTGAGGCTCGCGGAGTGGAAGAGGAAAAAGGGCTGCCGGAAGGCGGCCTTTTTTTGGGGTCATGGAGGCATAAATTCCTCCTTTTACGGCAGCTATCGGCCAATTGCGGACATCCAACCTTCGTCATCCCAGCGAAAGCTGGGATCTCCCTTCTTGCGGCACAGTCAGGCGTCAAAAGAGATCCCAGCTTTCGCTGGGATGACGGAGAGGAGTGTCTGAAAACCTCCAAATCGAAGTACCCCGTGCTCCTGCGCA
>JASGDV010000262.1:0-13522 GCA_049841255.1 Sphingobium sp.
ATTCGAACGGGTTCGTGCCGACCGTGAAGCAGCTGGTCGACCGCATCCTGACCGGCGACTGATGGCTGCCGATATTCAAGGGCTAGCGGTGCTGCATTATGACACGCCCCATTTCGATGTCGTGCGTCCGGGGCAGTTCGTCCTGTGTGCTGTTTCGGGCGCGCGCATCGACCTGGAAGACCTGAAATATTGGAGCGCCGAGTTTCAGGAAGCCTATCGCGGGCCGGAGGAAGCGACGCGATCCTTTTTGCGTCACCGGGGCTGAGTCCGCTAATTCATTGATGTGAATACCAGGGAGAAGTCTTGAGCCCGCCCGGTGGCGCATGCGGTCAGATTCAATAGCGCCGATTCGCGCTTCGCCGCTCCCTTCATCCGCTTCACCTTATCTTTACTGTTCCTTCCTCCGGGAAACTGCTGTATTCTGTAGTTAAGGCATCAGAAAAGAATGCCTGACCCGGAAGGATGTTGAAATGTCGCGGATGGACGTGTTTGGCGATCGAGTGTGCGTGGTCACAAGCCTGCTTATCGTAGGCTGGTTTATTTACACTGCGGTCTTCTGATCCAGTCCCGGATTTCCGAAATGGCGGGCAACCGATCCGCCTGATTCCAGTTTGCCATGGCGCTTTCCCGCAAGAGGATGAGTGCCGATATTCTACCTTTAGCGGAATATGACGGTCTTGCCGCCGTTCAGCAGTACGCGCCGATCCGCGATCCACCGGACCGCCCGTGCCAGAACCTGCGATTCTATATCCCGCCCGATGCGGACCATATCTTCCGCCGTGGCTCGATGATCGATGCGCTCGACCGCCTGTTCGATGATTGGCCCTTCATCCAGATCCGCCGTCACGAAATGCGCGGTCGCGCCGATCAGCTTGACGCCGCGTTCATGCGCGCGGTGATAGGGGCGGGCACCCTTGAAGCCCGGAAGGAAGCTGTGATGGATATTGACGCAGCGCCCCACCAGTTTCCCAACCAGTTCTTCCGACAGCACCTGCATGTAGCGCGCGAGAATCAGATAGTCGGAACGGGTCCGCTCGAAAATGTCGAGCAGCGCGGCCTCCTGAGCGGGCTTGTCGCCGTTGGACGGCAATTCATGATAGGGGATGCCGTGCCATTCCGTGATGCGGCGCATGTCCGGATGGTTGGAAACGACGCCCATGATGTCGACGGCCAAAGTGCCCGTCTGCCAGCGATGGAGAAGGTCGGCGAGGCAATGCGACCCCTTGGACACGGCGATCAGGATGCGTGGGCGTTCGTCGATGTCGGTCAGGCGCCAGTCCATCGCGAAATGCGCGCCGATGGGCGCGAACTCCGCGCGCAGCCATTCCGTGCCGCCGTCCATGCGGTGATCGGTCGCTTCGAAGGCGACGCGCATGAAGAAGCGCCCTGCCTCCCGGTCGGCATATTGCTGGCTGTCCGTGATGAAGCCGCCGCGTTCCGCCAGAAACTGGCTTACCGCCGCGACAATGCCGACACGATCCACGCAAACGAGCGTCAACACCCAGGATGGGGCAACAGGACTGTTCAACACATGCCTCCAGATAATTGTCGTGGCCGCGTTGCCCTAAGCCCTTTCGCCGATCAACCCGTAAGGGTTGCCGGGTCGACCTAATTTTTCTTCGGGATGCAGTCCGCGCCGGCCGATTTGATCTGCGCGCAGAGCCGGGTCGCGTCCGCCGAGCTGGCCAGAGGCCCGGCCTGAAGCCGTGTGATGCCGCCAGCGTTCACATAATAAGGCTGGTAGGACGAAAGGCCGCGAACCTTGCCGGTGAGCTGCGTCCACATGGCGCGGGCGCGCGCATCCGCACTGAAGGCGCCAAGCTGGACCCGCCAAGGTCCCGAAGCGGAACGCGACGGAGGCGTCGCGGCGGCAGGAGCCTGCTTTGGAGGCGTCGGCGCTTTGGCTTTGGGCGCCTCGGGACGAGAGGGGGCGGAAGGAGCGACTTCGGTCGTGCGGATGGGAGAGGGGGCTGGCCGTGCCGGAGGACCGGCACTTTCGGCCCGCGCAGGCGCGGAGGCCAGCAGCACGCTCTTTTCCCGTTCCATCCGGGCAGCGAGGGCTTTGCCCTGCTCCCGTTGCTCGCTGGAGATATATTTGTCCATCTGTTGCAGGCTGGTGTCGGCCTGCGACAATCCCGATGCGGATGCCCGCGTCATCAGGGCGTAGGCGCGGACCCAGTCCTTGCCTACCAGGTCGCCGTTGAACAGGGCGGTCGCATAGATATATTGCGCCCGTGAATCCCCTCGCGCAGCCGCCCGTTCCAGATACGGCATGGCTGCCGAGCGATCCCCCTGCTGAAACAGGCAAAGGCCCAGATTGTCCTCGGCGCGCATATGGCCTTGGGCTGCCGCTTTCCGATACCATTGGATCGCGATGTTGAGGTCGGTCGAAACCCCGCGTCCCAGCTTATAGGCCTGGCCCATGTTGAACTGGGCGTCCGCGTCGCCCGCTTCGGCAAGCGGACGCCATTCCGCCAGAGCTTTCGCATAGTCGCCCTGCTGCCAGGCATCCACGCCGAGCTTCACGTCGGCCATGAGGGGTTGGCTCAGGCTCAGTGTCGCGACTGCGATAAGCGCGCCTCGAAATATGTTCATGAAAGGGCTGCTCCCAAATCCACGGCATTCACGTCCTTTATCGCGGATATTGGTTAATAGGCTGTTATCGAGGGGGAACGGCCCGCTGCGCCTTTTCGCATTTCCGTCGTGCCTTATGGGTTAACCAAATTTTAGGTGCTGCCATGGCAATCCTCCCCGGAACTGGATTTCCTTGGGGGGAAGCGCGTGCGCATCTTGGCACTGGCATCGCAGAAGGGCGGATCGGGAAAGACGACGCTTTCCGGGCATCTTGCCGTGCAGGCGCAACGGGCGGGGCATGGCCCCGTCGTCCTGATCGACATCGATCCGCAAGGGTCGCTCGCCGATTGGTGGAATGAGCGGGAGGCGGAATTCCCGGCCTTTGCCCAGACCACGGTGGCGCGGCTGGCCGCGGATCTCGAAATCCTGCGGCAGCAGGGCTTCAAACTGGCCGTCATCGATACGCCGCCCGCCATCACCATGGCGATACAGAGCGTGATTTCGGTGGCTGAGCTGATCGTCGTCCCCACGCGGCCCAGCCCGCACGATCTTCGGGCGGTAGGGGCCACGGTCGATCTGTGCGACCGGGCTGGCAAGCCGTTGATCTTCGTCGTCAACGGCGCGACGCCCAAGGCGCGGATCACGTCGGAAGCGGCGATCGCCTTGTCCCAGCATGGCACCGTCGCGCCAGTCACCATCCATCATCGCACCGATTTCGCCGCGTCGATGATCGATGGGCGCACGGTGATGGAAGTGGACGCGAAGAGCCGCTCCGCCGGCGAAGTCGTTCAGTTGTGGAGTTATATTTCGGACCGTCTGGAAAAGAATTTCCGGCGCACGGTCTTTTCCGTTCCGCATGGAAGCGTCGGGACCACGGGGAGCGCGCGGCCCGCCGGGGGCGGTTTTGGCCGCCGCGTCGTGGGACATTGAGGGGGAAGCGCGTCATGGCCGAAGCAAAACCGATCGCCTCCCTCACCTCCGGTCTTCTCGCGCGCAAGGGCGCGGCACAACCTGCCATGCGCAGGCCCGCCCTTGGCCTTGGCCGCGCATCGACGGCGGCGGTGGCGCAGGACGATCTCGGTTGGAACGACATGGGCGATGCGCCCATGGCTTTCCCTTCGCAACCTTCGCCGGTGGCGAGCCTCACGCCGATGACCTATGTTCTTCCCAACGAGGCTCCGGTTCCGCCGGTCGTGGCCGAAAGGCATGAGCTTGCCGAGCGGGTGACCGAAACGCTTTCGACGCAAAATCATGGCGCCGGTTCCACGCGCAAGACCGCTTTCACCCTGCGGCTCGATGCCGACCGGCATCTCCGGTTGCGGCTCGCCTGTGCGGTGGCGGGGCGGTCGGCGCAGCAGATCGTCACGGAAGCGGTCGACACATATCTCAGCGACTTGCCGGAAATCGACCGGCTGGCGCAGCAGGTGCCGCCCATGCGCGGTCGCAAATAAGGGTAGGATGATTATGAAGCGTTCTGCATTTGGCAAGGCGGCGGTGTCTTCCCTGATCGTGGCCGTCACGATGGTGGGGTGCACGGGAGCCGCCTTTCGTCCGTCCACGGCCGCGGTCAAGCAAAAGGGCGATGCCGGCAGGCAGGCTCTGGCGGCGGAAAAGGCGATAGCGGATCGCGATGCCGACCGCGCCATTAGCGCCGCCGAGGAAGCGGTGCGGCTGAAGCCCGACAATGCGGATTACCGCCAGCTACTGGGTCTGGCCTATGTGGCGGGCGGGCGTTTCCTCTCCGCCGAGACGGCGCTGTCCGATGCGATGACGCTGGGCAATCAGGAGGCGCGGACCATCGTCAATCTGGTGCTCGTGCAGATTGCGTTGGGCAGGAATGACGCGGCGCAGGCGCTCTTGGTCGCCAATGCCGACAAGGTTCCGGCCTCCGATTACGGTCTGGCCATGGCGATGGCGGGCAACGCGCCGGAGGGCGTGCGCATCCTTTCCGAAGCCATTCATGATCCTTCGGCGACGGCGCGTACGCGGCAGAATCTGGCCTATGCCTATGCCTTGGCGGGACGCTGGAAGGACGCGCGGCTGGTCGTCGGGATGGACCTCGATCCTGCTGCCGCCAACCAGCGGATCACGCAATGGGCTTCCATCGCGGCTCCTGAACTCGCGCCCATGCGCGTGGCGTCCCTGATGGGCGTGAACATGGCCGGGGATGATGCGGGGCAGCCCGTGGCTCTGGCACTTGCTCCGGCAACAGCGCCTGTTGCCGAGGCTCCACCCGTTCAGATGGCTTCCGTTGAGGAAGCGCCCTCTTATGCGGCGGAGCCGGTCGTCGAGACTGCCGCTCCCGCGCCCGTCATCATGGCCGACGCGACGCCCGTTCGTGTCGCGGCCGCTCCGGTCTCCGTCAAGCCGGTCCGCGTTTCGGCGCAGGGTTATGCGCCGGCAAAGGCCATGCCGCCCAAGGCTGCCGTTCCTGTCATGCAGAAGGCCGCGTTCATCCGGCCCGTCGACAATGGCGCGAGCAACTGGGTGGTGCAGTTGGGCGCTTATGACAGCGCGGCTGTTGCGCGTGAGAAATGGATCAACATGTCGCGCTCCAACGGGACGCTGGCGGCGTTCCCGGTGATGACCAGTCAAGTGACGGTCAACGGCGCGACCTTCCACCGCCTCTCGGTCAAGGGCTTTGCGAACCGCGCCGATGCCTTGGCGCTGTGCCGCTCGATCCGGGTGCGCAAGGGACAGTGCTTCGTGCGCGAAGGCACGCCCAACGCCGCCCCGCTGCAATGGGCGGCGGCCAAGGGACGGCAGTTCGCTTCCCGCTGATAAGGCAGAAAAGGGAAAACCCCGGAAGAGCAGTCTTCCGGGGTTTTGCTATGCCCGCGCGCCTGCTGGATTCGTTTCGCCGGGAGGATAGGTGCCATGGCCTTCCCGCACTTTTCCGTCTGAAAAGTGCAGAACCTCGCTCACGACGACATCCTTCTGATTGCGATACTGGATGACGAGCGTGTCCATCCCGGCAAAAATCTGCTCCACCGTGAAATGCAGGTCGGAAATATGGCGGAGACCCGCCGCCCAATAGGCGCGGAGTGCTTCCTTCCCGCGAATATAGCCCTTCGTTTCCGGAAGAAGACCCGCCGCGACGGGCGAGGTGAACAGAATATCGTCGTGGAAATGGGCGAGGAGCCGCTCAAGGTCATGGGCGTTCCAGGCGTTCTGCCATTCTTCCGCGAATTTGGACCAATCCTTCATGCCGAAACCCATGGCCGTTCGCGATACCATTTGGTGATGATATGCTTCACGCCCGCGCGCACCTTCATCCCATGATGAAGGCTTGAAGGATTATAGGCGCCCGGACCGATCCGGTTGTTCCATGCGAGCAGCTTGCCGGTTTCGGGTTGGATCGTCTTTCCGATCTTGATGAAACGGGTTGCGCCGCCCGCCTGCGGCTTGTTGAGGTAGATCATCAGGGTCCAGGTGCGATTGCCCGCCATGGCGCAATATTTTTCGAAATCCGGGCCTTTGGGATCGAAATAGTCGGTATGCGCCTTGAATTCCTGTCCTGCGGCATAGCGTTGGCCCTGCATCGGCTCGCCATGGGCGGGATCGATCCCGGCAAAGGCCGCGAGCCGGGCGTCGACCGTCGCGACGAGCGGGCTGGAACCATCCAGTTCGCAGGTTTCGCTGGTGCGGAAATATTGGTCGCCATTGGCGTCCGCGATGGTTGATGGACGGCGGCTGGAATCGATCAGTTCCACAAGCCCCTCGCATTCCTCCGGGGTCAGGAAATCCCGTGCGATGAAGAGCGTCAGATCGCGATTGGGCACGCGTTGGATGCCGGGGTGACGGGCGATCCAGGCGGGGTCTGCATCGGAAGATAAAGGACTTTGAAGGTCCGACATGACGAATCCGAACTTGCGGGAAAAATGTTCCTGACCGGCCCTGACTATCGCTCGGCGCTATAAATGCAAGGCTGGCAGCTTAGCCGTTGTGACTGTCATAAATATGACATCTACCTGTCATTATTGCGTAATCGCCAGTGCCTAGCAGGCGCCGGTGGCAAAGAGGGGCATATTCATGCATCTGCCAGTTGGCGAAGCTGCACGAAGGTGGGCGGAACGCATGCGCCGCATGGATGGCGTGGCGATCATCGAAAAACTGGTTCTTGCGTTGCTGGCCGTCCAGGCTGCGCGATTGATCTGGGCCATCGTCACGCCCGTGGGGAGCTTCGGCATCTGGTCCGGCTCTCAGGCTCAATTTCCTTCGCCCTCCGCCCGGCAGTCTCTCTTCGCGAATTTCGACCCGTTTTTTCGTGTTGCGCCGCAGCAGGAAGGCGCGGGCGTCGTCACTTCTCTGGCCCTCACCCTCTATGGCGTGCGGCTGAATGAAGGAACGGGGCTGGGGTCGGCCATCATCGCCGGGCCGGACGGCGTGCAGAACAGTTTCGCGGTTGGAGATGAAATCACCTCCGGCGTCGTCCTGAAGGCCGTCTCCTTCGATCATGTCACCGTCGACCGGGGCGGAGCGGAGGAACAACTCTTCCTCGACCAGTCCCAGTCCGCTGCTGAAGCCTCTCAGGAAGAAAGGCCCGCGCCACCGCAAGCCCAAGCCGATGCGGCTCCGGCGCGGGGCCGGGACAATCCGACGGCGGACAGCATCAGGCAGGATGTGGGCGTCACCCCCAGAACGGAAAATGGCCGCATCACCGGCCTGATCCTGACCGCCAAGGGACCGGGCTTCGAAAATGCGGGATTCCAACCGGGCGACATCGTCACGCAGATCGACGGGCAAAGCATCGGCTCGGCGAGCGACCTGCAAGCGTTGCGGGCGAAGATCGCGCCCGGCGCTCGGATGTCCCTGACCGTTGAACGCGGTGCTTCCACCGCGACCATCAACCTTATGCTGCAAGGCCAATGACGAAATATTTCCTCTTATCCGCCGCCGTCGCGCTTGCTCTGGCCGCTCCCATCGCCGCGCCTGTTCATGCGCAACAGACGCTGAATGTGCGGGACGCCGACATCAGGGCCTTCATCCAGGATGCGGCGCGCGTGACGGGCCGCACTTTCATCATCGACAACCGCGTTCAGGGGAAGGTGTCCGTGGTCACGGACCGGCCGTTATCGCGGTCGGAATATTTCGAGATATTCCTGTCCACCTTGCGCGCAAACGGACTGGTCGCGGTGCCGGCACCGGGCGGAGCTTATCGCATCCAGCCCGCCGATGGCGCGGCGGGGCAGCCAAGCGCCGTAGGCCGGGCGGCCAATCGCAACCAGTTCGTGACGGAGGTCTTCCGCCTTCGTTCCATCGACGCCGCAAGCGCGCTTGAGACATTGAGGCCACTGGTCAGCAGGGATGGCTCCGTCACCGCCAATCGCGCAGGCAACAGCGTGGTGGTGGCGGACTATGCCGATAATATTTCACGCATCCGTCAGGTCATCGCGCGGATCGACCGCGACACGGCGGCGACTCAGACGGTGTTGCTGAAAAATGCCGGAGCGCGGGAAATCGCGACATCGCTTCAGGCACTGGTGGCAGGCGGCGGAGGCGAAGGCGGAGCGCCTGCCGCAGCGACCATCGTGCCGATCGACAGCAGCAATTCGGTCGCCATACGCGGGGATGCGGGCACGGTCGCCCGGCTCGTGCAGATGGCCCGCGATCTGGACCGGCAGGCGGCCAGCGGCACGGAAATCCGCGTCTATTGGCTGGAACATGCCGATGCCGAAAAGCTCCTGCCGGTGTTGCAGCAACTGGTCGGCCAGTCGACCAGCGAGCCGGTCGGCGCAGTCGCGCCCGCTGCCAATGGCGCTGCGCCAGCGGCCAACGCAGCAGCGCCCGCCCCGGCTATGGCGTCCACCGCTGGCGGCACGGGCATTTCAACGCGTGGACCCTCCATCGTCACTCGTTATGAGGGCGCCAACGCGATCATCGTGGCGGCGAACAGCGACGTGCAGCGGATGCTGGGCGAAACCATCCGCCAGATCGACACGCGGCGCGAACAGGTGCTGGTGGAAGCCATCATCGTCGAGATCAGCGACGCGGCGGCGAAGAAGCTGGGCGTGCAATTCCTGATCGGCAGCACCAAGACGGGCTTTGCCGCGACCAACTATTCCAACGCCGCACCCAATATCCTGACATTGGCGGGAGCGGTCGGAGCCGACAGATTGGGCGAGACGACGACGACCGTGGTCGCGCCGGACGGAACCCGCACCACCACGACCACGCGGGAAAATGGCGACCTCGCCAATACGCTCCAGCAGGCGGCGGTGGACAGCCTGATGAATGCGACGGGCGGCTTTGGCGGCGTGGCGACGCAACTGGGCAGCCACGGTATTTTCGGGGCGATCATCAACGCGGTGAAATCGGACACGGACAGCAATATCCTGTCCACGCCTTCGGTCATGACGATGGACAATCAGAAGGCGTCGATCCTGGTCGGCCAGCAGGTGCCGGTGACCACCGGCGAGGCGCTGAGCCAGAATTTCGACAACCAGTTCCGCACCGTCCAGCGGCAGGATGTCGGCATCAAGCTGGAGGTGAAGCCCCAGATCAACGCGGGCGGCGCGATCAAGTTGTTCCTGAAGCAGGAGGTGTCCAGCGTCGCCGGGCCGGTCAGCAACAACAATAGCGACCTCATCATCAACAAGCGCGAGATCGAAACCACGGTCACGGTGGACGATGGCGAGATATTGGCGCTGGGCGGGCTGCTGGACGACAATGAGCGCAAGACGATCGAGCGGATTCCGCTATTGTCCGATATTCCCGGTCTGGGCGAATTGTTCAAATCGCGCAGCCGCAGCCGGACCAAGACCAACCTCATGGTCTTTATCCGCCCGACCATATTGCGGAGCAAGGAAGACGCCCAGCGCCTAACCCAGCAACGCTATGGCTATGTGCGGGACATGCAGATGCGGCGCAACCCCGACGTGGAGCCGGGCATAGACGAACTGGTGCGTGATTATATGGGCGCGGTGCCTCCGGGCGCGGCGGCGGGGCCGGGGGATGCGGTCGTTCCTCCGCCGCCCGAAGTGATCGAGCCCACCGCCCGCCAATCGAGCGGAGTCGTGCGTCCTGTCGAAGTCCCCGCAAGCGAAGCACGGCCATGAGCGATCCCCACGGCCCCGATCCCGATCCGATCCCGCCTCATGTCGAGCCGCGCGCGCTGGACATCCCTTATCTGTTCGCGCGGCGGCATGGCGTGGTGCTTCTGCCGGAGGAGGATGACAGGCAGGCGGTCGCGGTGCGGGAGGGGAGCGATCCCCGGATATTGCTCGAAGTGAGGCGGCATCTGGCGCGCAGCTTCGACGTGCGCTTCGTGGACGCGGCGCAGTTCGACCGGCACCTGTCGGATCATTATGCGATGGAAGGCAGCGCGGCCGCGATGGCGGGGTCCATCGAGATGGGCGCGGACGAACTGGACATATTGGCGGCGGATATTCCGACCGCTGACGACCTGCTCGACAGCGCGGACGACGCGCCCGCGATACGCCTCATCAACGGCATTATCGCCGAGGCGGCGCGGCAGGGCGTGTCGGATATTCATATCGAGCCTTATGAGACGGGGCTGGTTGTCAGGATGCGCGTCGACGGGGTGCTGCGCGAGACGTTGCGGATGCCGCCGCATGTCGCGCCCGTGGTGGTGAGCCGGATCAAGGTGATGGCGCGGCTGGACATCGCGGAGCGACGGGTGCCGCAGGATGGGCGGATCGGGCTGACGCTGGGCGGCAAGCTGCTGGATGTGCGCGTGTCCACCCTGCCGAGCCGGGCGGGCGAGCGGGTGGTGCTGCGCATATTGGATAAGGAGAATGCCGGGATTTCCCTCGATCTGCTGGGGATGACGGGGGCGGCGGACCGGATATTCCATGAAGGACTTAAAGAACCGAACGGGATTATTCTGGTTACGGGTCCCACGGGATCGGGCAAGACGACCACCCTTTATGCGGGTTTGCAGCATCTGAACGACGGGACGCGCAATATCCTGACGGTGGAAGATCCGGTCGAATATGCCATTGAAGGCGTAGGCCAGACGCAGGTCAACGCGAAAGTCGGTCTTACCTTCGCCGCTGGATTGCGCGCCATCCTGCGTCAGGACCCCGACGTCGTGATGGTCGGGGAAATCCGCGACCGAGAGACGGCGGAAATCGCGGTGCAGGCTTCGCTGACGGGGCACCTGGTCCTGTCGACGGTGCATACCAATGACGCGGTGGGCGCAATCACGCGGATGCGGGACATGCGGGTGGAGCCGTTCCTGCTCGCCTCCACCTTGCGCGCGGTCATCGCGCAGCGGCTGGTGCGGCGGTTGTGCCAGCATTGCCGGGAGCCGGTTCAGACGGACAAGTCGGCCAGCGCGCTGCTTGGCTTCGATCCCGGAACGATCATCTATCGTGCCAGAGGGTGCGAGGAATGCAACGGCACCGGATATAAGGGCCGGATCGGCGTGTTCGAGGCGATCCGCATCGACGACACCATCCGCCGCCTCATCAACGACGGCGGCGACGAATCGCTGATCGCGCGTCATGCGTTCCTGAACGCGCCCAATCTGGGATCGGCGGCGCCGGCGCTGGTGCGCGACGGCCAGACCACGGCGGAGGAAGCCATCCGCGTGTCGCGACGCGACGCGACCGAGGTGGAAACCATCGTCGATGACTGAGTTCGACTATATCGCCATCGACCCGGCGGGGCGCGAGCGCAAGGGATCGGTCAAGGCCGACACGGTGGAGGATGCGCGGGCGCGGCTGGACGCGCGCAAGCTGTTCATCGTGCGGATCGAGCCGGGCGCGGTGGAGACGGCGCGCAAGCGGGCGGGGCTGTCGCTACGCAGTCCGCGCCTTTCCGCCAAGGAACTGACGCTGTTCACGCGGCAATTGTCGACGCTGGTGCAGGTCAGCCCGCTGGAGGAGGCGCTCCGCACCATCGGGCGGCAGAGCGAGCAGGCCCATGTCCGCGCCATCGTGGGGAAGGTCCATGCGGGCGTGCTGGAAGGACGGCGGCTGGCCGACGCGCTGGGCACGGAGCCGAAGAGCTTTCCGGCGCTGTATCGGGCGATGATCTCCGCAGGCGAAAGTTCGGGCAGTCTGCCCACGATCATGAAACGGCTTTCCGAATTGATGGAGCGGCAGGCGGTGATCCGGGCCAAGGTGCTGACCGCCATCGCCTATCCGAGCGTGCTGGCGGTCTTTGCCGTGTGCGTGGTGGCGGCGCTGATGATCTTCGTCGTGCCCAAGGTGGTGGAGCAGTTCGATACGGTCGGACAGCAATTGCCGCTGCTGACGCGGATGGTGATGGGGGTTTCGGCCTTTCTGGCGGGCTATTGGTGGCTGCTGCTGATCCTGCTGGGATTGGGCGCGTTCGGCTTCTGGCGGGCGCTCAGGATCGAAAGTTTCCATTACCGCTTCGACGCGATGCTGCTGCGGTTGCCGCTACTGGGGCGCCTGATCCGCGATCTTCATGCGGCGCGGATGGCGCGGACGCTATCCACCATGGTCGCGAGCCGATTGCCGTTGATGGAGGGGCTGTCGCTGACGACGCAGACGGTGCATAATCGCGTGCTGCGGCAGGCATCCGAGCAGATCGTCGAGGCCATTCGCGGCGGCGGCAGCCTGTCGGCGGCACTGCGGCGGGCGGGGGTGTTTCCGCCGCTGCTCGTCTATCTGGCCGCCAGCGGGGAGAGCGCGGGGCGGCTGGATACCATGCTGGAGCGGGCGGCGGACTATCTGGAGCGGGAGTTCGACAGCTTCACCTCCGCGGCGCTGGCGATGCTGGAGCCGATCATCATCATCGCGATGGGCGGCATCGTCGCCGTCATCATCCTGTCCATCCTGCTGCCCATCCTGCAATTGCAGAGCCTGACGGGGGCCTGAGGAGTGAATATGTTTCTTGCCCATATCAACACCGTTCACCCTGAGCTTGTCGAAGGTTCATCTTTTTCTTCGAAGGAAGTGCAGCCCTTCGACAAGCTCAGGGCGAACGGAGGAAGAGAAGCGGGAGAGGGAGGCCTCACGTCCGTGGGGCGTTCCGCCGAACACGGCTTCACGCTGGTCGAACTGATGGTCGTGATCGTCATCATCGGCCTGCTGGCGACCATCGTGGCGATCAACGTGATTCCGGCGACTGATACCGCGCGGGTCGAGAAGGCGAAGGCGGACGTCGCCACCATCGAACAGGCGCTGGAGCAATATCGGCTCGATAATCTGACCTATCCTTCGGCTACGGACGGGTTGCAGGCGCTGTTGTCGCCGCCTGCTTCCCTGGCGCAGCCGCAGCGTTACCGGCGGGGCGGTTATATCAAGAAGCTGCCCAACGATCCCTGGGGGCGGCCCTATAGCTACACCGTGCCGGGCAGGAAGGGCGCATTCGACATCGTGTCGCTGGGCGCGGATGGGCAACCGGGCGGCGAGAATGAGAATGCCGATATCTATTCCAGCGCGCTTTGAGGGCGTGCTGAAACGCCTTTCGGAAGCGAGCCAATGAGGTATGGAAACCTACAGCCTTCGGAGGGTTCTGAACACGGCTTTACCCTGATCGAGCTGATGGTGGTGCTGACGATCATCGGCTTCGTTTCGGCGGCGGTCGTGCTGGCGATACCGGACCCGCGCGGGCGGGTGATAGAGGATGCCGACCGCTTTGCCGCGCGCGTGGCCGCCGCGCGCGACGAAGCGGTCGTGACATCGCGCCCCATGGGGGTTTGGGTATCGGCTTCGGGCTATGGCTTCCAGCGACGGGAGGGCGCGCAATGGGTGGCGATGGAGGACAAGCCTTTCATCACCGCCAACTGGAAGGCGGGCACGCGGGCGCTGGTCGGCAAGGAGGGGGTGAAGCAGATCGGCTTTGACGGGACGGGCCTGCCGACCGATCCGCTGAAGGTGACTTTGGCGCGGGAGGGCGAGCGGGTTTCGGTGACGGTCGATATGGCCGGGAAGGTCATGGTCGGTGAGTAGACGGCCGTCTTTTCCCGTCGCCGTTGGTACGCGGCCTAACGGTTTCACGTTGCTGGAGA
>JASGDV010000263.1:0-4099 GCA_049841255.1 Sphingobium sp.
CCAGGGGCCGGGCCATTCGGCCGCGCGCACCGCATAGCCGTCCATCGCAGACAGGTCCGCCCATGGCTGGTTGCGCCGGGCCGCCATATCCTGTGCAAGCCAGCGCCCGGCGCAGGCCGCTGCCGGAACGTCCTCAAAGGCGAGCGGTTGCGCAAGGGCAAGCAGCCGCGCTTGTGCTTCCGATACGGGAAGGAGGGTCATGGCGCGTGCCAGTCGCCTGATTTGCCGCCCGCTTTAGCGAGCAGGCGGATATGGCCGATGACCATGGCTTTGTCGATCGCCTTCGCCATGTCGTAGATGGTCAGCAGCGCGGCGGAAGCCCCGGTCAGCGCCTCCATCTCCACGCCGGTTTGGCCGGCGGTTCGGGCGGTGACGGTGGCGGTGACGCCTTCTTCATCGGGGATGAGGTCGACCGTCACGGAACTGAGCGGCAAGGGATGGCACAGCGGGATGAGATCGGAAGTCCGCTTGGCCGCCATGATCCCGGCGACGCGGGCGACGGCGAGGACGTCGCCCTTCTTCACCGTTCCGGCGGCGATGGCGGCGGCGGCTTCCCGGCTCATGGAGATGCGGCCGGTGGCGACGGCCTCCCGGGCGGTGACGGCCTTGCCTGACACATCGACCATGCGGGCGGAGCCATCCTCGTCCAGATGGGTGAGGCCCCCGCTCATTGCCCGGTCAGCAGTCTGTGGGTGGCCGCTTCCACATCGTCCTGCCGCATCAGCGATTCCCCGACGAGGAAGCATCGCACGCCATGATCCGCCATGGCCAGAAGGTCCGCATGGCTGCCAAGGCCGCTTTCCGCGACGAAGGTGCAGCCTTCGGGCGCCTTGTCCACCAGTTCATAGGTGCGGGCGAAATCGACGGTGAAATCGCGCAGGTCGCGATTGTTGACGCCAATCAGGCGGGAGCGAAGTTTCATCGCGCGTTCCAGTTCATGGGCGTCGTGGACTTCGATCAGGACGTCCATGCCAAGGCCGAGGGCGGCGTCCTCGATCTCCGCCATCTGGCCGTCTTCCAGCGCGGCGACGATGATGAGGATGGCGTCCGCGCCGATGGAGCGGCTTTCGAGCACCTGCCAGGGATCAACCATGAAATCCTTGCGCAGGACGGGCAAGGCGCAGGCCGAGCGGGCGGCCATCAGATAATCGTCATGGCCCTGGAAATAGGGCGTGTCGGTAAGGACCGAGAGGCAGGCCGCACCGCCCGCCGCATAGGATTGGGCATGGGCGGGGGGATCGAAGTCGGCGCGGATCAGGCCCTTGGAAGGGCTGGCTTTCTTGATCTCCGCGATCAGGCCGAAGCCGGAGCGGGCGGCATCGTCCAATGCCTTGCGGAAACCACGCGGGGGCGTCTGTTCAGCGGCGCGGGCGTGGAGCGAGGAGACGGTCGCCGTCGCCTTGCGGGCGGCGACTTCGTCACGCTTGGTTTCGCATATCTCGATCAGCTTGTTGGTCATTTATAGGCTATCCAGCAATTGAGGAGCGCGTTGGCAAGGCCCCGGTCTATGGTTTCGGCGGCTTCCTCGACGCCTTCCCTCACATCGTCGGCGGCCCCCGCGACGACAAGGGCGGCGGCGGCGTTCAGCAGCACGGCATCGCGATATGGCCCCGGTTCGCCCTGTAACAGGGCGCGCAGGGCGGCGGCATTATGCTCCGGCGATCCGCCCCGGATGGCCTCGACCGGATGAGAGGGCAGGCCCGCGTCGGCAGCGGACAGACGGCGCATGGCGACGATGCCGCTGCCGGTGACTTCGGCCACGTCATTCCCGCCTGCCAGCGACAGTTCGTCCAGCCCTTCATCGCCTGAAACGATCATCGCCCGCTCGACGCCGAGCTGGGCGAGGGCTTCGGCATAGATGGGGACATAGGCGGGGCGGGCGATACCGATCAGTTGCCGGCGGACGCCAGCCGGATTGGCGAGCGGTCCCATCAGATTGAAGATGGTGCGACGGCCGATGGCCTTGCGAATGGGGCCAAGGCGCTTAAGGACCGGATGATGCTTCTGCGCGAAGAGGAAGCAGATGCCGAGGTCGGCGAGCGTGGCCTCCGCGCTGTCGGCGATCCGGTCGAGGTCGAGGCCGAGGGCTTCCAGCGTATCGGCGGCCCCGGCTTTGGAGGAGGCGGCGCGGTTGCCATGCTTGGCGACCGGAACGCCCGCCGCCGCGACGACGAGGCTGACGGCGGTGGAGACATTGAGTGTATGGTGCCCATCGCCGCCTGTGCCGCAGACGTCGATGGCTCCGGCGGGCGCTTCGATGGGGATCATGCGCGCGCGCATGGCGCGTGCTGCGGCGGCGATCTCAGTCGCGGTTTCGCCTCGCTCGGCCATGGCGATGAGGAAGGCGGCAATCTCCGCTTCGGGTAGATCGGCATCGAACAGCAGGGCGAAGGCGCGGGCGGCGTCTTCTGCGTTCAAGGATGTGGCGGGATCGGGCAGGCTGGTCATCGCAGGCTGCCTTAATCGCCCGATGGCCTTCGAGTCGAGGGCGTGTTGCGGTTCAACGGCCTCAATGCCCGGCGACGGCGAAGCTGGCCGGGTGCGTGCTCATCGATCAAGCGCGACCGTAGCCGGCCAGTTTCGCGGAGAAAACCGTCTGATCCGCAAATCTGCTTCAGCGGACGTGATTTCCATCCCTTCGGCAGGAAAGCCCCGGCTATCTATTTTTCCTGCCGAGGGAATATGCCGGAATTCTCGATCCTGGCTTCACTCCGGCGGATCAGCCATTTGCCGTTGATCCGCACATAGTCGTCGATCACTTCTTCAAAGCCGAGCGAGCCTTGCGGCCCGACGGCTCCATAACCGAAGACCAGCCATCGTGCGCGCGCGCGATCCTTTCCGATATATTCGAACTGCGGCATGGTGCAGACATGGGTCATCGGTATGTCGCCGACGATCTGCTTCACCAGAGCAAGGAAGTTATCCGCGCCCTTTGCCTCTATCGGCGGCCGGACCGCAGTGCCGCCTTTCCCGCTATTATCGGCAAAATAGACTTCAAAATCGTCGGTTACCGTGGCGCGCAGTCCATTCCAGTCATGCCTGTCAATGGAACGGTGAAAGTTGAAACGAAGGTTGGACAGTTCCTCTATCGTCGATTGGCGAACGGCGCCCTTCAACTCGGTCGCCGGTTTTTGCGCAGCCGTTTCGGACGCCATGACGGGGCCGGCTGCGAGCGCCAGTGACAGGACGATGGCGCCGCTCCGGCATTTCCCCGCAAATCCCTTCATTCGTCATCTCCCCCAAAAATTATATTGCTTTCATAGCCCGATTTTGCGGGCTTTCATGGCCCCATTCGTGGGGACTTCGCCTTGAAGGGAAGATTGGAAATCGACTTTGGCTCTGGTCGAACGCCCTTTTCGGTTCGACGCCTGTCTATCGGTTCGACGCCTGTCTAAAGGACGATGGCGCTGAATATCATGCTCCTCCCGCGGGGCGGAAGAAGCGAAAGAAAAGCCTGATCGCTGGCAATCAGGCCGCTTCGCGTTCCTTGACCGGCAGTCCCGCTATGCGGAGGAAGTTCGCCAGCATCTCATGCCCATATTCGGTGGCGATGCTTTCGGGATGGAACTGGACCGAATGGATGGGCAGCGTCCGGTGATGAAAGCCCATGACCGATCCGTCATCGCTGGTCGCGTTGACCGCGAGACAGTCGGGAATATCCTCCACGATCAGAGAATGATAGCGCGTTGCCGTGAAAGGGGAGGGGATGCCCTGAAACAGTCCAGTGCCATCGTGGCGGACGGGCGATGTCTTGCCGTGCATCAGTCCGCCGCGCACCACCTTGCCGCCGAAATGCTGGCCGATGGCCTGATGACCGAGGCACACGCCCAAAAGCGGCGTTCCCGCATCGGCGCATGCGGCGACCAGGTCGAGGCTGACCCCCGCCTCATTGGGCGTGCAGGGGCCGGGCGACAGCAGGAAGGCGCGCGCTCCGGTGGAAAGCGCCTGTCCGGCGGAAATGGCGTCGTTTCGGACGACCTCCACCTCCGCGCCCAGTTCCATCAGATAATGGACGAGGTTCCAGGTGAAGCTGTCATAATTGTCGATGACGAGGATCATGGGACAAGGGCTTTAGCGTGGGAGGCGCGCGGGGGAAAGG
>JASGDV010000264.1:0-11690 GCA_049841255.1 Sphingobium sp.
ATCGTGTCGCAGGTGCCCAGCCTGAAACTCAACCAGTATAATAGCGCTAGCCCCGTCTTCAACATTCGCGGCGTTTCGCAGAGCTCCTTCGACGATCACCTCGAACCGCCGGTCGCCGTTTATGTCGACGACGCCTATATCGCGGCGGCAGGCGCGCAAAGTGTGCCATCCTTCGATCTTGCCCGCGTCGAAGTGCTGCGCGGGCCGCAGGGCACGCTGTTCGGCCGTAACGCCACGGGTGGCCTCATCCACTTCGTCAGCGCTCGTCCGACCAAGGAGTTGGAAGGCTATATCGACATCATGGGCGGCACGAATGGCCATTTCAACGCGGAAGGTGCGATCAGCGGCCCGCTGACGGAAAATGTGCAGGCGCGCGTGGCGGGCGTCTATACCTATCGCAGCCCTTTCATCAAGAACGCCATCGGCACGGGCGGGCAGGGCCTCAACAACTATGCGTTCCGCGGACAATTGCAGGCCCAGCCGACGGAAGATCTGAACATCCTGCTGATCGGCCGTTATTCGCGCAACGACAATGAAAAGCAGGGCACGCCTTATGGCCTTCCGGCTTATCCGGACCCTGAAACGGGGCTTGGCCGCTTTGTGCCGAAGGACCAGGATCCCTGGGGCGAGATTTATCAAACGCCTATCTGCAACGGTTGCGATGCCTATGGGTGGGACGGCAATAACACGGATGGCTATCATGTGTCGGCGGACACGGCGGGTCGCTTCAATCGCAAGATCTGGGGCGCGCAGGGGCGTATCGAATGGGATCTTGGCGGCGTTCAACTGACGTCGATCAGCGATTATATGAAGAGCAATCGGACCACCCATAGCGATGACGACGGCTCACCCAATCCGATCTTCGATTCCCGTTATTATCAGCGTTTCCGCCAGTTTTCCGAAGAGCTGCGGCTGTCAGGCGACATGACGGATTTCCGCTGGACCACGGGTTTCTATTATCTGAACACAAAATCCTACAATGGCCTCCATCTGGGTTCCTATGTAGACCCGGTCAACTATGATTATCTGAGCGGCTATGATGGATTGTTCCGCACCAAATCCTGGTCAGTGTTCGCGCAGGCGGAATATGATCTGACCTCGCAACTGACCGTTATCGGCGGCTTGCGTTATGTGGAAGACAAGAAGACCGCCAACATCCATTCCGTCGAAACGGTCAATGGAGCGACCACGGCAGAGTTGTTCTTCAATCCCAGCAATTTCCCCTATGCCCGCGAAAATTTCAAGGATTATGCCGCGCGCATTCAGTTGAACTACAAGATTACGCCCGATGTGCTGCTCTATGCCAGTTTCAATCGGGGCATCAAGGGGCCGAACTTCATCGCGCCGGCCTTCACCTCTCCGGTTACGCACGAGTTCGTGCCGGAGGATTCCCCGCATAAGGGCGAAACGCTGCTCGCCTATGAAGCGGGCATCAAGGCGTCGTTCCTGAATAATCGCGTAAGGCTGAACCTCGACGGGTTCATTTACGACTATAAGGATTATCAGGCCTATTCCTATCAGAACCTGGTTTCGGCGATCCGCAATAAAAAGGCGTCGGCTGCCGGTATCGAGGCGGAGCTGACGGTCGTTCCGGTCGAGGGGCTGACGCTCTCCGGCGGCATATCGTTGATGAAGAGCAATGTGAAGGATGTGGTCCTTCCGGGCAATGGCGTGGACCCGCCGCCCGTCATCGACACCGACCTTCCTCAGTCGCCGGGCATTTCCGGCAATTTCGCCGCCGATTATGAAAGGCCGATCAGCGATGCGTTGAAGGTGAAGGTCCATTTCGACATGAACTTCACCGACGATTTCAGCTTCTCGCTGCTGCCCTCGCAGATCGCGCATGAACCGGGCTATGCGGAGGGCAATCTGCGGATTGGTTTGTCGGATATCGACGATCGCTGGACCGTTTCGGCCTTCGTTCGCAATCTGTGGAAGGAAAAATACCGGACCTACACGCTCGACAGCTCGGGTTATGGCAGCGCTGCCAATATCTATAATGAACCCCGATGGTTCGGGCTGGAAATGCGCTACAATATCGGCAGATAATCGGCGCCATCCTTATGGGATATGGCCGCCCTCCGGCAGGGAGGGCGGCCTTTTTTATGAGAATGGATCATGTTGCGCGCCTGCCAATGTCGGGCGTTCTGATCCACGTCCAAAGGGGCAGAATTTCTTAGGAAATTTCCTCTAGGAAAGCTTTTTCGCAAAAGGGCTTTTCTGGATTGAACCTGATCGCTTCCCTTGCCTCGCCGCATGTTTCCGATTCCGGAATTCGGCTGCATTCGCCCATGCTTTCGCGGCCGCCCCTGCTGCTGGTCGCATTGCCCGCGCTTCTGCTGGCCTTGGCGCTGCTGATACTGGCTCAGGCGGGCTATACGAGCGAAGACGATGTGCAATATCTCTTCGCGGCGGATGCGTGGCGGTCCGGCCAGTGGTTCCTTGGCGTCAATCACTGGCATCTGCGGCATCCGCATGTGCTGGCCATTGCCGCTTCCTTTACATTGTTCGGGCGTAATGAATGGGCCATGATGCTGCCGACGATCATGGCATTTTTGGGCGTTATCATGCTCACGACGTGGCTCGTGCGCCGCATGGCGGATGATCGGACGGCGATCTTCGCCGGGCTGCTGACGGCGGCGACGCCCGCATTCGTCCTTTATGCCAAAATTCCCTATCCGGATGTCGGCGAGCTTTTCTATTGCGTCCTGTCTTTCGCCCTGATGTGGAAGGGACTGGAGACGGCCCGGTATCGCTGGTTCGTCCTTTCGGGACTTGCCATGGCCTTAGCCTGGCTGATCCGGCCCAGTTGCGCGCCTTTCATCATCCTCTATGGCCTGCTGTTCCTGATCGGCTATCGCGTGCCGCGTTCGCGCTATCTGGCGATGGGCCTCGGTTTCGCGCCTCCGATACTGTCCGAATGGCTCTATTATTATATCCGCGCAGGCGATCCCTTCTATCGCTTCGCCGTCGACATGCACAGTCTGGAGATTCCGTCGCCGCATATGATCGGCGGCGTGGCGCACGGGCTCCGTCCGCCCTTCAATATCGAGTTGATGGCGAAGTGGGTGCCCAACAGCATCGTCGACATGCATTGGCTGGTGAACCCCTATATCGATTTCCTGACCAGTCCGAGTTTCGGATTGCTCTATCCCGCCGCGATTGTGTCGGCCTTTCTATTGTTGCGTGACCGGCGTCTGCGGCCGGAGGCCCGGCAATGTGTCCGAATTCTGATCGCGCTGGCGCTGCTCTGGATTTTCGTTACCATCTATGTGCTGAACCTCCGCCCGCAGCCCCGCTATTTCCTGCCCGCGACATGGTGCGCCTGCATCCTGACGGCTTTAGGATTGCGGCATGTTCTGAGGGAGAAAGGGCGGCTGCCCGCCCTGACGCTGCTGGCGGTTCTCCTTCTGAGCGACGCGGCCCTCGTCAGCGCCCGGAAAGATCCGATGGAAGCGGAGCGGCAATTGGCCGCCTTCGCCGCCAGCCATCATGGCCCGATGGCGACGGATCTCGGCAAGGTTCGCTTCCTTCTGGAGGAGCGCGACCTGGCGAAGCGCGTGACGATCATGGACAAAGGCCATCAGCCGCCGGCAGGCGTCTTCCTGACTTCAAGCGATCAGGTTGAAATCTGGTCCGGGAGAGGCGTTTCGGGTTTCAGGCCGGTGCCGATGCTCCCATCATGGGAGGATAATATCTGGACGGCTCTGGTTCCGCAGAAGATTTATGCCAAATTACGGCCCCGGCGAGAACTGATGCAGGCCGATGTACCGGATGTCAGCTCAATGCCTCAATCGTCGCCCATAGGCTGACGCAAAGTCCGATCAGCACCGCGATCTTGCGGCGCGGTCCCCGGATGTGGACTTCCCCCGCACCGAATTCATAGCCGCATTGGACGCACGACTTGCTGGCGGGAAAAGCGGCGGTTCCGCAGAGCCTGCAATATGCGGTTTCCCGTTGCTGCGGGGCGATCGGAGCTTTTTGCATGGATGTTCCCCTTACGGCATGACCTGTTGCGCTGAAATCTAGCGCATGGTCGTGAAGAGCCGGTAAATGGGAGAATGGATCGTCGGCGGCTGTTTCCGGCTCGCCTCATTTCGCTTATGCCGTGGCTTATGAAGCATGATGGGAAATAGGGCGTGTTGAAGGCAGGACGGAGAAATCCCGCTTCCGAGGAAGGCGTCGGCGATCGCCGGCGGCAGATATTGGAAATCGCGGCGCAGCTTTTTGCGCGGAAAGGCTATCGCGGCACTTCCATGCGCGACATAGGCGAGCAGGCGGGAGTGCTGGGCGGATCGCTCTATCACCATATCCGTTCGAAAGACGCGCTGTTCGTCGAATTGCACAACGCCGCGCTGGACGCCGCCGCTGACCGGATTGCGCGGGCGATGGCGGACAAGCAGGAGCCATGGTCCCGGCTGGAGGCAGCATGCGAGGCTTTGCTGGAAATTCAGTTGGACCCCGATTCGCTTACCCTGCCCATGATGAACGATTTCCGCGAAGTGCCTGAAACCGTCCGACAGGAACTGATCGCGCGCCGGGACAGTTTTGAAGGCATGTTCCGGTCCATGGTCGATGAGTTGCCGCTCCCTGCGGATTTCGACCGTTCCATCTATCGCAACCTGCTATTGTCGCTGCTGAATTCCGCGGGCGGCTGGTATCGGCCGGGCCGCATGACGCCCCGGGAGATCGGGCGTCAGATTGCGGCGATCTTTCGGCATGAATGACATGCGCTTGATAGTGTAACAACTGTTTGGTATGGTAATTGCCTAGCTGAGGATGCCCGCCATGCAAGATTATGTTCCGCCCGTCGACGATTACCGCTTCCTGATGACGCAGGTTCTGGATTTCGACCGGGCCATGGCGGACATCGGAATAGAGGTGGATAGCGATCTCGCCGCCACGGTGCTGGAGGAAGCGGGACGCATGTGCGCCGAGCGGCTTCATCCTCTCAACCGCACGGGCGACGAAGAGGGCAGCCGCCTGATCGACGGTATGGTGAAGCTGCCGCAGGGCTTTGCCGAGGCGTATCGGGAATTTCAGGAGGCGGGCTGGGCGGCGCTTTCGTCCGATCCGGAGCATGGCGGGCAGGGCCTACCTTTCATCCTGCAACTCTGGCTCGATGAAATGCTGTCGGCGACCAACCTGTCTTTCGGCCTCATTCCCGGCCTGACGCGGGGAGCCTGTGAAGCGATCAACGCCCATGCAAGCGATGATCTCAAGGCCACTTATCTGCCTCCTATGGTGCGCGGGGAGTGGACCGGCGCGATGGCGCTGACGGAAAGCGGCGCGGGCACCGATCTGGCGCTGCTCAAGACGAAAGCGGTGCCCAATGCTGACGGCAGCCATGCGGTGACGGGCACGAAGATTTTTATCTCGTCGGGCGATCACGACATCGGCTGCAATATCGTCCATCTGGTGCTGGCCCGCCTGCCCGACGCGCCGGCGGGCGTGAAGGGGATCAGCCTGTTCCTCGTTCCCAAGTTCCTGCCTGACGATTCGGGCGGCTTCACGGTGCGCAACGCCATGTCGGTGGGCGCGCTCGAAAAGAAGATGGGCATCCATGCGCAGCCGACCTGCGTCATGAATTATGATGGCGCGACCGGCTGGCTGGTGGGCGAACCGCACAAGGGCCTTGCCGCCATGTTCACGATGATGAACGCGGAGCGGCTGATGGTCGGCATCCAGGGGCTCGGCATAGCGGGCGGCGCTTACCAGCAGGCGGTGGCCTATGCGCGCGAGCGGCTGCAAGGGCGCAGCGCCGACGGGACGCGCGGTCCGGTGCCGATCATAGACCATGCCGATGTGCGGCGGATGCTGCTGAATGTCCGCGCCTTCGTGGAGGCGGGGCGGGCGCTGGCGGGATGGACCGCGCTGCAACTGGACCGCGCCCACCGCCATCCCGATGCGGCGGAGCGGGCCAAGGCGGATGCGCTGGTCGCGTTGTTGACGCCGGTGGTGAAGGCGGGCTTCACCGATTTCGGCTTCGAAAGCGCGGTGCAGGCGCAGCAGGTGTTCGGCGGCCATGGCTACATCCGCGAATGGGGCATGGAGCAATATGTGCGCGACGCCCGCATCGCCCAGATTTACGAGGGCACGAATGGCGTGCAGGCGATGGACCTTGTCGGGCGCAAGCTGTCGCTCGCGGGCGGCGCGGTGGCGGAGGGCTTCTTCGACCTGATCGCGTCCGATCTGGAAGGGCAGGGAGCGTCCATCGCGGTTCGGACGCAGGAGGCGTTGCAACTCCTGCGGGAAGCTACTCAGGCTTTGCGCGGGGCCGATACCGACGCGCTGGGGGCGGCGGCGGTGGATTATCTGCGCCTCTTCGCTCTGGTGTCGATGGGCTGGATGTGGGCGCGCATGGCCGCAGCCGCGAAGGATGACACGCCGCTCCATGCGTCCAAGCGGACGGTCGCGGATTTCTACGCCCTGCGTGTCCTCCCGCAGGCCCATGGACTGGCGGCCAGCCTTTCAGCAGGTGCGGAGCCGATGATGGCTCTTCCCGCCGACGCGTTCTGACCGTCCGGAACGAAATTTGTTGCAGGCGGGGCGCGATATGCCTATAGCGCGCTTGCTTCCTTACATCGTCAAACATGTCGGGGTCGCGGGCGGGAACGCCTGCGGCGCGGAAGCCGCACATATTCGTTACTGGAGACCGCATGGCGGATATCGCCGAACTGACCGCGCTGATCGAACCGGAGGTGAAAGCCCTCGGCTTCGACCTCGTGCGCATCAAGCTGTTCGGATCGGGCGACGAATATACGCTTCAGATCATGGCCGAGCGGCCGGAAACGAAGCAGCTCGTCATAGAGGATTGCGCCGCCATCTCCCGCCGCCTGTCGGACGTGCTGGATGAGGCCGACCCGATCGAGGAAGCCTATCGTCTCGAAGTCAGTTCGCCGGGCATCGACCGTCCGCTGACGCGCCTCATCGATTTCCTCGAATGGAAGGGGCATGAGGCGAGGATCGCGGCGACCGAGGCCGTCGCGGGCCGTAAGAGTTTTCGCGGCATCCTTCAGGGCATCGAAGGCGACGAAATTCTGTTCAAGGACGCAAAGGCGGGGGACGTCTCCATCCCCTTCGCGCTGGTGGGCGACGCGAAGCTGATGCTGACCGACGCCCTCATTTCTGCTACCATGCCGCTCTCCTCCGATGGGGCGGACGAGTTCGAAACCGAAGAGTAAAGGTTCACGACCATGGCCAACGCCATTTCCGCCAACAAGGCCGAGTTGCTCGCGATTGCGAACAGCGTCGCTTCCGAGAAGATGATCGACAAGGCGATCGTCATCGAAGCGATGGAGGACGCGATCCAGCGCGCCGCCCGCGCTCGCTATGGCGCCGAGAACGACATCCGCGCGAAGCTGGACCCTGACACCGGCGACCTGCGCCTGTGGCGCGTGGTCGAGGTGGTCGAAGCGGTCGACGACTATTTCAAGCAGGTCGATCTGCGCCAGGCGCAGAAGCTGAAGAAGGACGCCGTGATCGGCGACTTCATCGTCGATCCGTTGCCTCCCATCGACCTTGGGCGCATCGACGCCCAGTCGGCCAAGCAGGTGATCTTCCAGAAGGTCCGCGACGCCGAGCGCGAGCGCCAGTTCGAAGAGTTCAAGGATCGCGTGGGTGAGATCATCACCGGCGTCGTCAAGTCCGTCGAGTTCGGCCATGTGGTCGTGAACCTCGGTCGCGCCGAGGGCGTCATCCGCCGCGACCAGCAGATTCCGCGTGAAGTCGTCCGTGTCGGCGACCGCATCCGCTCGGTGATCCTGAACGTGCGCCGCGAAAATCGCGGACCGCAGATTTTCCTTTCCCGCGCGCATCCTGAGTTCATGAAGAAGCTCTTCGCGCAGGAAGTGCCTGAAATCTATGACGGCGTGATCGAGATCAAGGCCGCTGCTCGCGATCCGGGCAGCCGCGCCAAGATCGGCGTCATCAGCCGCGACAGCAGCATCGATCCGGTCGGCGCTTGCGTCGGCATGAAGGGCAGCCGCGTGCAGGCCGTCGTGCAGGAAATGCAGGGCGAGAAGATCGACATCATTCCGTGGTCGGAAGATACCGCGACCTTCGTCGTCAATGCGCTCCAGCCCGCGCAGGTCAGCCGCGTCGTCATCGACGAGGAAGAGGAGCGCATCGAAGTGGTCGTCCCCGACGATCAGCTTTCGCTCGCCATCGGCCGCCGTGGCCAGAATGTCCGCCTCGCCAGCCAACTCACCGGCAAGGCCATCGACATCATGACCGAGGCGGACGCCAGCGAGAAGAGGCAGAAGGAATTCGTCGCCCGCTCCGAAATGTTCCAGAACGAACTGGACGTGGACGAGACGCTCTCGCAGCTTCTGGTTGCCGAAGGCTTCGGCGAGCTGGAGGAAGTGGCCTATGTCGGCATCGACGAGCTGGCCGCCATCGAAGGCTTCGACGAGGAACTGGCGCAGGAACTGCAAAGCCGCGCGCAGGAAGCGCTGGAACGCCGCGAAGCCGCCGCACGCGAGGAACGCCGCGCGCTGGGCGTCGAGGATGCGCTGGCCGACATGCCGCACCTCACCGAAGCCATGCTGGTGACGCTGGGCAAGGCGGGCATCAAGACGCTTGACGATCTGGCTGACCTCGCCACCGACGAACTGATCGCGAAGAAGCGCGTCGACCAGCGCCGCCGCCGCAACGACGCGGCGGAGGACAAGGGCGGCATCCTGGCCGAATATGGCCTGACCGAAGAGCAGGGCAATGAAGTCATCATGGCCGCCCGCGCTCACTGGTTCGAAGGCGAGGAAGCATAAGCGCCCATGCCTTTCGTTGACATCCGTCTGGCGGGAAACGCCACCCGCGAACAGAAGGCCGCGATCGTGGCTGACGTGACCCGGTCGCTCGTGGAGCGGCTGGGCAAGTCGCCCGCGGCTGTTCAGGTGGTGATTTCCGAAGTCCCGACGGAAAATTATGGGGCCGGCGGTCAATTGATCGCCGACCGCGCGGCCACGCCGCCAACCGGGGAGGACGCGAATGTTGCGGTCACTTCCCGATGAGAGGCTAGTTTCCCGTATCGAAGCTGAAGGGACGCGCTCCTGCGAAAGCAGGAGCCCAGTTCCAAGCGCGCGCTCTCTCTCAACGGTTGAGCTGGGTTCTTGTTTTCGCAGGAACACGGACGATTCCGGGGAGGGTGCTGCATGACCGAACGTAAATGCATCCTGTCGGGCGACCGCGCCGACCCGGAGACGCTGGTGCGGCTGGCGTTGGGCCCGAACGGTGAAATCTTGCCCGACATCCGCGCCAAAGCGCCGGGGCGGGGGGCATGGATCGGCGTCCCGCGCGCGGACCTTGAGGTCGCTCTCGCGAAGGGCAAGCTAAAGGGGGCGCTTTCCCGCGCATTCAAGACGGGCGAATTGCAGATTCCCGACACTCTGCCCGACCTGATCGAAACGGGTCTGCGCAAGGCGCTGCTCGACCGGCTGGGGCTGGAGGCGCGGGCGTCCATGCTGCTCACCGGCTCGGAAAAGATCGACGTCGCGGCGCGTCAGGGCAAGGTCCATCTGCTGCTCCACGCCTCCGATGCGGCGGCGGACGGCAACCGGAAACTGGATCAGGCGCTGCGCGTCGGGCAGGAGGCGGAAGGCACGGATTTGGCGGGCATCGTCTTGCCTGTGGACCGGGGCGCCCTATCTATGGCAATGGGGCGGGACAATGTCGTCCATATCGCAGTGACCGACTCGCGAGCCGCGTCGCGTCTGCGTGCGGCTCTTGGCCGCTTGGAAAGCTATCTGGGTTGCGCTACCGGGGCGCCGGCGCATGGGGAGCAGGACTCCGCCGATGCGCTGGGCGCCTGACGGCAGCAATTGAATCAGGCGCCGACGGGCCTTGCCGGTCGGATTGGAAGTGAAGGGTACAGTTCAGTCGTATGAGTGACAGCAAGGAAGACAAGCCGGTTCTGGGCCGCAAGCCGCTGGGGATCAAGCGCACGGTCGAGTCCGGTCAGGTGCAGCAACAGTTCAGCCATGGCCGCAAGAACACGGTCGTGGTTGAGGTGAAGCGGCGCCGCGTCCTGGGCAAGCCAGGCGAGAGCGCCGGTGCGGCCCCGGCTGCGCCCCAGCCTGATCCGACGCCCGCACCCAGCGCCGCGCCGCAGCCGGAGGCTCGCGCGCCGCAACCTGCTGCCCCAGCCCGTCAGGCGCCGCCGCAAAATCTGATGTCGCGTCAGGAATTGCAGGCCAAGCTGCTGCGCGAGGCGGAGGAAGCCCGCATGGCCGCTCTGGAGGACGCGCGTCGCCGCGAGGACGCCAAGCGCCAAGCCGCGAGCGAGGAAGAACGCCGCCGCGCCGAGGAAAACCGCATCGCCGCCGAAACCGCCGAGGCGGAAGCCGCTCGCCGCGCCGAAGAAGCGAAGGCCGCGCCCGAAGCGCCGCAGGCCGAACCCGAAGCCGCGCCCTCCGTGGCTGAGGAAGCCGCCGCCCCTGAACAGCAGGAGCGCCCGGCCTCGACCGGTTCCGCCGTTCCGCCGCCGCGCCGCTTCACGCCGGTCACCCCGGCCAAGCGGCCCGAACCGGCCAAGCCCGATCGCGCCAAGCGCGGCGACGACAATCGCCGCCAGTCCGGCAAGCTGACCGTCACGCGCGCTCTGGCCGACGATGACAGCGCCCGCGCGCGCTCGCTCGCCGCCTTGAAGCGCGCGCGCGAAAAGGAACGCCGCGCCCATTATTCCGGCGGCAGCCAGCCGCGCGAGAAGCAGGTTCGCGACGTCGTGGTGCCTGAAAGCATCACCGTGCAGGAACTCGCCAACCGCATGGCCGAAAAGGGCGCGGATCTGGTGAAGGCCCTGTTCAAGATGGGCACCGCCGTCACGCTCAACCAGCCGATCGATCAGGATACGGCGGAGCTGCTGGTCGAGGAATTCGGTCACCGCATCCAGCGCGTGTCCGAAGCCGACGTCGAAATCGGCATGGAAGGCGAGGCGGATGCGCCCGAGACGTTGAAGCCCCGTCCTCCGGTCGTCACAATCATGGGTCATGTCGACCATGGCAAGACCAGCCTGCTCGACGCCCTGCGCGGCACCGATGTGGTGGCGGGCGAAAGCGGTGGCATCACCCAGCATATCGGCGCCTATCAGGTGAAGACCAAGAGTGGCGACACGATCACCTTCCTTGACACGCCGGGCCACGAGGCTTTCTCGGAGATGCGCGCGCGTGGCGCGAACGTCACCGACATCGTCATCCTGGTGGTGGCGGCAGACGACGGCTTGATGCCGCAGACCATCGAGGCGATCAACCATACCAAGGCCGCTGGCGTTCCCATGATCGTCGCGATTAACAAGGTGGACAAGCCCGAAGCCAATCCCCAGCGCGTGCGCGAGCGCCTGCTGGAGCATGAGGTGATCGTCGAGGAAATGGGCGGCGAAACCCAGGACGTCGAAGTCTCGGCGCTCAAGAAGCAGGGCCTTGATGACCTGATCGAGAAGATCCTGCTCCAGTCGGAGCTGATGGAACTGACCGCCAACCCCGACCGCGCCGCCGAAGGCAATGTGATCGAGGCGCAACTCGACAAGGGACGCGGCGCGGTGGCGACCGTTCTGGTCCGTCGCGGCACGCTCAAGGTCGGGGACACCTTCGTCATCGGTGCGGAAAGCGGCAAGGTCCGCGCTCTCATCAACGACAAGGGGCAGAATGTGAAGGTCGCTGGCCCGTCGACCCCGGTCGAGGTGCTGGGCCTGTCGG
>JASGDV010000265.1:0-3571 GCA_049841255.1 Sphingobium sp.
CCCACCGCTTCGCGGCGGGCCCCTCCCTCTCCCCGATGGGGAGAGGGGTCATGAGTCATTTGTCCAGCGCGATGTCCGGCGCATCCTCCGCCTTCATGCCGATGACATTGTAGCCCGCGTCGACATGGTGCACCTCGCCCGTCACGCCCGATGCGAGGTCGGAAAGGAGGTAGAGGCCCGCGCCGCCGACATCCTCTATGGTGACGTTGCGGCGAAGGGGGGAGTTCAGTTCGTTCCACTTCATGATGTAGCGGAAATCGCCGATGCCGCTGGCCGCCAGCGTCTTGATGGGACCGGCGGAGATCGCGTTGACGCGGATATTCTCCGGCCCCAGGTCCATCGCCAGATATTTGACGCTGGTTTCCAGCGCCGCCTTGGCCACGCCCATGACATTATAGTGCGGGATCACCTTTTCCGCGCCATAATAGCTGAGCGTCAGCAAGCTGCCCCCTTCCGCCATCAGGTCGCGCGCGCGCTTCGCCACGGCGACGAAGCTGTAGGCGGAGATGTTCATCGTCATCAGGAAATTGTCGAGGCTGGTGTCGACATATTTGCCGCGCAGCTCGTTCTTGTCCGAAAAGCCGATGGCGTGGACGACGAAATCCAGCTTGCCCCAGCGCGCCTTCACTTCGGCGAAGGCGGCGTCCAGCTTTTCCATGTCGGACACGTCGCAGTCGATCAGGAAATCCGATCCCAGTTCCTCCGCCAGCGGCTTCACGCGCTTGGCCAGCGCCTCGCCCTGATAGGAGAAAGCCAGTTCCGCCCCTTGCGCGCGCAGGGCTTTCGAAATGCCCCAGGCCAGCGACTTGTCGTTCGCAAGGCCCATGATGAGGCCGCGCTTTCCTGCCATCAACCCGTTCATTCTTCCGTCCCGTTCCCTTTGCCGTCGGGCGCCTCTTCCTCATCCGGAAATTCGGCGAGCGCCGCATTGAGTTCCGCGCCAATTACCACGCCAAGCCCGACGAGGAAGAAAAAAATGAGCGTGATCATCACGCCGGCCAGACTGCCATAGGTGCGGTCATAGCTGCCGAGCAGTCCCAGCGTCGGCGGCAGCAGCAGCGTCACGGCATACCACCAGCCCGTCGTCGCCGCCGCGCCGGGCCATTTGGGGAAGCGCGCATCCTTGTAGAGGCTGGGCGTCAGCGACCAGTAAAGCGACCAGAGCGAAAGAAAGAGGATGGCGCTGGGCACCAATTTGGTGAGGGTGAGGATGCGGATGGCTTCGTCCGCGAAGGGGAAGAGGCGGTGGATGAACTGATCGATGGCCGTCACCGCGACCTGAAGCGAGAAGGAGAACATCACCGCCAACACGCTCGCCAGCGTGATGCCGATGGCGGTCATGCGGTAATGAAGGAAGGATTTCGTGCTTTTCGTGCCATAGGCGCGGCGGAGGATGTCGCGGATGGTTTCGATGAGGCTGCCCACGGTCCACAGGCCCACCAGCGCCCCCAGCCAGAGCAGCGGGCCGGTGCGGGCGGCAAGGACATCGGCGATGGGCTGGCGGATCACGTCCGCCACGCCGCGCGGCAGATTGTCGAGGAAAGCGCCGACCGCCGCCAGCCCGTCGTGCGAGCGGCCGAAGATGCTGGCCACCGCCGCCGCCACGATGAAGAAGGGAAACAGCGCCACCAGCGAGAGATAGGCGAGGTTCCCGGCATGGATGAAGCCGTCGCTATAGGTGCCGACGGCGACGCGCTTCATCACCTCGAAGGCGTGGCTGCCGGGGCGCACCCGGTCGATATGGCGGTTGAGGCGGCTGCGCGCCTGACGCGCGACCTGGCGGCGCGATTCAGGGGAAAGGGGAGAAGGCTGCGGCATTCCTCCCCTAACGCCTCAGACGCCCAGATGGGAGCGGACGGCGCGGCTGTCCTGCCAACTCTCCATCAGCGCCCTGATCGCCGGATCGTCGGCGGGCACGTCGATCTGGAGAGTGACGAGCTGGTCGCCGCGCTTGCCGTCCCTGGCCGTGAAGCCCTTGCCGCGCAGGCGCAGCGTCTTGCCGGAGGTTGACCCGGCGGGGATGCCCAGCATCACCGGGCCGTCGACGGTCGGCACCTTGACCTTGCCGCCCTTCACCGCCTCGTCGAGGGTGATGGGCAGGTCCAGCAGCACATTGTCGCCGTCCCGCCGGAAGAAGGGATGCGGCTTCACGTCGATGGTGACGATGGCGTCGCCCGCGCCGCCGGGGCCGGGCTGGCCCTTGCCGGAGAGGCGCATCTGCGTGCCCGTCTCCACGCCCGGCGAGAGTTTGAGGTCGATGGTCTTGCCGTCCTGAAGCGTGATGCGCTGCGGGGCGAGGGTCGCGGCGTCGACGAAGGACACGGCCAGGCGATAGGCGGCGTTCGCGCCCTTTTGCGGGGGCGCGTTGCGGCCGAAACCGAAGCCGCCGCCTCCACCGCCAGCGCGCCGTCCGCCGCCGCCGAACAGCCCTTCGAAGATGTCGCCGAAGTCCGCGCCGCCGCCGTTGAATTCGAAGCCGCCCGCCTGCCCGCCGCCCGGATGGCCGCGAAAACCGCCGCCCGCGCCGCCGCCGAAGCCGAAGGGCGCGGTCGGATTGCCGTCCGCATCGATTTCTCCCCGGTCGAAGCGCGCGCGCTTGTCCTTGTCGGACAGGAGGTCATAGGCGCTGGTGACGGAGGAGAATTTCTCCGCCGCCTTCGGATTGTCCTTGTTCCGGTCGGGATGCAGTTCCTTGGCGAGCTTGCGATAGGCGGACTTGATCTCCGCCTCGCTCGCGCCCCTTGCGACGCCCAATGTGGAATAGGGATCGGCCATTTACGTCGTGCTGCCTTTGTCTTTGGATCGGGAAGAAGAGAATTTGCTACTCTATGTGGAGAAAAGCGCCGCCGCGTTCAAGTTGCGGTTGCCCCGTATCGACAGCAGGCCCGCTTCTTCATAAGGTCGCGGCATGACAGACCCCTTTGCCCTGTTCGACGACTGGTATGGCGAGGCCCGCCAGAGCGAGATCAACGACAGCAACGCCATGGCGCTGGCCACCGCCGACGAGCGCGGGCGGCCTTCGGTGCGGATGGTGCTGCTGAAAGGCCATGGGCCGGATGGCTTCATCTTCTACACCAATTTCGAGGGGCGCAAGGCGGGGGAACTGATGGACAATCCCCATGCCGCCCTGCTGTTTCACTGGAAATCGCTGCGGCGGCAGATCCGGATCGAAGGGCCGGTGGGACGCGTGGACGAGGCCACCGCCGACGCCTATTTCGCGACGCGCAGCCGCGACAGCCAGTTGGGCGCATGGGCTTCGGACCAGTCGCAACCGCTGGAGTCGCGGGACGTCTTCATGGCGCGCTATGAGGAGATGCGCCAGCGGTTCGAGGACGGGCCGGTGCCGCGCCCGCCGCACTGGTCGGGCTTTCGGGTGAAACCGCAGCGGATCGAATTCTGGCAGGACCGCGAGCATCGGCTGCATGAGCGCCGCCTGTTCACCCGGCATGGGGATCATTGGCATGAAGGGATGCTGTATCCCTAGGGCCGATCGACATTCAGGATTCCCAAAGGGCGTAAGTGCTGATTCATAGGGTTCCGCGATTGAGCGGAGGCTATGGATGGGCGTGAA